>REDU01000056.1 GCA_007693335.1 Ilumatobacter sp. | reverse complement strand
AGCAGGCGACTGGCATCGATCTCGGTGATCATGTTGGCGAGCTTGAACGCGATCGACTGGTTCATGATGATCGGGCGGCCGAACGCGTGGCGCTCCTTGGCGTACTCGAGCGCGTACTCGTAGGCGGCGCGGGCGATACCGAGCGCCTGGGCGCCCACCGCCGGACGGGTGGCCTCGAAGGTGGCCATGGCCGGCTGCTTGCCGCCGCCGTCACTGGCGGTAGCGCTACCGGTTCCTGCGAGCCGCTCCTTGGCGCGGGCGATCTTGGCGTCGAGCTTCTCCTTGCCGCCCAGCAGGCAGCGGCCTGGCACGCGCACGTCGTCGAGGACGACCTCGGCGGTGTGGCTGGCCCGGATGCCGTGCTTCAGGTACTTCTGACCCTGCGACAGGCCCTTCGTGCCGGGGGGCACCACGAAGCTGGCCTGTCCGCGCGAACCGAGGTCGGGATCGACGGTGGCCACCACCACGTGGATGTCCGCGATACCGCCGTTGGTGATCCAGGCCTTGGTGCCGTTGAGCACCCACTCGTCGTTGGCCTCGTCGTACACGGCCTTGGTGCGGAGGCTGGACACATCGGAGCCGGCGTCGGGCTCACTCACGCAGAACGCACCGAGCTTCACGTCGTCGGCGGTGCCGTAGCACTGCGGCACCCACTCCATCGTCTGCTCAGGCGTACCGTTGCCGGAGATACCGGCGGCGGCGAGGGCGGTACCCATGATGGCCATACCGATACCGGCGTCACCCCAGAAGAGCTCCTCGACGGCCACCGGCAGGGTGAGGCCGTTCTCGTCGCCGAAAGCGGTCATCAGGAAGTCGACGCCGTAGAGACCGATCTGGGCGGCTTCCTGCACGACCGGCCACGGGAACTCCTCGCGCTCGTCCCATTCATGGGCGGCGGGGCGGATGACGCCCTCGGCGAAGTCGTGGACCCACTTCTGGATCTGCAGCTGGTCCTCGTTGAGGTTGAGCGAGAAGTCCGTCATGCCCACAAGTTACCAACGGGTAACCCGAGTGTCCACCCGTGGGTGGCCGAATCGGGCGGCGCTGCCCGTGACGCCACGCGAGCGGCTTCAGCGGGAGGGCAGCGCGACGAGCGCGATGCTCGCGTCGGAGTTCGACAGCACGACCTCGGCGGTCTGACCGAGGAACGGTTCGCCGGCCGCGTCCTGCACCTCGACGCCGAGCATGATCAGATCGCAGCGGTGGTCGTCGGCCGCCTCCACGATCGCACCGCCGCGCGACTGGTGGTTCACGAGCACCCGGCGAACCTCGACCCCGTTCTCGCGGGCGTTCCGCTCGGCAGCGTCGATCAACCGCTCGCCCACCGGATCGGCGTACGAGGCCACGATGCGCTCGTGGCTCCGCAACGTGGTGCGGATGATCCGCCGCACGGGCCCGGTGTCGCGGGGAGCGCTCACGTGCAGCAGGTAGAGCGTCGCCCCCGACGCAGCGGCCACCGCCACGGCCAACTCGGCGGCGGCACGCGACGGGCGCGCCGCCGACACCGGGAGCAGGATCCGACGGAAGCGCGGCACCCGCGGTGTCTCGGCGGTCGCCACCGATCTCGGCGGGCGCACCAGTACCACGGGCAGTCGCGAACCCGTGAGCGCCGCGCTCGAGATGGGACCGATCGGCGCGGCATCGGGCGTGGGGGCGAGTCCACTCGCCACCACGTCGAACCCCAGCACCGACTGGCTCACCACGCTCTCGGACGGATCGCCGCTGATGCGAACGTGTTCGACGAGCCGCGGTCCGAGTGCTTCCTCGACGTGTGACACGTCGCGGGTCTTCGCATCGTCACCGACGATCATGAGCGTGACGGGTGCCTCCGGAGGGAAACCACTGCCGACGATCGACGCCACGTAGCGCGATGCCACACCACCCCGGGTCGGGATCAGGATGCGACCCGGCTTGAGCAGCAGGTTGGCGGCCATCTGCTCTTCGCGCTTCAGCCGTGCCTGCTCCTCGGGACTGCCCGCCCAGCCCCTCACCAGCATGCGCAGCAGGGGTGGCGCCATCACCGAGGTGACGATGGCCATCACGACCACGATGGCGTACGAGGCGTCGTTCAGCACGCCGAGCGACAGGCCGACGGTGGCGATCACGATCTCGAGTGCACCGCGGGCGTTGAGCGCGGTGCCGAGCGCCATTCCCTCCCGACGATCGAGTCCCGCCACACGAGCGCCGAGCATCGATCCGACGAACTTCGATGCCGTGGCGAGGGCGATCACGATGAACGTCCACAGGAGCACCTCGGGGTCACCCAGCAGCGAGATGTCGACCCGGAGCCCCGCCGTGGCGAAGAAGATCGGAGCCAGGAACGACACGGTGATGGTCTCGAGCTGCTCTTCGACGTCGTGACGGGCGTACCGCGACCGTCCGAGCAGGATCCCGCCGATGAAGGCGCCCAACACCGCCTCGACACCCAGCGCCTGCGTGATCGCCCCGAGCCCGATGGCGAGGATGATCGACATGGTGACCCAGCCCCCGAGACCGATGTTGCGGCGGCGCATCGCCTGCAGCACGGCGTCGACGATCCGCTGGCCGACGGCGGCGGCGATCGCCAGGAACACCACCAGGCCGGCCACGGTCGTGAGCAGGCTGCGGAGGTCGAGCCGGCCCGAGCTCGCCAGCCCGGCGATGAGGCCGAGCAGCACCCACCCGATCACGTCGTTGGCCATGCCACAGGCGAGCGTGAGCTGTCCGAAGTTCCGTCGCAGCAGACGGAGTTCGGTGAGGATCTTGGCGATCACCGGGAGCGACGAGATCGTGAGCGCGGTCGCCAGGAACAGCGCGAACACCTGCCGATCCGTGTCGGCCCCCACGAGAGAGTCGGGTGCCAGGGCTCCGCCGGCCAACCCGAACGCGAACGGGAAGAGCAGGCTTCCCGCCGTGACCCAGAACGCGGCGCGTCCGAGTCGGGCGATCAGGGTCAGATCGGTCTCGAAGCCGGTCACGACCAGCAGCAGCATCACGCCGAGCCAGCCGACGGTGAACAACATGCCCGACTGCACGGCATCGCCCGGGAAGATCCAGTCGAACACGTCGGGGGCACCGCGACCCAGGATCGACGGACCGAGGATCACACCGGCGGCCAACTCCCCCACCACCGAGGGCTGACCGATGGAACGGCACAGTTGTCCGAGCAGACGGGCCACCGCGAGGAGGATGACGATCTGGACGAGGAACACCAGGACCTGGTGCTCCGACGGCTGGATGAAGCTCAACATGGTTCGTCGGGGGCGCCGGCCGCGGTGTGGACGACCGGGAGGGTCGGCGAGCGGGCCAGCAGAACCCTAGAGCACCGGACGTGCTCCGGCACCCGCCCCCTTCGCCTACGGTCCCGATCCATGGGGATCCGACATGCCGCGCCGTTCGTCCTGCTCGCCCTCGTGGCCGCCTCGTGCTCGGGCGACGACGGCGCCGGCGCGACCACGACAGTTGCCGCCGCCCCGACGACGGACGGCAGCACCGAGCTCGCCACCGAGCCGACCGGGGGCGACGAGGAGCCGGACGGGACGGCCGAGACCGAGCCGACCGACCCACCGGACTCCGCTGCCGATCCGGCGTCCGCTCCGCCCGAACTCGTCACCGCGATCGAGGAGGCGATCGGAGCCGACGTCACGGCGTGCGATCCCCTCGACACGCGCCACTGCTACCTGCCCTGGCCGAGCGACGCACTCACCCGATCCGACGTCCGGCCCGGCGACGACAGCAGGGCGAGCACCGGGATGCGCGTCGCGCTGCCACCCGACGCAGCACCCGTGAACGCCGACGGCGTGGCGATGAACATTCCCGAGTGGAACCGTAACGACGGGTTCTCGCGCAACACCCGACTCCACGCGTACCTGCAGGACCTCGACGTCGACGCGTCGAACCTCCCATCGTGGACCGACCTCGGGGCCTCGCTCGCTCCCGATGCCACGGTGGTGCTGATCGATACGGCAACCGGTGATCGGATCCCGCTGTGGGCCGAACCGGATGCATCGGTGGACGACGACGCCGACCGCACGCTGGTGATCCACCCCGCCGTGTCGCTGCCGGCGGGCCACCGATTCGCCGTGGCCCTGCGCGGTCTGGTCACCACCACCGGCTCGCCCGTCGAACCGGGTCCGGTGTTCGTCGCCTACCGCGATGCACTGGCGACCGGGATCGACGAGATCGAGATCCGGCGACCCGAGATGGAGACGATGTTCGACGATCTGGCCGCCGCAGGGATCGACCGTGGCGATCTGCAGCTCGCATGGACGTTCA
The DNA here is from genome assembly GCA_007693335.1 of Ilumatobacter sp. Classification (GTDB taxonomy): domain Bacteria; phylum Actinomycetota; class Acidimicrobiia; order Acidimicrobiales; family Ilumatobacteraceae; genus SKSP01. The sequence goes on along the minus strand of REDU01000056.1, from coordinate 36,955 downwards.
CCACCGCCACCATCGACGACACCGCACGCCGGATGCTCCACATCCGCGACGAGACACTCGCAGCGCTCGACGGATCGGCACCGCCGTTCGAGGTCACCGAGGTGACCGACGCCGACGACATCGACACCATCGGACGGGTCGTGACCGGCACCTACACCGTCACCAACTGGCTGACGGGCGACGGCGGCCCCGGCAACGGCTTCCACTACGGCGACGTCGACACCTTCGGCGAACCGGACGCACTGCCCGTCGCCAACGGCACGATCGAGGTCGAGTTCCGTTGCAACGTGCCCGACTCGGTGTTGAGCGGCGATGCCCCAGGGCGGCTGGTGCAGTACGGCCACGGTCTGCTCGGCAGCGAACGCGAGATCAACGCCGGCAACGTGCGCGCGATGTCGAACGAGTACGACGCCGTCTACTGCGCCACGAAGTGGGCCGGAATGAGCGGGGACGACATCGGCAACGCGGTGGCGTCACTGATCGACATGTCGAACTTCCCCACCCTGGCCGACCGTCTGCAGCAGGGCGTGCTGCACCACATCGTGCTGGGTCGCCTGATGCTGGCCGACGACGGCCTGGGCGGTCATCCGGCGTTCCGTCGCGCCGACGACTCGCCGCTGATCGACACCTCCCGCGTCGTCTACGACGGCAACAGCCAGGGTGGGATCATGGGACTGATGCTCGTGGCGGTGTCGCCCGACCTCGAGCGCGCCGTGCTCGGCGTCCCGGGGATCAACTACAGCCTCCTGCTGTCACGCTCGGTCGACTGGGACACCTACGAGGAGATCCTGATCCCCGCCTACCCCGACGCCCTCGAGCGATCGCTGATCGTCTCGATGATCCAGATGCTGTGGGACCGTGGCGAGGGCGCCGGCTACGTGCACAACGTGGTGAGCGATCCGTTCCCGGACACGCCCACCACCGAGGTGCTGTTCCACGTGGCGTTCGGCGACTGGCAGGTGACCGAGATCTCCGCGTTCATCGCCGCTCGCACGATGGGGGTGCCCGTCCATCGTCCCGTCACGGCGCCCGGCCGCAGCGGCGAGGTGGAGCCGGGATGGGGCCTCGACGCGATCCCGTACCCGGTCGACGACATCGACGACCCGTGGGAGGGCTCCGGGCTGATCGTGTGGGACTCGGGCTCCGATCCGATCCCGTTCGAGGGCACCCCACCCCGCAGCAGTCGCGACAGCCACGAAGACCCACGCGCCGACGCGAACGTGCGGGTCCAGAAGGCCGCCTTCCTGTTCGACGGTGAGCTCACCGACGTCTGCGGTCCCGATCAACCCTGCACCGCCCTCCCCCGCAACTGACCCCGGCGAACCGTCCGCGGGGAACGGGCGGAAACAGGTGCACCCCACAGACAGTTCGGGGGTGAAGGTGAGGTCGAGGTTCAGGTGGATGGGGAATATGGCCCATGAAAACTTGACTTGACGCGTCAGTTCCTCGGTATTACGCCGGATTGGGTCAGTTCCACGAGGGGCCCGTCGCTGGACGGGGGAACAGGGGGGCAGATCATGTGCTTCGTCACGTGGCTGCGCACATTGGTCATCACGGCGTTCGTCACCGGTCTGATCATCGCACCGGCGTCACCCACGGGGGTGGTGAGAGCGGACGACCACCCACCAGATCCTGCAGCGGAGGCACTGCGGGACGGGCTCGCCAGCTTCGTACGAAGTCTGGCGGGAACCGCTGTGGACGACGCTCTCACCGAACCGGTACCACTCGCGCCGGTGGGAGTGGCCGACTTCTTGTCGCTCGACACGGTGCTCGACGCGCTCGCCGACGAGATCACGAGCGAGCTCGGCGACACGTTCGACCAGATCGCGACCGCACTCGACGAGGGCATCGACGTGCCCCTGATCGGCGAGATCACCGGCGGGCTCGACACGGCGAGCATCCCCTACACGATCGATCTCGAGTTCGAGGTGTCCCACACCGCGGAGGTGCCGATCGCGGTCGGCACCGAGGTGATGGGGCTGCTCGGCGACGGGCAGACGCTCGACGCGGGTCTCGCCCTGGGCGCGACGCTCCGGTTCGACCCCGCCGAACTCGACGGTCCCGAACCACGCGACGCGCTCGGGGTCGTCGTCGGAGGTGAGGACGACGCCACGCTGACGTTCGAGGCGAGTTTCGAGGCCGAGTGGGACGAAGCCGCCCCGCTGCAGGCGTTCGTCGGGATCCTCGGCGTCGACGTCACCGGTGCAGCAGCATCGACGGTCGGCGTCACCGCCCGCTTCAACGCGGACGCGGCCGATGTCGTGGTCCCTCGCAGCACGTGGGAGACGACGAGCGGCCTCGACCTGTTCACCGTCGACGCCTCCGCGACCGCGGCGGCTGATCTCACCGTCACCAGCGACCTCCCCGGCCTCGACGACGTCACCGGCACGATCGGCCTCGACTGGCCCGGCGACCTCCCCGACCCACCCGAGGACTGGCGCGACGCGCTCGAGTTCGACCTCGACGCCATCGGCGACTTCGACAACATCCTCATCGAGGAGGTCCTCGTCGCGATCGCCCAGTTGGCGACCGCGTTGCGCGCCACCCAGGCGTCGGGGGTCGTCGACGCCGACCTCCCGTTCGTCCGGCAGAGCCTCCAGTCGATCGGCATCCACCAGCCGCTCCTCACATGGTTCGACGATCTCGGCCTCGCCGACATCCCCGACGAGGGCCCCGTCGTGCTGCTCGACTCACTCGACCGCGAGCTGCTCGCGGACCTCGACCTGCTCGATCTCGAGAGCGTCATCGACAACCTCGCCGCGGCGATCGGTTTCGACCCTGGCCTCGCCTATGACCCGGCGAGCGAGCAACTCACGTTCGACCTGTCGTACACCCACGCGCCGGGAACGATCGACGTCGAGCTGTCGTTCGGCGACCAGCTCGCCCCGTTCGGCCTGCGCAACCTGAGTGCGACCGCGGCGGCGTCGGCGACCGCCATCCCGTCGGCGACGGTCGGCCTCGGGCTGTCCCTCTCGCTCGAGTTCGACGAGGAACGGCTCGAAGAAGAACCCGACCCGGCCGCACTCATCAGCGTCGCCGAGCGGGTGGCGATCCGCACCGCCGACTCGGGCATCGCCATCGACTTCCCCGTCGATGCGAACGTCGCACTGACCGGCGCGATCGGCTATCTCGGCATCAGCGCGCAGGGCGATGCGAACCCCCTGCTCACAACCGGAAAGAAGGACGACGGCACGAACGCCGAGCACATGGTCTCGGCCACGTTCGCGGGCGACGACCTTCTCACTCTCGCCGACCTCATCAACGGCCTCACCGACGAGGCCCCGACCGTCGAGACCGAGGTCGCGATCGCGGTCCACCCGACGATCCTGACCGTCGCCGTCGAACCTGCCATTCCGGGCGGTTCGCCGGGCACGGTCGAGCTCGAGTGGCCCGATGTGACCGACATCGACACGCTCGACGTCGACCTCAGCGGGCTCGGCGACATCGCCTCGTTCGACTTCGACACCGAGGACCCGCTGGCGCTGCTCGGCGCGATCCTCGAAGCCCTCGACGAGATCCTCGACCAGCTCGACGCCGGCCTGCGCGACCAGAGCCTGCCCGACGTCCCGTTCACCGGGTCGAACATCGGTGAGCTCCTCTCCGACCTGAACACCATCCGCCAGCAGGTCCACGACCTCGCGACCGACCCGGCCGCGACCCTGCAGGGTCTGCAGGACCAGCTCAACCAGATGCTGGTCGACGCCCTCGGGTTGGAGCAGAACCCGGCCGTCAAGCTCGCGATCGACGACAGCACGGGCACTCCCGCCGTCATCTTCAGCCTCGACCTGTCGATCGACCGGAGCCTGGAGCTCCCGTTCCAGCTCGACCTCGACGGGGCGCGGGGTCTCGTGGGTGTCGACGGCCAGGGGAACCTCTCGGTCGACTACGGCGCCGAGATCGCGGTGCACGCCGGGGTCCAGCTCCCGTCGGTGGTCGGAGAGGAGCCCGAGCTGTTCCTGCTCGAGAACAGCGGCGCCAGCGTCGGTCTCGACCTGGGCAGTCCGGACGAACCTGCCGAGCTGCAACTCGAGGTCCGAGCAGGCCCGTTCGCCGTTTCGGTCGGCGGCCCCGACGATCCGGCAACGGTTCACCTGAACGCCGAGCTCGCGGTGGGCGACGACGGCAACGGGCGCGTCCCGCTGGCCGGGATCGGGAACTGGGTGAGCGGATGGCTGGAGGAGCCGGGCGACATCCTGACCGGCAGCGCCGGCGCAACGCTCCCGATCCACTTCAACGAGGACCCCCTCGGCGTGGTCACCGTCGATGCTGACTTCGGCGCAGGCACGTTCGACGTCCAGGGTACCGAGGCCGTGTTCGCGGGACTGGTCGGAGAGCTGCTCAACTTCGCCACCCTCATCGAGGGCATGCGGTACGTGGCCGCGCTCATCGAGCGGACCCTGAAGGGCTCGTCCCACGGCGTCAAGGTCCCGGTCGTGGGTGACGTGCTCGACGGTGGTGCCGACATCGCCGGGAGGATCGACGGCCTGCTCGACCGGATCGAGGACACGTTCGAGACGCTCGACGCGCTCGCCGACACCGCCGCGATGGAGGCGGCGATCGTCGAGGCCTTCAACGACGCGCTCGTCGATCTCGACCTCCCACCGGGCGCCGTCGGTGTCGACTTCCAGTGCTCCGTCGTGTGCACCACGCCCGAAACGATCGACGGGATCGAGATCTCGCTCTCGCTCGGACAGGACGACGACTTCGAGCTGCCCGGGTTCGACCTCGGCATCCCGGGGTTCCGGCTCGGCGTGGTCGACGATCCGAACACCGACGAGGACGACCTCAGGGCCGACGTCGGCTGGTCGCTCGACCTGACGTTCGGACTCGACCGCGACAACGGCTTCTACGTCGTGGCCGACGAGGACCCCGAGCTCACCGCCGGGGTGGGGGTCACACTGCCCGGCACCATGCACGGACACCTCGCGCTGCTGTTGATCGAGCTGACGAAGAGCGATCCCGGCCACCAAGAACTCTCGCTCACGACGAGCGCCAATCTGACGACCTCGAACCCGTCCGGTCGGATCGCGCTGCACCGGCTCATCTCCGGCGACGACTCGGCCAACGTCGACCTCGACCTCGACGCCAACGCCGACATCCGGTACCAGATCCGCACGGTGCCGAGCATCCCCGGGATCGACCTCCCCGGCGACGGCGCGATCCCGTCGCTGACCGCCGACCTGGTGATCGGATGGGGGTTCGACGCCTCCACGTCTGACGGCATGAACCTCGGCGAGCCGAACATCGCCTTCAACAGCGTGGCGATCGACCCCGGCTCGGTCCTCGACGACTTCCTCGAACCGACCGTCGGTGAGGTGCACCGTTTCACCAAGACCTTCAAGCCGGTGCTCGACGTGGCCAGTGCGCCGATCCCGGTGCTGTCGGACATCTACGAGGCGATCACCGGGGATCCGCTCACCATGCTGACCCTGTTCGAGACGGCGAGCGGCGCCGACCTGACGATGGTGCGTCGCATCATCGGGATCATCCAGATCGTCGATCTCCTCGGCCAGGCGACCGCCGACGGCGATCCGATCCCGCTCGGCAGCTTCAGCGTCGACGGCGCACTCGCGCTCGATCGCCAGCTCGCGCCCCACGAGGCCGGCAACCTCGTGCAGGGCACCCCCGAGATCGACAACGTGTTCGGAGCCATCGGCGGCGGCACCGCGGCCGCCGTCGAGCGTTCCACCACCGGTGGTGGCGGGTTCACGTTCGAGGCGTTCGAGAACCCGTCCAAGCTGTTCCAGCTGCTCGTGGGACAGGACGTCAACCTCGTCGAGTGGCGGTCCGGGAAGCTGAAGGCCGGACTCGGCCACTCCATCGACCTCCCGCCGCTGATGGTCGGGCCGGTACCGGTGGTCATCTCGATCTTCATGAGTGCCTCCATCGAGGGGCAGTTCGGCGCGGGCTACGACACCTACGGGATGCGCCGCGCCGTGCAGCAGCGCCTCGCCGGCGAGGACGGCGGTGCCGGCGACCAGATCGCGCTGCTCTTCCACGGCTTGTTCCTCCACGACCGCGACGAGAACGGCGTGGATGTACCCGAGATCGTCCTGTCGGCGGCGTTCGGAGTCTCCGGTGGGGCCGAACTCGGCGTCGCGCGGGCAGGTATCGAGGGCGGCCTCGAGGCCAACCTGTTCATGGACCTCGAGGACGATTCGGGCACCGGCAAGGTGCGCATCGACCAGATCCTGGCCAACCAGGGCTTCTACATGCCCATCTGCCTGTTCGTGGCGACCGGGCAGCTGTCGATCTTCGTCGACGCGTTCTTGCGCATCGGGTTCGGCATCTTCTCGAAGAAGTTCTCGTGGAACCTCGTCCGCATCGTGTTGCTCCGGCTCGAGGACCTCCTCGCCGCGGCGTGCGCTGACGTCGAACCGAACCTGGCGACGAAGTACGACGTGGATCCCGACGACCCGAACAGTCCCTCGGTTCTCGTGCTCAACACCGGGCCACGAGCTGGACTGCGCGGCATCCTCCCCGGAGCCACGGAGGAGAAGTACGTCGTACGGCCGCTCAACACGGCACAGACATCGTTCTCGGTGGCCGCGTTCGGTGAGTACGAGGAGCACCACGACATCACCGGCGTGATGAAGGACGGTCGGCTGATCAAGGTGGTCGGCGACGGCGGCACCGGCGACGATGCGCTCACGATGGCAGACGGCTCGGCCACCGCGATCGGACCCGACGACCAGATCGACGACGACGAGACCGACATCACGAACGATCCGATCCCGTTCGAGGCCTCGGTGCTGCTGTGCGGTGGTGCCGGCGACGACGTGATCACCGGTGGCCGCGGCGACGACATCCTGATCGGCGACGGCAGCTGCACCGCGACCATCTCGGGCAACGGCATCGACATCACCTACTCGACGATCGAGTCCGGGGATGACGGGAATGACATCATCTACGGCACCGGCGGTAGCAACCTGATGGTCGGTGGCGGCGGCAACGACCAACTGCACGGCAGCGCGGACGGTCGCGACGTCATGGTCGGCGGCAGCGGTGACGACTCGCTACGGGTCCCGCCCGAGAACGAGGTCGGCAGCATCCTGATCGGTGGCACCCGCACGACCGGCGCAGGCACGAGCACCCCCGGCTTCGACGAGCTGCTCGGCGGCGCAGGTCCCGACATCCTGATCGCCGACAACGGCGACGTCGACATCGTCTTCGATGCCGAGGAGGGCGGCTACCAAGAGGTGACGGCGATCCACGTCGGCCAGGTCCACTTCGGTGACGACGACCCCGACACCGTGGACCACAACGTGCTCGACGGTGGTGACGGCGACGACCGACTGTTCGGTGGTCCCGGCGTCGACGAGATCTACGGTGGCGGCGGCAACGACTTCATCGACGGTGGCGGTGGCAACGACGTCCTCGTCGGTGGCGTGGCCGACACCGCGGCCGATCCGGAGAGCACCGTCGACCCGGGTGCGAACGTGATCGTCGGCGGCCCGGGCGACGACCACATCGCCGCCAACAACGCAGAGGTGCAACGTGACCGTGAGACCGGTGTCCTCCTCGGTGTGAAGCCGGCCGGCTCCGCCACCGCACCGTCGCTGATCGTCGGTGGCTCACTCCACGACCACGACTCCCCCGGCAACGACACCGCCTGGGGAGGCGGCGGCGACGACCTCATCATCGGCGACAACGCGATGCCGCTCGACGATGGTCTCCGGCCGACGGTCGAGGGGGACTCGATCACCTACCCGATCGCGCTGGGCGCCGACGCCTTCCCCGGCCTCCGCGCCCGTGACGCCGACGGCATCCCGACCGGCGTCGAGCTGCTGACGGACCACGGGGGTAACGACCGCCTGTACGGCGGGCCGGGCGACGACAGCGTGTTCGGCGGTCCCGGTCACGACGTCCTGCTCGGCGGCTGGCCGATCTCGGGCACCCCGACGGGCGCCAACCTGCTCGTCGGCGGCACGGGCAACGACGTACTCGTCGGCGGCAACGCCGATGTCGGCGAGGGTCACGCCGGCTTCACACCTCCGGCGCCCCCGCCCAGCGTCACGATCCTCGGGTCGCCGGCCCCCACCGCGCCGAACCGCCTGATCGGCGGCTCGTGGGACGACGAACCGAACCCCGGTGACGACTGGCTCCACGCCGGCCGGTTCGGCGACGTGATGATCGGCGACAACGGCAGGATCACCGCCGACCTCACGGCCGACGTGTTCCTGACGCACGGCGGAAACGACCACATCTTCGGCAGCCTCGGCGACGACCGCGCCTTCGGCGGCCCGGGTGACGACGTCCTGCGGGGCGGACCCGGCGACGACATCTTGGAGGGTGGTCCGGGCGACGACATCCTGCACGGCGACTCGGGTGACGACATCCTGATCGGCGGCTCGTCGCGCCCGGGCATCCCGTCCGGGGACAACGAGCTGTACGGCGGGTTCGGAGCCGACGCGCTCGCCGGTGACAACGCCCGCATCGCCCTCGTCGACGACGACGAGGAGGGCCTGCACGGCTCGCGGTTCGTCGTCCAGCTGTTCGACCTGCACGTGGCCGGCGGGGACCCGCCGGCCCCTGACACCGCCGGCGACGACCTGCTGTCCGGCGGCGGCGGCGACGATCTGCTGTACGGGCAGGGCGGCGACGACGAGTTGTTCGGCGGCCCCGGCGACGACCACCTCTACGGCGGCCCGGGCGACGACGAGTTGTTCGGCGGCCCCGGCGACGACGTCCTGGTCGGCGGATCCGGCCGGCACGCCGAGTTCACCGACACGTGGCCGTTGTTGCCCGACGACGAGCACGCCCATCGCGTGCCGCATCCCGTCCCGGTCGGCTCGGAGGACGACGGCTGGGAGGTCGAGATCCTCGAGGGTCTGGCCGACGGTGACGACCTGCTCGTCGGCGGCCCGGGTGATGACGCCCTCGCCGGCGACAACGCCGACATCGAACGCACGGGCCCCGGCCAGTTCGACGTGAGACTGCTCGACGTCCACTACGCAGGTGAGACGTTGCCCCACCCCGACACATCCGGTGACGACGTCCTGATCGGCGGGTCGATCGGCAGCGTCGCCGACCCGGGCGACGACCTGTTGTTCGGCCAGGCCGGCGACGACCTGCTGATCGGCGACAACGCGGTGGCATTGGCCGACGAGCGCCAGTACGCGCCGCTCCACCACTCGTCCGACGGCGACGACCACCTCGAGGGCGGACCGGGCGACGACACGTTGTTCGGCAACGGTGGAAACGACGTGCTGATCGGCGGATCGTCCGACCGCGGCATCGCAGACGCGGACACCCGCGGCGTGGTGGCGGGCTCCGACGTGATCGTCGGCGGCCCGGGTGACGACTTCGCCATCGGCGACAACGGGCGCGTCGTACGCTCGGCCCCCTGGTGGGCCACCGGCATCGGGGCCGAGGCGGTGGAACTCTTCGACGAGAAGATCGTCGACGTCGCGCCGCCGCACCCGGACACCGCCGGGGACGACCTGCTCATCGGCGGCTCGCTGCGCGGGCCCGACCCGGGCCTGCTCGGGCCACAGAACGAGGCCACGTTCGCCGGGCACGACCTGCTCCACGGCCACGTCGGTGACGACCTGATCTTCGGCGACGACGTGACCGTGGACGTGAGCATCATCGACTGGTCCGACGGCTGGCACGCGATCGTGCCGGACGTGGCCGACCCGATCGCGAGCTGGCAGATCGCCACACTCGACTGGGTGAACCCCGACTCGGCCCCGGCAGCCGGCGGTGACGATCTCCTGCTCGGCGGCGCCGACGACGACATCATCTTCGGCGGCCCCGGTCAGGACGACATCATCGGCGGCAGCTGGGAAGTTGACCGTCACGACGGTCGCGACCTGATCGACGGCGGTCCCGGTCACGACGTGATCGCCGGTGACAACGCGACCATCGTTCGCCCGTTCGACGACGAGACCGGCTTCACGTGCCAGACCTACCGGCACCGTGACGGCGACGTCGGCGAGTGGCGTGAGGCCACCGCCGGCGGCGCCGACCGTGAGTTCGACTGCGAGGTCGGGACTCCGGACGCCGATCCCGGCAACGGCGTGTACACCAGGGTGGTCAGGACCACTGAGATGCTCGACACGACGCCCGGCATCACATCGGGCAGCGATCTCGTGTGGGGTGGCCACGGCGACGACGACATCACCGGCCAGTTCGACGACACCGAGGAGTTCCACGACGGCACGTGGGACGGGCTACCCGCCTGGCGGGTGGTCGAGTGGTGCCGGCTGGACGATCACCTGGCGCGGCTGATCGACGCAGATGCGCTCGACACCGCCGACCTGGAGCCCGGCGCCACCATGGCGGACTACATCGAGTCCTACTTCGGACCCGGTGTGTTCGACGACATCTCCTTCGGTGGAGACGTGCTGTGCGGCGGCCCCGGCGAGGACGCCATCCTCGGCGACCAGGGCGTCGTGACGAACATCGTCGAGAGCGGTGATCGCGAGGAGGTCATCGCCCCGCAGCAACCGTTCATGGAGTCGCTGATCTTCGCCGAGGGCACGCTGACCCGCCAGGTGGAGCTCACCCAGATCAACCTCGGCGGTGACGATGTCATCCTCGGCGGCGACGGGGGTGATTGGATCCACGGCGGCGCCGGCGTCGACCTGATCAACGGCAACGCCGGTGACGACCGCATCTTCGGCGGCGACGGCGACGACGCCATCTGGGGCGGCGCCGGGAACGACCACCTCTACGGCGGTCACGGCGACACCGACCTCGACGTCCGACCACGCCCCACCATCGACCCGCCCGAACGGTTCCTCGTGGCCGTCGAGGGCGACACCTACGACGGCATCGACCACATCTACGGCGGCTGGGGTCGCGACGTGATGCAGGCCGACGAGGGCGACAACGGACCCGTGCAGGGCGACCGGTTGATCGACTGGGGCGGCGTCTACAACCTCTGGTACAACTGCCCGGCCACCTACGGCGCCTGGATCGACATCCGCTCGCCCTATCCCGGCATGATGGAGTTCCTGATCGACCAGGCCGAGGGCGACGGGGCGTACCAGCCCGGCACGTTCGGCACCTCCGGATTCCGCGAGCTCGCGCTCGTGTACCAGCAGGACATCCGACACAACACCAGCCCGCCGCACCCCGAGACGCCCGGCCACTTCACCTGCGGCGTCGCCGACGACGGCTGACCCCACCGAACCGTCCGCGGGAAACCGTCGACACCACCCCGCCAGCACAGACAGTTCGAGGGGATCGCGGGTCAGCGGCGGACGGTGGTGCCGGACTTGGTGGTCTCGACGGTCCAGCCCTCGTCCTGCAGCTCGGCGCGCAGCGCGTCGGCCACCGCATAGTCCTTCGCGGCGCGGGCCTGGTCGAGCGCCGCTGCCCTCGCCAGGATCTCCTCCGGGACCTCGTCACCACCGCCGAGAGCGAGACCGAACGCCGTGCAGATCTCGTGCACCGCAGCGACGAGCGAGGGCGCCACGGCGTCGTCGGCGTCGTCGGCGTCGTCGGCGTCGATGGCAGAGTTCGCCCGGCGGACGGTGTCGAACAGCAGCGCCGTGGCCTTGGGTGTGTCGAGGTCGTCGTCCATCGCCGCCCGGAACGCCGAGAGCACCTCGGCGTCGGGATCAGCGGCCGGGACAGAATCAGCGCGGGCGGCGAACGAGTCGAGCCCTGCCAGCGAGGCCACGGCTGCCTCGACGTTGCCCTCGCCGATCTTCACCGGGCTGCGGTAGTGCGACTGCAGCATCAGCATCCGATAGACGCGCTGATCGTACTGGTCGAGCAGATCGAGCAGGTTGGTGACGTTGCCGAGGCTCTTCGACATCTTCTCGCCCTCGCCGTCGACCACGAACGCGTGGTGCATCCAGTGATTGGCGAACGTCTTGCCGAGCGCCACGGCCTGGGCGCGCTCGTTCTCGTGGTGGGGGAACCGGAGGTCCTGCCCGCCACAGTGCAGGTCGAACCCCTCCCCCAGCAGATCGAGGCTCATCACGACGCACTCGCTGTGCCACCCCGGCCGACCATCACCCCACGGCGATGGCCACGACGGCTCGTCGGGCTTGGCCAGCTTCCACAGCACGAAGTCGGCCGGGTGCCGCTTGCCGTCGGCACCGAACACCGTGCGATCGCCACCACCGGCGAGCATGTCGTCGAGCGACTGGTGGGCGAGCAGGCCGTAGTCGTCGACCGACTCGACCGACAGGTACACCCCGTCGTCGGTCAGGTAGGCGCTGCCGGTGTCGACGAGCTGACCGATCATCGTCACCATCTCGTCGACGTACTCGGTGGCGTGTGGGGTGTCGTCGGGACGGGCCACGCCGAGGCGTTGCTGGGCGTCGAACCACACCCGTTCACATTTGGTGGTGATGTCCTGCCACGGACGATCCTCGGCCACGGCGCGGTTGATGATCTGGTCGTCGATGTCGGTGACGTTCGAGACCAGCCGCACGTCGAGCCCCGTCCACCGCAGGTACCGCACGAGTACGTCGTACACGATGTTCTGACGCCCGTGACCGAGATGGGGCGGGGCGTACACCGTCGGCCCACACAGGTAGATGCTGACCTTCCCGGGCTCGCGCATCGCGAGCTCACGCACCTGGCGGGTGGCGGTGTCGTGGAGGTGCAGCACGCCGCCAGCCTAGAAGGCCCGCACTCGGTCACACCCCCGAACTGTCTGCGGGAAACCGGCAGAACCACGCCGCCGGCACAGACAGTTCGAGGTGGGCACGCACAACTGTCTGTCCGGATCAGCTGGCTCTGGCGGTTTCGGGCAGACGATTCGAGAGGGGGGCGAGGAGGCGGTCGAACACGTTGACCCGGTCGAACTGGAGGGCATGGGCGCGGGCCCGTTCCGCCAGCGAACAGCGCGACGCCGGGTCGAGGTCGAGCACGGCGTGGTCGAGCGCGAGGGCGATCGACCGTGGATCACCGGCGCGGATCGTGAGTGCCGTGTCGCCCACCGCCTCGCCGATGCCGCCGGTCTCGGTGGTGAGCACCGGGCCACCGCCCGTCAGCATCTTCTCGACCAGCGCGATGCCGAAGGTCTCGACGAACTCCGGACGGGGCTTGCTCGGCAACACGTACGTGGCGCATCCGGCCATGAGCAACGGCTTCTCGGAGTCGTCCACGTCGTCGAGGAAGACGATCCGATCGTCGTCGCCGGCCAACACCCGCATCTCGGGCAGCGCCGGACCGGTGCCGGCGATCACGAGCTTCACCGTGTCGCGGGCGGCGCTGGCGCGGTAGCCGATGATCAGATCGTCCACCCCCTTCGCCGGTGTGATCCTCGACAAGAAGAGGGCGTAGCCGTCGCGCTCGAGTCCGCGACGACGGAGGGCCTCGTAGACGTCCACCGGGTCGAGGTCGGTGTAGGCCGAGCTGTCGATGGCCGGGTAGCTGATCCGCACCCGCTCACGGCAGGCGCCCGCGAACGATGTCCCGCACGAGGCATCGACCTCCTCCGCCGACGCCACGATCAGGTCACGGGTGAACGCCGAGACCGCCACACAGTGGTCGTTCGCCAGGTAGGTGCTGAACAACTGCATCGCCGCACCGAAGTTCCGCTGGTCGACGCACGACCGGACGGCATTGGTGATGTCGGAACCGACCGCCTCGGCGATGGTGGTGACGTCGTGCGCGATCCCCGAACGGCGCACCGTCGTCAGCGCGTCCTGCACGACCATCGCGTGGGGCAGGAGGTACAGCGACATCGCGACGGTGGGCGTGCCGTCGGCGAACAGCTCGACCAGGCGCCCGGTGAGGCCCGACGTGTACCGACCGTCGGGCACCTTGTAGTCGCCCACGCCGACCGGCCGCTCGACGGTGATGCCCTCGCTGTACGGCAGGATCGTGTCGAGCGGCTTGAGCGGGAGCCCGGCCGCCTGCAGCGTCTCGATCGGCCAGGTGACGATGCGCACGTCGTCGAAGCCACGCGTGAGCGCCACCTCGGCGAGGTTCCGCGCCTCGCCCGAGTGGCCACAGATGACCGGATCGGCCCGCACCACGATCACGAGTCGGCGGGTCGGACGTGGCGCACCACCCGACCCTCTCGGTGACGACGGACGTGGGAGCTGATCGGTCGACATGAGCACGGGCTCACCTCCTGGATGGTCGATGGGTCGAGATCGAGGGTGGGCGGACGTTGCGTCCCCAGTCGGTCGGGGTGTCACCCAGTTGGAGACGGAGTCGTTCGGATCGGTGCAGTTCCAGACCCGTCAGGTACGCCCGGTCGAGCGGCTGGCCGTCGAGCCACGCCGCCTGCACGTACTGGGGCGCGTCGCCCGGCTGGCGATCGATGTGGCCGTCGGTCTCGATCACCAGATCGGACTCACCGGTGCGCACCCGGGCGTGCGCGAAGGCCGGGGCGTCGAGCAGGAAGACATGTTGACCCGCCACCGGGAACAGCCCGAGCGACGCCCACACGTACCACGAGCTGAGCCCGCCGGAGTCGTCGTTGCCGGGGAGTCCGCCGCGACCGGTCCCGAACTGGAAGTCGAGCACCGCCTGCACGATCTCCGACGCCCGATCGGGACGTCCCGCGTAGTGATAGGCGTACGGCGCCTCCATGTCGGGCTCGTTGTTGAGGCCCTCGAAGCGATCGAGGGCGTAGCCGGCGGCCACCTCGTCGCCGAACGGCGGCTCACCCAGCTGCTTGACCGGCGGGGCACCCACGCCGAAGAAGCGGTCGAGCAAGGCCACGAACGCGTCGTCACCCCCGGCCAGCGCGATCCGGGCTGCCATGTCGTGCAGCAACCGGAACGAGTAGTTCCAGCGGCCACCTTCGTAGAACGTCGAATCGACCAGCAGCCCGGTGGCCGGGTCGAACGCGTTCGACCAGTGCTGGGCCAGTCCCTCGAACACCGAGGCCAGCCGAGTATCGCTCACCCGGCGGGCCACCTGCGCGGTGCAGTGGTAGCCGTACGCGAGATCGAGCGTGTGGGTGATCGGATGGGCCACTCCGCTGTCGAGGAAGTCCTCGCCGTAGGTGCGGCGGAGATCTGCGTGCATGTGCACCAGCGCCCAGTCCCAGTCGATGCCCCGCAGACCGAGCGCGGCCACATCGGCCAGCGCGGTGTGGGCGAGAGCGCTCGCCTGGCGGAAGAACCGGTCGGCACCGCGTGCCATCCGGTAGCCGATCGGGAGGTTCCCCTCCTCCTCCGCGATGCGCAAGAGCGCGTTCAGCAGCTCGACCGAACGGTCGGGAGCGATCGTGGTCAGCAGCGGGAGCTGCGTCTTGTAGATGTCCCACATCGTGCAGACGTCGAACACGAATGGTCCGTCACTCGGCCAGAACGGACTCTCGTCGGCGGCGAAGCACGGCTTCAGCAGCGAGTGGTAGAGCGCCGTCGAGAACGTGGTACGACGCTGCGACGACCCGCCCTCGACCCGTACCCGGCCGAGGTGCTCACGCCAGTCGTTGCGCGTGGCCACCCGGCGATCGTCGAACGCACGACCACCCTGACCACAGTCCGCATGCAGGTTGCGGCGTGCCTGTTCGCACCCCCGCAGCGAGAAGCCCATCCGCAGCTCGACGGTCTGCCCCGACTCGGTCGGACCCATGAACAGCAGGCCGAACGGTCGCAGGGTGGTCTGGCGGATGGCGTCGAAGTCGAGCCGGGTGCCGCCCGCCATGAGCCGCCGGTCGTACCAGAGCATCTGGCGGAAGCCGGGCGTGTCGGTCTCGATGAACACCGAGAGCGGCACACCCTCCATCACCACCTGTCCCTGGGCCAGACCGGGTCCGAGGCTCTCGAGCTGTGCCCGCACCGGCACCGTGCGCCCGTGATCGATCGCCAGCCCGCCGAGCGAGAAGTCGATCACCAGCCGGGAACTCGGGCATGCGGGGAACGTGTACCGGTGCACCGCACTCTTCGGGCCGACGGTGAGCTCGCAGTGGATGCCCGAGTCGAGGGTGGCGGCGTAGTAGCCGGGTTCCGCCTGTTCGTCGCGCAGGGCCCATCGGGTGTCGAGCGCGTCGAGTGGCTCGAGCATCGGGGTGACGCGGAAGTAGTTGTAGTACTTGCGGATGGCACCGGTGCCCGACTGCTGGAAGTGGGTGAAGCCCGAGGCCTGGTAGCGGTCGTGGAGCCGACGAGGCACCCCCTCGGTGCTCATCTCGTACATGCCGTACCCGGTCGGGTAGGCGCCCGAGTACGCACACGCCGAGACCATCCCGAACGGCGAGCACGCCCCCGGGTGGGTGTTGCCGACCTGCGGCTTGGGCGACCACCACGTGGCGGCCAGACCCTCCGGAGGGGGCAGGTCGGTCACCGCGGTGCCGATGAACGGGTCGACGTGATCGATCAAGGCGGCGTCCCCAACACACCCCCGACCGTACGGAAGCCCGGTTGCCCCCAGGTTTCGTCCGTGTGACCACCCGGTGCGAGCATCCCGCCACCCGCCGCACCCGCCAGCCCCCAGCAGCCAACCGGCCCAGATCGACACAGAGTCACCGGCGGCCGGATTCCACGGCCCCAGGCGACACAGAGTCAATCTTGGCCGCAGGAGACCCGCCCTCGGGGCGCCGCAGGCCGGACGATGGGGCACGGCTGACGCCGAACCCCACCATCCACTCGGGCGACCCAGCTTTGGGCTGCAGTTTCGTGAGCGTGTTCACGAAGATGCAGCCCAAAGGGTCGGAAAGGCGGTGAGCGGGCGCAGCGCATCAAGGGGAGCCGGAGACGACGGCGTATCCTCGGACGTCTATGGCGAACGTTCCCGACAAGCCGACGCTCGACGGCATCGAGGACCGCTGGGCCACCCAGTGGGAGACCGATGGCATCTACCGCTTCGACCGGTCGGTACCCCGCGAGCAGGTGTTCGCCATCGACACGCCGCCGCCCACCGTGAGCGGGTCGCTGCACATGGGGCACGTGTTCAGCTACACC
Source organism: Ilumatobacter sp. (assembly GCA_007693335.1). Lineage (GTDB taxonomy): Bacteria > Actinomycetota > Acidimicrobiia > Acidimicrobiales > Ilumatobacteraceae > SKSP01. The sequence goes on along the minus strand of REDU01000056.1, from coordinate 20,123 downwards.
CACACCGACACCATCGCCCGCTACCAGCGCATGCGCGGCAAGACCGTCTTCTACCCCATGGGCTGGGACGACAACGGCCTGCCCACCGAGCGACGGGTGCAGAACTACTACGGCGTGCGCTGCGATCCGTCGCAGCCGTACCAGGAGGGGTTCGAGCCGCCGTTCCGAGGTGATCCGCCCAAGGATCACCGGGGCGTGCAGATCTCGCGGCCCAACTTCATCGAGCTGTGCGACGAGCTGGTCGAGCTCGACGAGCAGGTGTTCGAGACCCTGTTCCGCCGGCTCGGGCTGTCGGTCGACTGGTCGCTGCTGTACGCCACCATCGACGAGCGGTCACGTCGCGCCGGTCAGCGGGCGTTCCTGCGCAACCTGGCCCGGGGCGAGGCCTACAGCCAGGAAGCCCCCACGATGTGGGACGTCGACTTCCAGACCGCCGTGGCCCAGGCCGAGATGGAGGACCGCGAGCGACCAGGGGCCTATCACCAGATCGCGTTCCACCGCCTCGGCGACCAGGGTGCGCCGACCGGCGAGCAGGTCGTGATCGACACCACCCGCCCAGAACTGCTCGCCGCGTGCGTGGCGCTCGTGGCACACCCCGACGACGAGCGCTACCAGCCGCTGTTCGGTACCAAGGTGCGCACCCCGCTGTACGGGGTGGAGGTGCCGGTGGTGGCCCACGAGCTGGCACAGCCCGACAAGGGCACCGGCATCGCCATGATCTGCACGTTCGGCGACATCAACGACGTGACATGGTGGCGCGAACTGCAGCTGCCGATGCGTTCGATCATCGGCCGCAACGGTCGACTGCTGGCAGACGCTCCCGCCGACGTCGACCCCGAGGCCTACGCCACGATCGCCGGGCTCACCGCCAAGCAGGCCCAACGTGCCGTGGTCGAACAGCTCCAGGCCAGCGGCGAGCTGCTGGGTGAGATCCGGTCGATCACCCACCCGGTCAAGTTCTACGAGCGCGGCGAGCGACCCCTCGAGATCGTCACCAGCCGGCAGTGGTACATCCGCAACGGCGGTCGCGAACCCGATCTGCGGTCGGATCTGGTGAAACGCGGCGGCGACATCACGTGGCACCCGGGCCACATGCAGCACCGCTACGACAACTGGGTCGAGGGGCTCAACGGCGACTGGCTCATCAGCCGACAGCGGTTCTTCGGCGTGTCGATCCCCGTCTGGTACGCGCTCGACGCCGATGGCCAGCCCAGCTACGACCAGCCCCTCCTGCCCACCGAGGACCAGCTCCCGATCGACCCGTCCACCGACGTGCCCGATGGCTACACCGCCGATCAACGCGGCGTGCCGGGTGGCTTCGTGGGCGACCCCGACGTGTTCGACACGTGGGCCACCAGCTCGCTCAGTCCGCAGATCGCCGGCATGTGGGAGGACGATCCCGACCTGTTCGAACGGGTGTTCCCGATGGACATGCGGCCGCAGGGCCACGACATCATCCGCACGTGGCTGTTCTCCACCGTGGTGCGCAGCCACCACGAGTTCGGCTGCGCGCCCTGGTCACACGCGGCGCTGTCGGGATGGATCCTCGACCCCGACCGCAAGAAGATGTCGAAGTCGAAGGGCAACGTGGTCACACCCATGGACCTGTTCGACACCTACGGCACCGATGCCGTGCGGTACTGGGCGGCATCAGCTCGCCCCGGCGTCGACACCGCGTTCAGCGAGGACCAGATGAAGGTGGGGCGCAAGCTCGCCAACAAGCTGCTCAACGTGACCAAGTTCGTGCTCGGCATCGGTGAGGCCGGCGACACCTGGACCGTGGCCGACCCGGTCGACCGCGCCATGCTGGCCGATCTCGACGCCATGACGGTCGAGGCCACCGCCGCGTTCGAGACGTTCGACTACGCCCGCGCCCTCGAGCGCACCGAGACGTTCTTCTGGTGGTTCTGCGACGACTACGTCGAGCTCGTGAAGGCTCGCGCCTACGGCTCACGCGGTGACGAGGCCGCGGCGTCGGCCCGTCTCGCACTGCGTGTGGCGCTCGACACCCTGCAGCGGCTGATCGCCCCCATCTTGCCGTTCGCCGCCGAGGAGGCCTGGAGCTGGTGGCACGACACGAGCGTGCACGCCGGCGCGTGGCCGACCCCGGCCGGCCACTCGGTGGGCGGACGCCACGATCCAGTGGACCTGGGCGTGGTGTACGAGGTGCTGGGCAAGGTTCGTCGAGCCAAGACCGAGGCCAAGGTCAGCCAGCGCGCCGAGGTGGCGCGGTTGGCGATCTCGGTGCCCGACGGGGCAGCGGCAGCGCTCGAGATCGGTCGGGCCGACCTCGTGGAGGCGGGGTCGATCATGACGCTCGAGATCACGTCGGGGGGCGATGCCGACCACGTCGAGTGCGCGGTCGAACTCTCCCCGTCGACATGACGGGAATCGAGCGGTAGCGTACTGCATCGTGCGCACGAAGTTGGGAATACTCGTCACGTTGTCGATGGTGACAGCCGGACTCCTCGTCGGTGCCGGTGCTGCCGCCGACGGCAACGACAACGGCGACCTCGACCTCGACCTCGAGACGGCTGACACCACCACGGAGACCACCGTCCCGACCACCGTGCCGCCGGCGTCGCTCGACGACGTCACCACCGTCTCGGCGACATCCGAACGAACGATGCAGCTGGATGTGCCCGGCAACGCCGTGGTGCCCGCCGAGCGCTCCGGCGAGCAGATCCAGCTCACCGAGCCCCCGGTGGCGCCCACCACCACGACCACGACCACGACCACCCTCCCCCCGCTCGATCAGCTCCCGCCGGGCTCCGGTCAGGGTCGCCGGATCGTGTACTCGAAGACGAACCAGTGGGTCTGGCTCGTGACCGCCGACGAGGTGGTGGAGAAGAAGCACCCGGTCTCGGGCCGCCGGACGTGGAACCAACCGTTGCCGGGCGAGTACCGCGTCTTCTCCCGGTCGCAGTTCACCTGCAACATCAAGAACCCGTCGCTGTGCTGGCGCTACATGGTGCGGTTCACCGTGGGGCCCGAGGGCGACAACATCGGGTTCCACGAGATCCCCACCGACAACCGCACCGGCAATCGGGTCCAGAACGAGTCCCAGCTCGGACAGCCGCTGTCGGCCGGCTGCATCCGCCAGGCGACACCGGACGCGCTGTACGTCTGGAACTGGGCACCGGTCGGCACCAAAGTGGTCGTGCTGCCCTGAACGACACGTCGGAGCACCGGTAGCCTGACCCGCCGATGGCCGACGATCCGACCGAAGCCCTGAGCGCCCCCCAGCCCGACGAGCCGGCCAGCCAGGCCGAGCGGCGCGCATCCGGACGCACGTGGCCGCAACGACTCACGATCACCGGCGTGCTGGCCCTCGCATTCCTCAGCTTCGCCGCCGCTGGCGCGCTGGCGGCCGGCCAGTGGGTGGTGTCGAGCCGCAACCTCGTCGTGCTCGACACCCCGACGGCCGCGACCCCAGCGCCCGCCGAAGGATCGATCGTCGTGCCTGACCTGGATGATGGCGACGACACTGCCGGTGACCGGGCCGACGACGCAGTCACGGCTCCACCTCCGACCTTCCCGCCCGCCGAACCCGACGCCAAGAACTTCCTGGTGACCGGCGCCGACGGCAACGCGTGCATCGACCCCGACTCACGGTTCGCTCCGGCCTTCGGTGACACCCACCAGTTCGGCGATCGCAGCGACACGATCATGGTGTGGCGGGTGAACCCGGGCTCCGGTCAAGTGGCGGTGCTGTCGTTCCCCCGCGATCTCTACGTGTCGATCGACGGCGGCAGCCGCGGCCGCATCAACACCGCGTACCGACGTGACGATCCGGAACGGCTCACGAACACGCTGTTCGACAACTTCGGGATCCGCATCGACCACTACGTGCAGGTCGACTTCTGCGCGTTCAAGCGCCTCGTCGACGCCGTGGGTGGCGTCGAGGTGCCGTTCGAGTTCCCGGCCCGCGACTCGCGCACCGGTCTGTTCGTCCCGGAGGTCGGCTGTTACAACTTCGAGGGGGATCACGCGCTGGCGTACGTGCGCTCACGCCGGTACCAGTACGAGGACCCCGTGGGCAGCGGCAACTGGAAGACCGATGGCACCTCCGATCTCGGTCGCATCGCCCGCCAGCAGGACTTCCTCCGTCGCACGGTGTCGAGCGTGCTCGATCGCGGTGCCTACTCGCCCAGCGTCGTGAGCGCGCTGATCGAGACCAACCGCGAGTACCTCACGATCGACTCGGAGCTGACGCTGAACCGGATGCTCGGATTCGCCGGGGCACTGCGCAACCTCGACCCCGGTGCCATCGCCTCGTACCAGATCGAGTCGGTGCCCCAGACGGTGGCCGGCAACTCGGTGTTGATCCCCCGCATCGACGGCGACAACATGCAGGCGATCCTGGCGGTGTTCCGCGGCGAGGCGACGTTGGTCGATGCCCCCGAGCAGGAGTTCGACAGCACCACGTCGGTGCCCGAGCGCCCCGACCCGAACTCGACCACCACGAGCAGCACCGAACCCGCCGACGAGGGCGACTCCACCGGATCGGTCGCCGACACCCCGCTCGACACGACGGTCGACACGCTGCCCGAGGTCGAGGCCGACGAGAACCTGCTGGGCGTGAGCCCGCCGCGCGACGTCACCTGCTGATCAGACGGGGCTGATCAGGCTGGCACCGACACCTCGAAGAACTGCTGGAGGGCCTCACCCATCGCCGCTCGGTGCTCGACCGACGAGATGATGACGTCGACCATCGTGAGCGAGGTGTGCGTGTGGCCGCGAGCGGTCACGAGCTGCACCGGCACACCGGCCGCCCGCAGCGCCTCGGCGTAGGCGATGCCTTCGTCGCGCAGCGGGTCGAACTGACAGGTGACGATGTGGGCGGGCGGGAGGCCGGCCAGGCTCTCGGCCCGCAGCGGTGACGCCTTCGGATCGGTGCGCTGCTCGGGATCGCAGTAGTGGTCCCAGAACCACTCCATCAACCCCTTCGTGAGCACGAAGCCCTCGCCGTTCTCGACGTACGACGGTCGCGACATGTCGCAGTCGGTCACCGGCGTGAGCAGGAACTGACCCGTGAGCTCGGGTCCCCCGGCGTCACGGGCCAGCTGCGCGGCCACTGCCGCCACGTTGGCACCGGCGCTCCACCCGGCCACGGCGAGCTGACCCGGGATGCCGCCCAGCTCGATGACGTTGTCGGCGATCCATTGCAGCGCGGCGAACCCGTCGGCGGCGGCGGCGGGGAAGCGGTCCTCGGGCGCGTGTCGGTAGTCGACCGACACGATCACCGCCCCAGAGCGGACGCACAGATCGCGGCAGAACGGATCGTCGGATTCGGCGCTGCCGAGCACCCATCCGCCTCCGTGGAAGTACACCACGACGGGATGCGGGCCCGGTGAGTCGGGGCGGTACAGCCGGTAGGCGAGCTCGCCCGCCGCACCGGGCAGCACGCCGTCGACGATCTCGCCCACCTCCGGGCCGGGCGGGCTCGCGGCCGCCGACTGGGTCATGAACTCACGGGCCGTCTCGGGCGACATCTCCTCGATGGGCGGGATGCCCGCCTCGGCCATCATGTCGGCCATCATCTCGAGCACCATCGCCACGTCGGGCTGCACCTGGCGGACGATGCCGTCGTTCACCTGCTGACCGCCAGGGCCCGACAGGGCGAAGCCGAGATAGCCGCGCTCGACCACCTCGTCACAGGCCTTGCGGTAACCCTCGACACCGCCGATGTAGGGCAGGAACACCCTGGGCTTGCCCGGCACGTTGGCCCCGATGTACCACGAGTTGGCCGTGGGGTGGAGGGTGAGGTCGGCGCAGTCGTTGTTGTGCTGCACCCATCCCGACTCGGCGGTCGGCGTGGGCTCGATGGTCTCGAAGCCTCGATCGCGCAGATGGGCGAGGGTGTCGGTCACCCAGTCGACGTGCTGCTCGATCGACACCATCATGTTCGACAGCACCGACGGGCTGCCGGGCCCGGTGATCGTGAAGAAGTTCGGGAACCCCACCGTGGTGAGCCCGAGGTAGGTCGTGGGGCCATCGGCCCACTTCTGCTTCAGGGTGGCACCGTCACGACCGGTGATGTCGACCGACACGATGGCGCCGGTCATGGCGTCGAACCCCGTGGCGTACACGATGGCGTCGAACTCCATCGTCTCGGTGCTGCCGTCGGTGGCCCGGGTCTCGATGCCGGTCTCGGTGATGGTGGAGATCGGCGTCTCGCGCAGGTTGACGAGACGGACGTGGGGCAGGTTGTACGTGTCGTAGTAGCCGGTGTCGAGACACGGCCGCTTGGTGCCGAAGTAGTGGTCCCTCGGGCAGAGCGCCTCGGCCACCTCGGGATCGTCGACGATCCCGCGGATCTTGTCGCGAATCATCTCGGCCACGACCTCGTTGGCCTCCGGGTTCACGCCCTGATCGGCGAAGATGTTGAGCATCTCGAACAGCTCACCGGCTTCCCACGCGGCTTCGAACCGCTCCCGCCGCTCGTCCTCCGAGGCCATCGCCGCGGTGACCTCGGTGGGTTCCATCGGGATGCCACCTCGCGACCACTTCGCCGACTCGCGGTAGGCGTCGCGATCGGCCTCGAGCGGTGCACGCTTCTCCGGGCGAACCGGTCCGTTGTGGGCGGGCCACGAGAAGTTGGGGGTGCGCTGGAACACGGTGAGCTGCGCCGCCTGCTCGGCGATCAGCGGGATCGACTGGATGCCCGACGACCCGGTGCCGATCACGGCCACCCGCTTGCCGGTGAAGTCGACGCCCTCGTGCGGCCACCGACTCGTGAAGTAGACCTCGCCGCCGAAGCGGTCGGCTCCCTCGATGTCGGGCGACTTGGGCAACGACAGGCATCCGGTGGCCATCACGTAGTGACGGCAGGTGATCTCCTCGCCGGTGCTGGTGCGGACTCGCCACAGGTTCGCCGTGTCGTCCCACTCGGCGGCGACGACACGGGACTCGAAGGTGATGTCGCGCCGCAGGTCGTACTTGTCGGCGACGTACTGGGCGTAGCGCAGGATCTCGGGCTGCGTGGCGTACTTCTCCGACCAGGTCCACTCGTCCTCGAGCTCCGGGTCGAACCCGAAGGTGTAGTCGGTGGTGGGGATGTCGCAACGGGCCCCCGGATAGCGGTTCCAGTACCAGGTGCCACCCACGTCGTCGGCCGCCTCGAGCACACGCGTCGAGAAGCCGAGGCCCCGCAGCCGATGCAGCAGGTAGAGCCCCGAGAAGCCGGCCCCCACCACCAGCACGTCGAGGTCGGGACCGTTTGCGTCGTGATCGGCCATGTGTGCTCCCCTTCGATCCGGCGACGTCGAGACCGTCGCACTCCCGGATCGATTGTCGCACCTCGACCCCGGCGGTCTGGGGTCGGAGCGTCCCGACGACGCCGGAGTCAGTGGTCGAGCACGCTGGCGAGCGCGTCGGGAATCGACGATGGGCCGCGCACCACCGCGATCCGCGCCCCCACCTGCGCGGCCAATTCCTCGGCCTCGGAGCTGTCGCCCTCGGGCGCCATGATCACGAGCTCGTCGACCCGCTGCGCCGCTGCCATCACGTCGCCCGGCTCGGTGGCCCGGCAGTCCGAGAGCAACACGGCGATCCGCCGGCGCGCCGGCGACCGACTGAGCTGGTCGGCCGCCGCCGAGAGCGCAGCCGCCACGTCGGTGGTGCCGAACCCACGGAGGGCGAGCACCGCGTCGACCACCTCCTCGACCGATCGGCTGCGGTCCTGGGACTTGGGCACCACGACCTCCTTGCCGAACGAGATCACCGAGTAGTCCGCAGGGGCCCGACTGGCGATGGCTGCGGCGGCCACGGCCGAGGTGGCGAGCGGCTTGCCGCCCATCGATCCGCTGCGATCGACCAGCAGGGAGATCGCCGTGGACGGAGTGCTCCAGGCCCGGATCCTCAACCCCTCGGGATCGACGGCCTCACCGGCAGCCCGGGCTGCCGCGATCACGTCGAGGCTGGCGTCGAGATCGAGGTCGCCGCCGTCGGGCCGGAAGGGCTGCTCGCGGAGCCGCCCCACGCCACGCGGTCGCATCGGGCCCCGGCGGGCCACGTCGAGGAACAGGCGCCCGGCCAGGCGGCGGGCCAGCTCGCGCAGCGCCGGGTCGGTGGCCCCGGTGAGATCGGCGAGCATCGCCATCGTGTCGTCGGGGTCGTCCGACATCGCTTCCTCGACGGCGGCCTCGTCGAGCTCGCCCACCTCGGGCGACACCTGTTCGAACCGGGGGTTACGAGCCAGCTCACGGCGCGAGGCAGTGCGCTTGCGACTCTCGGCCACCTCCTGATCGGCGGCATCGCCCTCCTTGGGCGGCGAGTTCAGGGGGAGGTGGTGGCCCCGGTCGGGGCTCCAGCTTTTCCCTCGCCGTCGTCGCCCCCGTCGCCGGTCGACCGGCCGAACACCGCGCCCCACAGCTCGGTGATGATCTCCTCGGACGAGCGAGGACTGCCCTCGCGCAGGCGGACCCGACCCGACAGTGCGAGCAACGCCGCGTCGAGCGACACGCTCGGCATCTCCACCGACGAGCCGCGCAGCTCGGCCAGCGACCCGGCCACCGCGCACATGTCGATGGCGCCACGCACCGATGAGCCCACCCGCAGGTCGGGGTGCGAGCGGGTGAGCCGTACGAGCTCGACCACGTTTCCGACCCAGACGGGGTCGAGCGCCGAGGCGCCCAGTGCACCCACGGCACGCTGCGCGATGGCCTGCTCCTCGTCGGCCGACTGGTACGAGACCGCCAGGCGACAGACGCGGTCGTAGATCGCCCCCGAGATGCGAGCGGTGCCCACGGCATCGAACGGGTTCATCGCCGCCACGAGCCGGAATCCCGGCGCCGCCACGACGTGCCCGAGTCGGGGGACGTGGATCTCGCGCTCGCTCATCACCGTGACGAGCACGTTGAGCGTCTCTTCGGGCACCCGGTTGATCTCCTCGACGTACAGCAACGATCCGTCGCGGAGCGCGGTCACGAGGGGGCCGTCCACGAAGACGTCGGGGTCGTAGCCGTCGGCCAGCACCCGTGACGGGTCGAAGTGCCCGACCAGGCGTGCCGGGGTCAGTTCGGCGTTGCCCTCCACGAACTCGAAGCCCACACCGAGCTCGTGCGCCACCGACCGCAACAGTGTCGACTTGCCGGTGCCCGGCGGCCCTTCGATGAGCACGTGGCGGTCGGCGGCCAGCGCTGCGACCACGAGCTCGATCTCGCGTCGACGACCCACGAGCTGCTCACCGAGGCGTGCCACGAGACCGGCCACCCCGGTCGCCGTGCCGTTCGAGCCGGTCGTGACGCCGTCAACCCCCATCGACGATCTCCCACTCGAGTCCCGTTCCCCGGACGATGCCTGCCTTGCACTCCACGTGGTCCCCCGATGGTTCGGACACCGCCGCGACGGTCGCGAGCGGCACTCGGCCGCACGCTACCCAGACGGGTGCGACGCGTGTCCAGCCGGAGTGGGTGCCGGCGTGGACACGACCGCGTTCAGTCGTACACCATGACGCCGCGGATGTTGGTGCCCTCGCGCATCGCGTCGTACCCGTCGTTCACCTCGTCGAGCGTGTAGGTGGTGGTGACCAGACCGTCGAGGTCGAGCTGACCTTCGCGGTAGAGGTTGAGCAGCTTCGGGATGTCGGCACGCGGGTTGCCCGATCCGAACAGCGATCCGACCACCTGCTTCTCCATCAGCGTGAGGTCGAGGAGGCTGACGTTGGCCGACATCTCCATGGCGGGGTGGATGTTGGTGACCACGACCCGGCCACGCTTCGCGGTCAGCGCGAGCGCCTCGGCGATCACGGCACCCGATCCGACGCCCATGGTCATGATGACCTTGTTGGCCATCGTGCCCCACGAGGCCTCCTGGATCAGCGGGAGTGCTTCCTCCATCGAGGCAGCCGTGTGGGTGGCACCGAACTCCATGGCCTTCTCCCGCTTGAACTCCACCGGATCGATCGCCCAGATCTGCTTCGCACCGGCCAGCCGTGCTCCCTGGATCGCGTTGGCACCGATGCCGCCGACGCCCACCACGGCCACCACGTCGCCGGGGGTGACCTCGGCGGCGTACACGCTGGATCCCCAACCGGTCACCACGCCACAGCCGAGCAGGCAGGCCTTGTCGAGCGGGATGTCCTGCTCGATCTTGATGCAGCTGGCCTCGTTGACCACCGTGTGGTGGGCGAACGTACCGAGCAGGCACATCAGACCGAGGTCGGAGCCCTTGGCGTGGTGACGGGAGGTGCCGTCGGTGATCTGCTTGCCGACGCCCATCAGCGCACCGAGGTCGCACAGGTTCTGGTGGCCGGTCGAGCACGAGGCGCAGCGACCGCACGACGGGATGAACCCGAACACGACGTGATCGCCGGGTGCGAGCCAGCTGACGCCCTCACCCACCTCCTGGATGACGCCGGCACCCTCGTGACCGCCGATGATCGGCAACTCGAAGGGCAGGTCGCCGGTCACCAGGTGCTCGTCGGAGTGACACATGCCCGAGGCAGCGAGCTTCACGAGCACCTCACCGGGACCGGGCGGATCGAGTTCGACGTCCTCGATGCTCCAGGCTTCGTTGACTCCCCACAGGACAGCGGCTTTGGTCTTCATCGGTGGAACCCCCGTTGGCTCGATTCGTCGTCACGACCGGTGTTGGGTGACGTGAGTCCGACTGTACCCATCGGACCGCCCCGTGTCCGATCCGGACCACCCCCAACTGTCCGCGGGGAACCGGCGGATCCGCCACCTCCGCACAGACAGTTCGGGGTCACTCCTCGAGGGCGGCGACGATGCGGGAGCGCCAGTCGAGACCCTCGGTGGTGCCACCGGCGACCTGGATGGCACGCCGCTCGGCGGCCAACTCCTCGGCGAGCTCGACCACGCGATCGGTCAACAGTTCGGCGGCCCGATCACGCAGGTACCCGGCGAGTGCGGGGCTGGCACCGTCGGTGCTCACCGAGATGGTGAGGCGGCCGGCGCGCGCGATGGCGGGCAGGATGAACTCGCAGTCGGCGGGCTGATCGGCTGCGTTCACCCAGAGACCGCGGGCCCTGGCGTGATCGGCCACGGCCGCGTCGACGGCCTCGACGCCGGTGGCGGAGATCACCAGCCGCATCCCGTCGAGGTCGGCCACCTCGAACGGGCGCTCGCGCACGTCGGCCACCGACGATCGGTCGAGCGCATCGCTGACCTCGGTCGCCACCACCCGCACGGCAGCGCCCGCCGCCACGAGGCCCTCCACCTTGCGAGCGCCGATCGGCCCGGCGCCCACCACCAGCACGGGCACGTCGCGGAGGTCGAGTGCCACCGGGTACGCGAAGCGCGGACCACCCCCGTCCGCCGGCACGTCACGTCCTGGCACATCCTGTCGTGGCACGTCCTCGGGATCCACGGGTGGAAGTCTCGCACGTCACACCCCGGGATTCCCCGAAATGTTGATCTGAATAGTCGGGTTTTGATTGAATGGCCAGGTGCACGAGAACTCGACCCCCCACGAGGTGCTGCGCTGGGCCCATACCGAGTTCGGCCCCGACCTCGTCGTGACGGTCAGCTTCGCCGACCCCGTGCTCGCCCATCTGGCCAACGAGGCCGTGCCCGGCATCGAGATCGTCCTGATCGACACCGGCTACCTCTTCGCCGAGACCAGCTGGTACGCCGACGACCTGCGTCGCCGGTTCGGACTGAACCTGCGCACCGTGCACCCCCACCCCGACGTCGAGCGCGACGTGTGGCAGACCGACACCGACGCCTGCTGCGCCGCCCGCAAGGTGGAGCCGCTCGAGCGCACACTGGCCGGCAAGCGCGCCTGGGTCTCGGGGCTTCGTCGCAGCGACGGCGCGTCACGGGCGAACACTCCGGTCGTGCAAGACGACCTGCTCCGCCGCGTGGTCAAGGTGAACCCCATCGCCCGCTGGACCGATCACGATGTCGACTCGTACGCAGCCGCACACCGACTGCCCGCTCACCCACTGACCGATCGCGGCTATCCCTCCATCGGATGCTGGCCGTGCACCCGACCCTCGTCGGCCGACGATCCGCGCGGTGGCCGCTGGTCGGGCTCGGAGAAGACCGAGTGCGGGCTGCACGTGAGTGGCGGCGAACTGGTCGGCGTCCGCCGCACCACCGGGAGCACATCGTGACGGTGGCGCTCGTGGGTGCCGGCCCCGGAGATCCCGACCTGCTGACGGTGCGCGCTGCTCGACTGCTCGCCCACGCCGACGTGGTGGTGCACGACGCCCTCGTGGGCGACGGCGTGCTGGCGCTCGTGCCGCCCGACGCCGAGGTCGTCGATGTCGGCAAGCGGCCCGGCCGACCTGTCCCCCAGGAACTGATCTCGACGCTCCTCGTCGAGCTCGGGCGTCAGGGCAAGCAGGTCGTGCGCCTCAAGGGCGGCGATCCGTTCGTGTTCGGTCGCGGCGGCGAGGAGGCCCTCGCGCTGCGCGCCGCTGGCATCGAGGTGGAGGTGGTGCCAGGCATCACCTCGTCGGTGGCCGCACCAGCGGCAGCCGGCATCCCCGTCACGCACCGCGGGGTGGCCGCTGCGGTCACCACGGTGACCGGTCACCGCCGTGCGGGCGAACCCGACATCGACTGGCGGGCGCTGGCACGGGTGGGCGGCACCATCGTGGTGCTGATGGGAGTGGCCCAGCGCGCAGTGATCGCCGCCGAACTCATGGCGGGCGGACTGGCCGCCGACACCCCGGTGGCCACGGTGCACCGCGCCACCACCGACGCCCAGGTGGTCGATCGCTGCTCACTCGCGGGTCTGTGCGACCACCCGGTGCGCTCACCGGCCGTGATCGTGATCGGACCGGTGGCGGCGCTCGACGTGACCGCCCTGCTCGACAGCGCCGCGATCAACGCATCCTGACCGGCTACGGTCGCGCCTCGTGGACGAGGATCTGGCGCTTCGGCTCACCACCCGCTGGTGGGACGAGGTGTGGCGCGATGCGCAGCTCGACGTGATCGACGAGATCTTCGCGGATCCGTTCGTGCGGCACAGCGGTGTCGGCACCCAGGTGGTGGCACGCCGCGACTACAAGTCGATGATCGGCGAGTTCCAGCGCACCCTGTGCAGGCCCCAGACGACCATCGACGACCGGACCATCAGTGGCGACCGGATCTGGACCCGCGCCACCAGCCGCGGCCTCAACCGCGAAACCGGGGAGTCGACGGTGCTCACCTGGATGCTGATCCAGCGGATCGCCGGCGACCGCATCGCCGAGCACTGGTCGCTCACGATGCGCGGCATCGACTGGGCCGTCTGACCCGGCCGTCCGGCCCGGTCAACCGATGTCGAGCGGCGACGGCCGACGGCGGTGCAGCCATCTCGTCATGGCGAACCCCGCAGTCATCGTGAGCACGACGGCGCCCATCCCGATCAGCACCAGCCGCAGCGAGGTGGCGTCCGCGAGGAGACCGAGTGGGAGCGCCGCCAGACCGAACCCGCTGAACCCCAGGATCACCAGGCTCTGGAGGCGGCCGTGGTACTCGAGGGCGGAGAGTCGCAGCATGAGCGCCTGCGTCGAGGTCTGGAACACGAGACCGCTGGCCCCGACCCCCGCCAGGGCGACCAGTCCCACGGCGAACGTGGGTGCGAACCCGAGGGCGATGGTCGACACCCCGAACGCCACTCCGGCGCACGCGATCGTGAGCCACGGCCGGAGGTGCCGGTTGTTGCGCGCATCGACCACGCCGGCGGCCAGTGCGCCGAGGCCCGCGACCCCCGACATGATCCCGAAGCCGATCGCACCCACCCCGAAGCGCTCGTCGGCCAGCGTGGGCAAGAAGGTGAGATACGGGAACCCGATCATCACGACCCCCACGGTCAACAGGGCGATCACACCCAGTCCGGGCGTGGCCCGCATGTAGCGCACCGCGTCGACCACCTCGGCGAGCGGCGACCGCGACGTCGACCCGCGGACGACACCGCGCGGGAGCCCGAACAACAGCGCCGCCGAGACCGCGCTGGCCGCGCCCGCCAGGAGGAACACGCCGCCCACCCCGAACCACGCCACCCCGATCAACACCCCCGCCAGCGCGGGGGCGATCACCCGCATGGCCTCCTGGGACATCTGGGCGACCACGATCGCGTTGCCGAGCACCTGTGCGGGCACGACCTCGGAGATCAGCGCGATCCGAGCCGGGAGGTAGAACGCGAAGGCTGCCGCCTGGATCCCGCTCGCCACGAGCAACATCCAGTAGGCGATCTCGTCGGCCACCACCGCCACACCGATGAACGCCGACGACACCATGAGTGCGACCACCGACCAGATCAGCACCGTGCGCTTGGAGTAGCGGTCGGCCGCCACCCCGCCCAGCGGGGTCGCGAGCAGCATCGATGCTCCGAACACCAGCATGACGCCGCCGAGGCCCGTGTTGTTGCCGGTGAGCTCGCGCGCCAACCAGCCGCGTGCCACGGCCTGACCCATCACACCGAAGACGACGATGGCCGAGCTGAAGAACAGCCGGCGGTAGGGGAGGTACGACATGGCCGCCCACGTGCCACTCGCGACCTCCGACATCACGACGACGGTACGCCCGTGAGGGGCGAATCGGCCCCATCCGCGCCAGACTCACGGGGTGCTGCCACCGCCGCTCCCATCGTCGGCGCCGTTGCGCATCCACGGGCTCAGCAAGCGCTACGACGAGACCGTCGCGCTCGATCATCTCCACCTCGAGGTGCCGGCCGGCAGCTGCTTCGGTGTGGTCGGACCGAACGGCAGCGGCAAGTCGACCACGTTGCGTTCGGTCGTGGGGCTCGTCCGCCCCGATGCCGGACGCATCTGGGTGCACGGTATCGACGCCATCGCCGACGTGCTGGCGGCTCGCGCCGAGATCGGCGCCGTGCTCGACCCCCTCCAGCTCTTCGAACGTCTCAGTGCCCGTGAGTTCCTCGTGACACTCGGCGAACTGCGGGGCCTCGAGGCCGCCACCGTGGCCGCACGGAGCGACGACCTCTTCGACGTCATGCAGTTGAGCGACGACGCCGACCGGCAGATCGCCGGCTACAGCCACGGGATGCGCAAGAAGACGGCCCTCGCGGCAGCGCTGCTCCACCGGCCGCGTCTGCTGCTGCTCGACGAACCGTTCGAGGGCGTCGATCCGGTGTCGGCCCGCACCATGCGGACGATGCTCGAGCGGTTCCGCTCGGGTGGCGGCACCGTCGTGCTGTCGAGCCACGTGATGGATCTGGTCGAGCGGCTGTGCGATCACCTGGCGGTGATCCACGGCGGTCGCGTGGTGCTCACCGGCCGTACCGACGAGCTCAGGGGCGACCGACGGCTCGAAGACGCCTTCATCGAGGTGATCGGCGAGCGCACGATCGATCGGAGCACGCTGGCGTGGTTGGACTGACCCGGAACTTCGTGGCGCTGCGCTGGCGGCTGCTGCGTGGATCACTCCAGGGCGACGGTTCCGACCGCCTCGGCGTGATCGTCAGCACTGCGCTGTCCGCCGTGATCGGCGTGATCGGCGCCACCGCCCTGGCGACCGCCGGGCACACCATCAGCGATCCGGCCACGATGTACGTCCTGGTCGGGGTGATCGGGACCACCGGTGTGGTGGCGCTCGGGGTGGTGGCAGGCGTGAGCCAACCGATCGACCCCCGCGTGCTCGCGATCGAACCGCTCACCGAGGGGCAACGGGCGCTGGGGTTGCTGTCGGCCACGGCGTCGGGCCCACCCGGACTGGCGGGCATCGCGATCGGTATCGGGGTGGTGGTCGGCGCAGTGCGCGGACCCGCCTCGCTGCTGGTGATCGTGCCCGCGGTGGTGGCGTGGCTCCTCGTGCTGCTCGTGGCGGCACGCACTGCGACCAACCTGCTGGCACTGCTGGTGAACCGGGCCCCACGGCTCGGCATGGTGATGATGGGACTGGGCGGCCTC
This sequence comes from Ilumatobacter sp., assembly GCA_007693335.1. Lineage (GTDB taxonomy): Bacteria > Actinomycetota > Acidimicrobiia > Acidimicrobiales > Ilumatobacteraceae > SKSP01. Next base: position 4,294 of record REDU01000056.1, on the reverse strand, counting down.
GTGTTCTACGTGGCCGTCCAGATCGCGCCGCCGGTCGTGTCACGACTCGAGCCGTCGGCGCGCGAGCGACTGACCGAGGTGCTGTCGTGGACACCGATGGGCCAGCTCGGTCGCTCACTCGGGACGGTCGACACCTCGATGCTGACCGCGTCACTCCACCTCCTCGCAGGCGTGATGTTCCTGCCTGCGCTCGCGGTGGTCTACCTGTGGTCGACCACCCGCCTCACGACGTCGGTGCGCCGGCGGACGGACCCGGCCCACGCCGGTCCGGTGCGACGGGGGTGGCGCGTCGCGAGCCGGGCTCTCTGCGGCCGCGGCCCCACGGGCGCCGTGGCGTGGCGCAGCATCCTCACCCGCTTCCGGACCCCGCGAACGGCCATCGAGACGTTCCTCGGCGCCGGGATCGGCCTGGCCGCGGTACTGGCGCCCGCGCTCCTGCGCGACGGCGCCGGGAGCGGAGCGGTGCTGGTGGGTGGTGCCGTACAACTCGCCGTGCTCTTCATGGCGGGCAACAGCTTCGGGAACGACGGCCCTGCGCTCACCAACGAGCTCCTGACCGGTGTCGGACCCCGCACCGTCGCACGCGGGAAGGCCCGCTCGATCGCCGTCGTGGCCGCCCCCGTCGCCGTGATCGGGCCCCTGATCGCTGCAGGCGTGACCGGCGAGTGGCGATTCCTCCCCGCTGGCCTGCTGGTGGGCGCCGGCGGGCTCCTGGCCGGTGTGGGCGGCGCGATCGTGCAGTCGACGTTCGTGCCGATCGCCACACCCGAGTCCGACAACCCGTTCGCGCACGGCGAGAGCGGTCGCGGGCTGCTCTCCGCGCTGTTGCTGCTCGGTGTGCTCGTCGTGCTCGCCCTGTTCACGCTCCCGCTGTTCCTCGCCCTGTTCTGGGCGAACGCGTTCGGTTCGGTGGGTTGGGTGAGTGTGATCGGCGTGATCACGGTGGCCGTCGGATGGGGGGTGATGCGCGGCGGTGTCGCGTTGTCGACGCGTCACCTGGCCCGACGAGGACCCGAGTTCGTGCAGGCCATCACCCCGGCCCGGTGACGACCCCCGGGTGGCCCGCACTCCACTGCTCGGACAGATCTTCGATACGATGAATCCTGATGGACGACCTGACGACCACCACCCCGGCGCCCGCGAGCACGCTGACCGAGATCCCGACACCCACCCCGGAGCCGACCACCCCGGCTGCTGGCGAGGTGCTGGCCGACGAACTGCTCGACAACGAGCTGCTCGTCGAGGAGATCTCGATCGACGGCATGTGCGGCGTCTACTGAGGACGCGCTCGTGCTCGAGCGGGCCCTCGGTCTGCACGATCGGGTCGCGCTGCGCCCCGAGCCGTTCGGTGCGCTCGCGTACCACTACGGCACGAGGCGGTTGATCTTCCTGAAGCACCCCGATGTCGTGCGCGTGGTCAGCGCGCTCGATCACCACGCGACCGTGCGCGACACCCTCGAGTCCTGCGGTATCGCCGAGCACCGCTGGCCGGCGTTCTGCTCCGCCCTCACCTCTCTCGTCGAATCGGAGATGCTCCATGAGCGCGTCCTCACCAGTTAGCCAGACCGAGCCCCGACTCGTCGACCAGATGAAGCGCGGCCTCGACGCCCCCATCTGCCTCACGTGGGAGCTCACGTACGCGTGCAACCTCGAGTGCGTGCACTGCCTGTCGTCGTCGGGCCGTCGCGACCCGCGTGAGCTGAGCACCGACGAGGCCAAGGCAGTGCTCGACGAACTCAGGGCCCTGCAGGTCTTCTACATCAACATCGGCGGCGGCGAACCGATGGTGCGCCGCGACTTCTTCGAGCTGGTCGAGTACGCCATCGGCAACGACATCGGGGTGAAGTTCTCCACCAACGGTGCGTTCATCGACGCCGACAAGGCCCGTCGTCTGACCGCGATGGACTACCTCGACATCCAGATCAGCCTCGACGGCACCGACGCCGTCACCAACGACGCCGTGCGCGGCGAGGGCTCCTACGACCTGGCCCGCCGGGCGATGGACAACCTCGCCGACGCCGGGTTCGGCCCGTTCAAGATCTCGGTGGTGGTCACCCGCCACAACGTCGACCAGCTCGACGAGTTCAAGGCGCTGGCCGACGGTTACGGTGCACAGCTCCGGGTCACCCGCCTGCGCCCGTCGGGTCGGGGCGCCGATTCGTGGCACGAGCTGCACCCCACGAACACCCAGCAGCGCCAGATCTACGAGTGGCTGCTCGCCCACGGCGACAACGTCCTCACCGGTGATTCGTTCTTCCACCTCAACGCGCTCGGCGAGTCGTTGCCCGGGCTGAACATGTGCGGTGCCGGTCGGGTGGTGTGCCTGATCGATCCGATCGGCGACGTGTACGCCTGCCCGTTCGTGATCCACGACCAGTTCAAGGCCGGTTCGGTGCGCGACGCCGGCGGTTTCACCGACGTGTGGCGCGAGAGCGAGCTGTTCACGTCGCTGCGCGAACCGGGGTCGGCCGGGGCGTGCGCGTCGTGCGGCAGCTACGACGCCTGCCAGGGCGGCTGCATGGCCGCCAAGTTCTTCACCGGTCTCCCCCTCGACGGGCCCGACCCCGAGTGCGTCTCGGGTCACGGCGAAGCCGCACTCCTGGCGGTGACGTCGGCGCCCCGGCCGATGATGGATCACTCGAAGCCCGCCCGTGTCGCCGGCACCATCCGGCCCGTCACGCTGACCCGGAAGTGACGCGGGGCCCACGTCGCCATGTGGGCCATCTGGTTGCCCGTCGTCTACCTGCTCGGGACGTTCCCGAGCGCGCACCTGGTGGCACGCGCGAGCGGGGTCGACATCACCACGTTCGGTTCGGGTAACCCCGGGGCGTCCAACGTCACCCGGGCCCTCGGCTGGCGAAAGGGCATCTGGGTGTTCGTGCTCGACGCCGCCAAGGGGGCCATCGCCGCCGGGATCGGTCTGGCGGTCGACGGACGGCCCGCCGGGTACCTGCTCGGCGCAGCCGCCGTGCTCGGTCACGTGTACCCGGTCACCCGCCGCTTCCGCGGCGGTAAGGGAGTGGCCACCGGAGCTGGCGTGCTGCTGGTGATGCTGCCCCTCGTGGGCACCGCCGTGATCGTGCTCTGGTGGCTGGTCACCAAGGTCACCGGCACGGCGGCGGTCGGATCGATCGTGGCGGTGTGCGCCGCGGCGATCGGTATGGCGATCCGGGGCGCTCCCGCATGGGAGTTCGCCGCTGCGGTCGGGCTGTGTGGACTCATCCTGGTCCGTCACGTCGACAACGTGCGACGGCTGCTCCGTCGCACCGAACCCGCGCTCCGCTCGGACGACGCCCCATCGGGTCCACGACCGGGTCCGCGCACGCCGGCCTGAGCGTCGCTCACCGCGGACGGTTGGGTCACAGAGGGCGCGAGGGGCGAGAATCGCGCCTGATGCGACTGCTCGAGCCGATCACCCTGGGATCATGCACTGCGCCGAACCGGGTGATGTTCGGCCCCCACGTGACGAACCTCGGTGACGACGAGCGCCGGCTCACCCACCGGCACACCGCCTACTACGAGCGACGGGCCCGCGGCGGAGCCGGCATCGTCGTGGTCGAGGGAGCCAGCGTGCACCCGTCCGACTGGCCGTACGAGCGGTCGCCCCTGGCCGAACGGTGCAGCGACGGGTGGACCTCGGTGGTCGAGGCCTGCCGTCCGCACGGCACGCTCGTGCTCGCCTCGCTCGACCACGCCGGGGGACAGGGATCGTCGGCGTACGGCCAGCAGGCGCTGCTGGCACCGTCGCGGGTGCCCGAGGTGAACTCCCGGGAGGTCCCCAAGTGGATGGAGGCCGACGACATCGCCGCCGTGGTGCGCGGCTTCGGCGAGGCGGCGGCACGAGCCGTGGCCGCCGGCTGCGACGGCGTCGAGATCAATGCCGGCCAGCACAGTCTCGTCCGCCAGTTCCTGTCGGGTCTGACCAATCAGCGCGACGACCCGTGGGGGCACGACAAGCTGCTGTTCGCCCGTCAGGTGATCGAGGCCGTCCGCTGGGCCGTGGGTGACGCGGTGGTCGGGCTCCGTCTGTCGTGCGACGAGCTCGCGCCGTGGGCGGGTATCACCCCCGAGCTGGCACCCGTGATGGCCGCTGAACTCGTTCCGGCCGGCGTCGACCACCTGGTCGTGGTCCGCGGTTCGATCTTCTCCATCGAGAAGACCCGGCCCGATTTCCACGGGCCCACCGGGTTCAACATCGAGGTCTGCCGGTCGGTGCGTGAGGGCGTCGACGTGCCGGTCTTCCTCCAGGGTTCGGTGATCGACGTCGGCCAGGCCGAGTGGGCCCTCGGCGGGT
>REDU01000155.1 GCA_007693335.1 Ilumatobacter sp. | reverse complement strand
GCACCGAGCGCTGATCCATGCGGGCCCACTCGACCGGGCACACCTCGATCACCGGACGGTCGCAGATCACCATGCCGCCCGAGTGGATGCCGAGGTGGCGCGGGGCGTCCTCGACCTCGGCGGCCAGCTCGAGCACCTGCTCGGGGATGGTGCAGCCGGGCTGGGCGGTGGTGGACGCCACGTTGCCCCACCCGTCGACCTGCTTGGCCCAGGCGTCCTGCTGGCCGGGTGCGTGACCGAGCGCCCGCGCCATGTCACGCACCGCCGAGCGGGCCCGGTACGTGATCACGTTGGCCACCTGGGCGGTGTGGTGGCGACCGTGGCGTGCGAACACGTACTGGATCACGCGCTCTCTCTCGGAACTCTCGATGTCGATGTCGATGTCGGGCGGCCCGTCGCGTTCGGGCGACAGGAACCGCTCGAACAGCAACCCGAGCGACACCGCGTCGGCCGCGGTGACCCCGAGCGCGTAGCAGACCGCCGAGTTCGCGGCGCTGCCCCGTCCCTGGCAGTAGATGTCGCTGCGACGGCAGAACTCGACGAGGTCCCACACCACCAGGAAGTAGCCGGCGAACCCGAGCTGTTCGATCACGGCCAGTTCGTGGTCGATGGTGCGCCACGCCCGCGCCCGCAGCGAGAGATCCTCCACGATCATGCCGGTCATGGCCGAAGCGGTGCTCGGTCGATCGCCGTAGCGGCGCCGCCCACCGATGTCGACGAGCTGACGGAGGTACTCCATCTCGGTGAGCGGTCGCCCATCGGGGCCGTCGGGACACGGGAACGGCGGGAGACGTGGCGCCACCAGCGACAGGTCGAACGCCGCGGCCCGACCGATCTCGGCGGCACGCCCCACCACACCGGGGTAGCGGGCGAACCGGCGGGCCTGCTCGGCTCCGGAGCGCAGATGGGCACCGGTCGCGCCGGGCAGCCACGGGTCGAGCTCGTCGAGGCTCCGACGGGTGCGCACCGCCGCCAGCGCGGTGGCGAGACGACGCTGCGCGGGCACGGCGTAGCGGACGTCGTTGGTGGCCACGCACTCGACCCCCACCCGGGCCGCCACCGCGACCAGGGCGTCGTTGCGCGCCGAGTCGAGCGGATCGCCGTGATCCCACAGCTCGACCAGCACGCGGTCACGACCGAACGCGCTCACCAGCCGCTCGAGCTCACGGCGGGCCGCCGACGGGCCCTCGGCCAGCAGTGCAGCGGGCACCGCGCCCGTCGAGCACCCGGTCAGCACCCACACGTGCCCGGCGGTGAGGTCGGCCACGTCGGCCACGGTGAACTGCGGCGCCCCCTTCTCGCCGGCGAGGTGACCCAGCGCGAGCGCCCGCGACAGCCGCCCGTACCCGTCGGCACCGTCGGCCAGCACCACGAGGTGCCGGCCCTCGGGCTCGGGCGCGTGGGCGTCGGGTACCCGACCGGTGGCGACCTGACCGATGGTGTCGGCCTCGGCCCGGACGACCCGGGTGTCGGGTGACAGACCCGCCGTGAGGGTGACCTCGGCACCGAACACCGTCGGCAACCCCACCTCACGGGCGGCCTCGGCGAAGCGCACCACCCCGTAGAAGCCGTCGCGGTCGGTGACCGCGAGCGCCTCGAGTCCGAGCCGCGCCGCTTCGGTGGCGAGCTCCTCGGGATGCGATGCGCCGTCGAGGAACGAGAAGTTCGAGTGACAGTGCAGCTCGGCGTACGGCACGCCACCCGGCCGGGCACGACCTCTCTGGTCCTGGGGCGGATCCGTGGACGATCCGGCGGTGGAGGGCGACCCGTCGGGGGCCTCGAAGGGTTGGCGGATGCGGCTCCAGGCCGGGCTGTCGCCGCCGGCGTTCCACGACGGGCTGCCCGGGGCGCGACCGTCGCGCCCGGTCCGTCCCGAGAGCGTCTGCTCCAGCTCGGTCCACGTCCACGACGGGTTGTTGAACCCCACCCGCGTCAGTATCGAACACCTGTCCGACGAACGCAAGTTCGATCGATCAGGGAAGGCTCTCAGCCGGGACGGAGGGCGAGCAGGGCGCCGCGCAGACCATCGTCGGCCAGTTCGATCGCCGCCGACCAGTCGAACCACCCGATCTCCTGGCTCTCCCCCACCGGCGGTGCCGGATCGGCGTCACCACCTTCCACCAGGTAGCGGAGGTCGAGATGCGTGTGGGCCCGGGGACCGGGATGCACGTCCACGTGCACGAGCTGGTCGGTCACCGACCCCACGTCGAGGCCGGTCTCTTCGCGCGCTTCGCGTCGGGCGGCATCCCACGGTGTCTCGCCCGGATCGATGTGTCCGCCCGGCTGCAACCAGATCCCCAACCGCTTGTGCCGGTGCAGCACCACGCCGCGCGGACCCACCACGATGGCCGAGGCCGTCACGTGCACCGGGTCGGCCGTCTCCGAGAACGGTTCGGTCAACAGGTCGAACGCTGCCAGGAACCGTTCGATGCTCACCCGTTCACGCTGGTCGACCGGAACGCGGGCCGCCACGGCCGCCCGCACCCATTCACGCGGCACGGCCGCCGTCGGATCACCCACCCATACGACCGTAGGGCCACCGCCCACCGAGGGCACGGCAACATCAGGGATTATCCCTGCCGATTCCTTGAGTTTCCCTGGATTCCTGCCGATAGCCCGACAGCCCTCCAGAACGACGAGATCGCATGGAACCACACACGCAGTTCGCACCCCGAGTCCTCCTCGCCGTCGATGACGTCGGCTTCCGTCGCAACAGCGAAGCTGGTTTGCGCGCGGCCGGCTTCTCGGTCAGCGCCCCGACCGACGCGGTGGCGGCTCGGATCCTGGCCGACTCGTTCTCCCCCGACGTGATGGTGGTGGACGCATCGCTCCACGGCCCCGACGAGCGACCGCTCTACCAGCACCTCCGCAACGACTCCGACCGGTACCTGCTGTGCATCGAACCCGCCGGCCGCGACCGGGCCCGGGTCGAGGTGCTCCGCTCGGGCGCCGACGACGCCGTCTCGCTGCCCATCACCCCCGACGAGATCGCCGCTCGCTGCCACGCCCTGCTGCGCCGCCCCCGCGAGCTCAAGACCGATTGGGATCCCACCACACCATCGGTGGTCACGCTCGGTCCGCTCGTGGTCGACTCCGGTCGCCACGAGATCCGACTGTGCGGCACCGAGATCACCGCCACCCGCATCGAGTTCTCGCTGCTGGAGCACCTGGTGCGTCGACCCACCGAGGTGTCGTCGCGGGCCGACCTGCTCGAGGCCGTGTGGGGTCCCAACTGGGTGGGCGACACCCACGTGGTGGACGTGCACCTGTCGAACCTGCGCCGCAAGCTCGACACCGCGGCGCCGGAGCTGCGGGTGATCCACACCGTTCGCGGCGTGGGATTCCGGCTCGGCAACGACATCCTCGACACCGTCGACGAGTCGCCCGCCCCACTCGCCGTCTGACCGCCCGCGTCAACCACCCCGCCGAACTGTCCGCGCCGATCGGGCGGATCCACGCTCCCAGCACAGACAGTTCGTCGACACCCCGCCCAACTGTCCGCGCCGATCGGGCGGATCCACGCTCCCAGCACAGACAGTTCGTCAGGCGTAGGTGGCGAGCACCCACCAGCGCTGCTGCTCGACCGCCACGAGGTGCGCCGATCCGTCGTCGACCACCATCTGCAGGCGCGCCATGCGGCGCCGACGCCGCGGATCCCACCAGGTCTGGTCGAGCGGCCACGGTCCCGCCCACGCCGTGATCGACCGGTGTCGATCGCCGAGCACCAGGGTGCGCGGCTCGGCGCTCAGGTCGCCACGGCCCCCCACCCGCACGCTGCGCCCCGAGGCGTCGAGCACCTCGACCGCCGTGGCCACAGCGGGGACCACCGCCGGCGACGGTGAGGGGACGGCACCGGGCCACGATCCCGCACCGGGGGTGAGCCGTGGGACCGGGTGGTCGAGATCGACCGACGATGCCGGTACCCACCGGTAGCGATCGGCCGGGAGACGTCCGCCGTTCCACGCGGGCACCGTGACCGCCTCGTCGCCGGCGAGCCCCACCAACCGCGTGATGGCCCGAGCAGCATCGTGGTCGGCCCGGGTTCGACCACCCCAGAGTCCGATCTGCACACCGTGGTCGGCCCGGACCTCGTCGGGCACCAACCGGATCAGCGTGATGCCAGCACTGATGCCCGCGGTGGGACCGGGACCGGGACCGGCGCTGGCGCCCACCCAGCCGTCGAGCTGCCAGCGGACGCGCTCGACCATGGCCGCCGCCGACAGCCCACCGTCGCGGTACCACGACCGCTCGCTGCGCTCGCCGTGTTCGGTCTCGGCCACCACCAGCAACCGGGTGCACACCCGACCCTCGGCCGCGAGTTCGGCCACCAGCCGATCGGCCAACTGCTTGGCCACGAACACCACCGGCGGCACCTGCAGCACCGGCTCGTCGAACACCCGCTCGACCCGGCGTTCGAGTGGCGGATCGAGGACCACCGGTGGACGCTCGTCGACCCCACCGGCCAGTGCGTGCGCTCGCGCCCCGGCCCGACCGAACCGTGCGAGCACATCGGTCGACGGGAGCGCGGCGAGGTGGCCGATCGTGTGCAGCCCCAGCCGGCGCCACACGTCGAGCAACTCGGGATCGGCGTCGCCCACCTCACCCAACCACCCGATGGGGAGCGGCGCGAGGTACCCAGGGGATCCGCCCGGCGGCACCACCGCCGTGCCGGCACGTTCACCCGCAACGGCCCGACGGGCGGCCACGGCGGAGGCGATCCGACCGTCGGCCACTCCCACACCCACGGGCGCACCGGTGAGCCCGGCCACCAGGTCGACCAGTCGATCGGCCACCGCCTGATCACCACCGAAGTAACGCGACGGACCGCGGGCGGCCAGCGTGATCCACCCGGGTTCGATCACGTCGAGCCGGGGCGCCGACTCGGCCACCGCCCGGATGACCGGTTCGAACTCGCGAGCGTCGCGCGCCGGATCGTGATCGATCAGCACCAGATCGGGACAGCACCGCTGGGCATCTCGACGACGTTGCCCCAGCCGCACCCCCTCCCGGGCCGCCGAGAGCGACCGGGCCACCACCCGGTTCGCGTGGAGCACGGCCTGTGCCGGTCCGGCCGATCCGGCGGACCGCGCCGCCACCACCGACCAGTCCGGACACCAGATGGTGACCAACCGGGGCGAACTCGGAGCACCCATGGAAGGCGTCACCCCGACATCGGCGGCGACCACCGGACACGACGTGGGCGCGGGGAGCGTCGACCCGTCACGGTCACGTCCACCACCCGGTCACGCAGATGACCACTGCCGCGGTCGATGCCCGTCCAGGTGTCGACCGCGGCATCGACCACCAGATCGGCACCCGCCGACGACGATCGGGGCGACCGACCCCCCGGACGCACATCGATCAGCACGCCACCACGGACCTGGAACCGCTGCCGGACCTGGCGCAGCATCCGTTCGGACACCCGCGCCGGCACCCGGGTGAGCACGAGCTCGAACCCGTCGGCGGCGGCCGCCGCCCGCTCGGCCCAGTCGGACACGACATCGATCCCCCCATCGATCCCCCCGTCGGTCGGCACGTCGATGCGCACCATCCGCTCGAGCGCCACCCCCAGCTCGCGGGCGGCGTCCACCCCCACCCACGGCAGGCCCACCACTGCGAGCCACGACCCTCGCCGTGTGGCCTCCGCCGCGAGGGCCAGGGCGACCGACACCGCGGCGCCGCCCGTGCAGGCCACGCTGCGGCCACGCACCAACCCGCCCTCGGGGAGCAGGTGCACGAACGGGTCGGACACCGCCAGATGCTGATGACGGTCGAGACCCGCCGCACCGACCGCCACCTCCCCCACCACGACCGCCCGCAGCTCACGAACAGGTGTTCCCATCCCGCCACCCTACCCACATCCGCCGTCACCCGTCGCTCCCACGTCTCCGTCCCGTCCTGGTCCGACTTCTGGCCGGACGTCCGGTCGATTCTCGGACCAGGACGGACCGGCGGGACGAGCGACGGTCAGGCGCCGGCGAGGCCGGAGACGGGAGCTCCGGTGGTGAACTCGTCGAGGAGGCGCACCAGCTCCTTGGCCGAACCGGCGTGGTGGTGGGCACCCAGCTCGATCGCGTGGGCCGGGCCGTCGACGGCGATGCCACCCACCACGACCAGCACCCCGGGGGCGGCAGCGCGCACGGCGGCGCAGGCCGCGGCGCACGAGGCGAGATGTTCGCGATAGGTGACCGACAGCCCCACGGCCACCACGTCGTCGGTGTCGATGGCCGTGAGGGCGAACGACGACGCCGGGGTGTCGGCACCGAGATCCGACACCTCCCATCCCTCGAGCCGGAGCAGATCGCCCAGGATCGCGGTCGGGAGTCCGTGGTTCTCTCCGGCGGGAGCGCCGAGCACCACGGTGCCCTTGGTGCGGCCCCGCCGCACGAACCGCGGACCGAGCCGGCCGATCAGTCGGGAGGCGATGCCGGTGGCACGGTGCTCGATCGCGATGTCGATCTCGCCGGCCTCCCATTTCGACCCGATGGCGATCAGCGCCGGCGACAACACGTCGAGGTAGATCTCGTCGAGCTCGGCCCCAGCGGCCAGCGCCGCCTCGACCACCCCCCATGCACCCCGGGAATCACCCGCCATCAGGCGCGATTCGAGCCGTTCGGCCCACGGTGCCGGCCGCCCCGCCTTCACCGGCGTGGTGGCCGTACCGGACCGGAACGCATCGAGATCGGAGCGCCGCACCCGCCACGATCCACCCTCCTTGACCGCCGGCAGGACACCCAGGCGCACGTACCGGTACGCCGTCATGTAATGGACACCCAGATCGTCGGCTGCCTCGTGGAGCGTCAGGTCGGTCGTGGACACCCGGTGATGTTACGACCGCATCGGCGCGGCATGCCGGGTCCTGCGACCGATCGGATCGACCGCAACCGTTCACATCGAAACCGTTCACATCGAAACGGTTCACACCGGTCGCACGGACCGATGCGGCACCGTCAGCCGCCCTGCTTGGCCTTCCAGCGTTCGCGGGCCGAGCGGCTGCGCTCCAGCAGGTGCGAGGGCACGCGTTTGGCGGCCTCCGACAGCTCGGCATCGCCGCCCGACGCCGCGGCGTCGGTCCCGGCCGACGCGGGCTCGTCAGCTGGTTCCTCGTCGGCGAAGACGGGCGGTTCGACCCCGGGCTTCCAGTACTTGTAGAGGTCGCGCATCAGGTCGAACAGACCGGCGGTGTCGGACCCCTTGCGGAGGTCGACGGTCACGATGTTCGAGAACATGTGCACGGCTTCGACGTGATCGGTGTCGAACAGACGACGAGCCAGCACCGCAGCGGGGCGGGGCCCGATGGCGTCGCTGGGCGAGCGGAAGTGCTCGTGCCCCGACCCGGTCAACGACCGGTTCAACTCGAATCGCACCACACCGGGTGTGGTGCTCGGCTTCTCGACGACCGCGACCGGCTGACCCATAGCGACCAGAGACTAGCGCCGAGGTGCGCGCACCACCGCCTCGGCACTGCGCTGCACCGTGGCCCCTCATCCATCACTGCGGCTCCATCGCCGCCAGTAGTCTTCCGCCGTGCCGCGCCGTCCCGCCGAACCCGGATCGCCGGAGCGCGCCGCACGACGGCTACCGCGGGGGCGCCGGGTCTCGGTGGCCACCCGTCTGGCCACCTCGGTGGTGGCCGTCACCGCGGTCACCGTGGCCGTCACGAGCGTCGTGGGGGTACGGAGTGGCATGCAGGCCACCGAACGTCTGCTCGAGCAGCGGTTGGCGTCGATCCGCAGCGCCGAGCTGTTCGAGCTGACCTCGCTCGTCGAGAGCACCCGTGGGATCGTGGCCGGGCTGGCCGACAGCCCGATGACCGCCGACGCGCTCGACCGCTTCGCCACCTCGTTCGCCGAGGTCGAGCTGCCCGATCGCGCCACGCTGGCCGAGCAGCGCGACGAGGTGGCCGAGCGCGTGGCCCGCGACCTCGTGCCGGCGCTGGCCGCAGCGTCCGCCCGGCCCGTCGGGCCACGCGACCTCGTGCCCGAGACCGACGTGGGCGTGCATCTCCACCACCTCGTCCTGCAGCGCATCGCCGAACCCGACGGGGAGCTCGGCCCCACCCTCGCCCGCGACGTCGACGATCCCGGGGGTGACAGCCGATGGGCGGCGGTGCACGCCGACCTCCATCCGCACTACCGGACGGTGGCCGCCCGTCTGGGTGCCGACGACCTCGCTCTCGTGGCGAGCGACGGCACGGTCGTGTACTCGGTCGAGAAGGCCCCCGACTTCGCCACCAACCTCCGGATCGGCCCACAGAGTGGTGGCTCGTTGGCCACCACCCTGCGGAGCTTCGTCACCGGCGGCCGCGACCCCGTCGTGACCGACCTGTCGGCGTACGAACCGGCGCTGGGCCGGCCCACATGGTTCCTCGCAGCGCCCGTGGTGGTCGACGGTGAGCTCCGCGGCATGGTCGCGATCCGACTCGGTGTCGAACGGCTGAACGAGGTGCTGGCCGACGGGACCGGGGGCGACGAGGGCTTCGGCGAGACCGGCGAGGTCTACCTCGCAGGGTCCGACAACCGCCTGCGGAGCGACCCACGTCGGTTCCGCGAGGCACCCGGCGCCTACCTCACCGACGCCCGGGAGGCGTCGACGCTGACGGACGCCGAGGTCGATCTCGCACGCGCACGCGGCTCGACGGCGCTGCTGCAGCGCGCCGACGGCGATGTGGTGGGTGCAGCCGCCGGCGATGGCTCCACCGAGTTGCTCCGACGCGTCGACCATCTCGGCCGCGACTCGCTCATGGTGGCCACACCGTTCGAGGTGGCGGACCTCGAGTGGGTGATCGTGGCCCAGCTCACCCACGACGAAGCCGCCCGACCCGTGACCGACTACCGGCGGTTGCTCCTGCTCGTGGCGGCGGTGGTGATGGCCCTCGTGACGTTCGGAGCCGTGGCCTGGGCCAACCGGGTCGTGCGACCCGTCCGTCTGGTGAGTGAACGACTCCGCGAACGTCGAGCCGGACTGGCGGCCCTGGCCGACGACCCGGTCCCGGCCACCACCTCTCGTCGGCACGGCTGCGACGAGTTCCAGCGCCTGGTCGACGGCTTCGCCGCCATGGACGCCCAGTTGCTCACGCGCCGCCACGAGATCGAGGTGGCCCATCAGGAGTGGCTCGACGTGCTGCGGTCGCTGCTCCCGTCGTCGGTGGCCGATCGCATCGACGAGGGCGACCGCTCGGTGTTCGACCGCGTGCCGTCCGCCACGGTGGCCGTGGTGGTGCTGCACGGCGCCGAACTCGACGCCGGTGCCGACGCCGTGATCGCCACGCTCGACCGTATCGCCGAACGGCACGGACTCGAACGCGTGAAGCTGGTGGGCGACAGCTGCTTCGTCGCGGTCGGACATCGGCAACCGGTGCTCGACCACGCTCGTCGGGCCGTCGTGTTCGCCCGCGAGCTGGTGGACGAGCTGACCGAGCACCACACGGTGAGGCCCGGCGTGGGGGTGGCGAGTGGATCGGTGAACGTGGGGCTCAGCGGCAGCGCGAAGTTGGTCTACGACGTGTGGGGACCCACCGTGGCCGAGGCGTACGCGCTGGCGCGCCGTGTCGCACCCGGCGACGTCGCATGGAGCGAACAGACCGCCGAACGCCTCCCGGACGACGTGCGCGACCGTCAGCTCACCGACGGGGGTGCACACCCGTGAACGGATCGACCCCATGAACGGATCGACCGAGGTGATCTGGGCGGCGATCCTGATCGTCGGTGTGCCGCTCGTGGTCGTGCTGTTCGGCGAGGTGGCCGAGCGGCTCCGCCAACGCGACTCGCCCTACGCCTCGGCCGTGGCGCTGGTGCGCACCTGGGTGCTCCCACTCGGCGTCGCCTACCTGGGCGTGCGCGCCCTGCTGGCGCTCGACGCCGATCGTCCGGTCAGCCGCGTGCTCGCCTCCGCCCTGATCGTGGCCGCGTCGCTCACCGCCATGGTCGTGCTCCGCGTGGTGATCGCCCGCAGCACCCGCCGCGCCGACGAGGAACGCCGCGCCCGACCACCCCAACTGCTGCTCGCCATCCCGCGGGTGCTGCTCGTGGGTGTGGCCCTCTGGCTGCTGCTCAGCGTGGTGTGGGGCGTGGCGCTCTCGGGTGCCCTCGCCGCACTCGGTCTCACCAGCCTCATCGTGTCGCTGGCGCTGTCGAGCACGCTCAGCGGTCTGGCGTCGGGTTTCCTCCTGCTGGCCGACCAGCCGTTCCGGCCGGGTGAGTGGATCCAGGTGGACGACCTCGAGGGTCAGGTGGTCGACATCAACTGGCGCACCACCCGCATCTGCAACCGCAACGGCGACCTCGTCGTGATCCCCAACTCGTCACTCGCCACCGCCACCATCGTCAACTACGACCAACCGAGCCGGGTGCACCGCGTCACGCTGCGGGTGCAGGTGGCCTTCTCGAACGCGCCCAACCGCGCCATCGAGATGCTGATGGCCGCCGCCCGCAGCACACCCGGTGTACTGACCGAACCCGCGCCCGACGTGAAGGTCATCGCCGTGGACGACCCGCTCATGGAGTACGAGGTGCAGGTGTGGGTCGACGACCACGGCACCACGCCCCGGGTTCGCAGCGATCTGGCCGGGCTGATCTGGTACTGGTCGGAGCGTCTCGACGTGCCGCTCCCCAGCCCGGCCCAGGATCTCTACCTGTGGGACGGACCCACCACTGCCGCGGCCGAACTCGCACCCGCACACGAGTTGCGGGCCCACCTGGCCGACTCACCCATGCTCCAGGCGCTGCCCGAGCGCGAGCTCGACCTCCTGGCCGCGGCCGCGCACCGTGTGCGCTACGCCGCCGGTGAGACCCTCGACCATGGCCTCGACAGTGGCCTCGACCGCGGCCATCACCGGCTGTGCGTCCTGCACACGGGGCGTGCCCGACTGGTGATCGACCTGGCCGACGGGACACGAGCGACCGTGGCCGAGCTGGCACGGGGCGATCTGTTCGGTCTGCTCCACCACGAACGCAACGCCGGCGGGACCACGACGGTCGTCGCGATGACCGACTGCGACGTGGTCGAGGTGGACGGCGCCACCGCCGACATCGTGGTGGGCCGCAACCCCGCCCTCGCCGACGCCATGACCCACCTCGCGAGCGCTCGCCGCCGTCGGGTCG
The DNA here is from genome assembly GCA_007693335.1 of Ilumatobacter sp. Lineage (GTDB taxonomy): Bacteria > Actinomycetota > Acidimicrobiia > Acidimicrobiales > Ilumatobacteraceae > SKSP01. The sequence continues at coordinate 539 of REDU01000155.1, read as the reverse complement.
ACGTGCTGCTGACCGAGAGTGGACCGACGTGGAGTGGACCGACGTGACCCGCCGACGCCCGCCGCTCTGGCGGATCATCGCCCCGACCCTCGTCGGCGCGGCACTCGTGTCGATGCTCACCATCGCCACCGTCAACTACGTGGTCACCTCCGACGTCGACCGCGCGCAGTCCCTCGAGCAACTCGGCGAGGTCCAACGCTCACGGTCGCAGGCGATCGTCCAGGGGCTCGAGCTCCGCCGACAGTCCGTGGCGATCCTGGCCGCCGACCGCTCGGTCGTGGACGCGCTGGTCGACCTCCGCGACGCGACGACGCTGCTGGACGACCCCGCGACCGACACCACCGGCACCACCGACGCCGAGCGGACCGACGCGCTGGAGCAGAACGCCCGCCGGCTCGTGGACGATCCAGCGCTGCGGTCGGTCGTGGCGGCCACCGGCCTCGAGATCCCGGCCGTCGCCGAGCTCGTGCCCGCCGATCCCGCGGCCCGCTACCTCCAGTTCCACTACACGCTGGCCGGCACCCGCGACGAGCGTCTCG
>REDU01000108.1 GCA_007693335.1 Ilumatobacter sp. | reverse complement strand
CGAGCCCTCTGTGGGAATCGAACCCACGACACCAGCCTTACCATGGCTGTGCTCTACCGACTGAGCTAAGAGGGCGTTGCTGGAGCGCGGCAGAGCCGCGGACCGGTCGGCAAGTGTAGCGCCCGACGGCGCGTTCCCACCGCGAGCCACGGCCACCGCCGGGTACGCTCCGGGGCTGCATGTCGGCCCTCTCCGCCCACCACTCACCAGGCGTCACCATCCGTCCTGCGACGACGCTCGACGCCGCTGCGATCGCCGAGATCTACAACCGCGAGGTGCTGGGCTCGACCGCCACGTTCGACCTGGTCCCCCGCTCGCTGGATGACCAGCGCACCTGGCTGGCGGCCCGATCGGGGGCGTTCACGGCCATCGTGGCGGTGGACGGGTCGAGCGGCGACGTGGTGGGGTTCGCCTCGCTGTCGCCCTACAAGGAACGGCCGGCATACCGCACGACCGTGGAGGACTCGGTGTACGTGCACCGCGACCACGGTCGCCGGGGGATCGGGCGGCTCCTGCTCGAGCGCCTGCTCACCGTGGCCCGCGAATCGGGCTTCCACGCCGTGATCGCCCGCATCGAGGCCACCGGCACCGCCTCGATCGCACTCCACCGAGCGTGCGGGTTCGAGCTGGTGGGCATCGAACGCGAGGTCGGCCGCAAGTTCAACCGCTGGCTCGACGTGGCCGTCATGCACCACCTGCTGTGACGCACGACGCCCCGGAGCGGTGCTCCGGGGCGTTCCGTGACGAACACTGGTGGGCCGGGAAGGATTTGAACCTCCGTAGGCGAATGCCGGCAGGTTTACAGCCTGCTCCCTTTGGCCGCTCGGGCACCGACCCATGTGTGACGGGCCCCGATCGTATCGCGATGGGTCGTGAACCCACCCCGGACGATGCTCGAATCTCCCGGACCGGTCGCCGGAATCAGGACCGCTAGCGTGGTCGCCATGCCCAGCTTCGACATCGTCTCCGAGGTGGACGCCCAGGAGGTCCGCAACGCGGTCGACCAGGCCTCGCGCGAAATCGGCACCCGCTTCGACTTCAAGAACACCAACTCCTCGATCGAGCAGAACGACATGGTGCTCACGCTCCGCAGTGTGAGTGAGGACCGGCTCGCCGCGCTCCGCCTCGTGCTCGAGGAACGTCTCGTCAAGCGGGGCGTCTCGCTCAAGGGGGTCGACTACGGCGACGTCGAGGAGGCCACCCAGAACACCGTCCGTCAGGTCGTCACCATCAAGGTCGGGATCTCGTCGGACAAGGCCCGCGAGATCAACAAGCTGATCAAGGAGAAGGGCCCGAAGGGCGTCAGCAGCCAGACCCAGGGCGAGTCCATCCGGGTCACGTCGAAGAAGCGCGATCAGCTCCAGGACGTGATCGCCGAGCTCAAGACCGCCGACGTGGGCATCCCGCTGCAGTTCAACAACTTCCGCGACTGACCATCACGTCTCGGGCCATCACGTCTCGGGCCATCACGTCTCGGGCCATCACCTCTCGGGCCGTCACGTCTCGGGGGCGGCGGCCACGCTGCTGAGCCAGTGCTCGACCATCCGGAGGTCGAGCGAGCCCGCGCTCACTCCGAGCACCAGCACGTCGCCACCCTCGTAGCGCGTGGATCCGCCGGGGGCGAAGGTGTGCCCCGAACGGCCGATCAGCACGACCCGCAGCGGTGGTGGCGGTGCCGACTCGGCCACGGTGCGACCCACCAGCGGATGATCCTCGTCGAGTTCGGTCTCGGCCACGTCGGCGTCGCTCGAGCCGAGCGGGGTGATCTCCACGGTGAGGTCGGCGGGCCCCGGGTCGCGTCGGAGCCCCAGGAGTTCCGCCACCGGGCCGAGGGTGGTGCCCTGCACGATGGTGGAGATCACCACCACGAAGAACACCACGTCGAACACCAGCCGCCCATCGGGGTTGCCCTCGGTGAGCGCGAACGTGGCCAGCACGATGGGCACGGCACCCCGCAACCCCGCCCACGACACGAACGTGAGCTCGCGGAGCGTGAATCGGAACCACAGCAGCGACGCGACCACGGCGATCGGCCGGGCGACCACCAGCAGCACCACCGCCACCACCAACGCGATCCACAGGTCGCCGAACAGCTCCGACGGGAACACCAGCACGCCGAGCAGGAAGAACAGCCCGATCTGGGCGGTCTCGGCCAGGCCCTGGTGGAAGTTCCTGACGGCTCGCCGGTGCTGCGGCGACAGCTCGCTGACGAGTACCCCGGCCACGAACGCCGCGAGGAAGCTCGAACCGCCGACGGCCGCCGCCACGCCGTACGACGCGGCGCCGACGGCCAGGGCGAGCACCTGGTGGAACGTCGGCGCCGAGAGGCGGGCGCGCCCGACCAGCAGTCCGCCGATGCCGCCGACCACCAGACCGACCACGAGTCCGAGGCCGAGCTGACGGACACCGAACAGGAGCCAGTCGGCAGCGGTGACGGTGGTGGTGACCGCGGTGACGGTGCCCACGGTGAGCAGCACGGCCACGGGGTCGTTCATGCCGGACTCGGCCGAGAGGGTCGTGGTGAGCCGCCGCGGGACCGGGGCCGAGCGAACGGTCGCGAACACGGCCGCCGCATCGGTGGAGGCCACGACGGCGCCGAGAATCCACGCCGTCGAGGTGCTGACATCGGTGAGCAGCATCAGCGCTCCGGCCACCACGGCCGCCGTCACGACCACCCCGATCGTGGACAGCATCGTGGCGGGGGCCAGCACCCGGCGGAGGTCGCTCACCCGGGTCGCGAGCCCACCCTCGTACAGGATGATGACGAGCGCGAGCACGCTCATGTTCTGGGCCAGCTCGGCGTCGCTGAAGACGATCCATCCGAGTCCGTCGTCGGCCACGATCATGCCGAGACCGAGCACGAGTACGAGGCTCGGCATCCGCAGACGGGCGGCGATGCTGGCGGCCAGCACCCCGGCCACCAGGAGCGCAGCCACGCCCAGCACGATGTCGTCCGCGACCAGGCTGGGCGACTCGATCCCCAGGAACCCAGCCGACGTCATGGCCGCAAGTGTGGCGGGTGGGCGCGCCCGCCACCACCCTGGCGGCAACTCTGGCCGACCGGGTCAGTCCTCCTGCGGGGCCTCGGCGGCGCGTCGTTGGAGCTCGTCGACCACGCTGGAGTCGGCCAGGGTCGAGGTGTCGCCCATCACGCGGCCCTCGGCCACGTCACGGAGCAGACGGCGCATGATCTTGCCCGACCGCGTCTTCGGGAGGTCGGGTGTGATGAAGATCGCCTTCGGTTTGGCGATGGCACCGATCTCGGACGCCACGTGCGCCCGCAGCTCGTCGACCGAGACCGTGCTGTCTCCTTGGGCCCCTCCCCGGGTGATCACGTAGGCGATGATCGCCTGACCGGTGGTGGCATCGGTGGCACCCACGACGGCGGCCTCGGCCACGGCAGGGTGCGAGACGAGTGCCGACTCCACCTCGGTGGTGGAGATGCGGTGGCCCGAGATGTTCATCACGTCGTCCACCCGGCCGAGCAGCCAGAGGTAGCCCTCGTCGTCGAGCTTGGCGCCGTCGCCGGCGAAGTAGCGGCCCGGGTACCGGCTCCAGTACGTCTCGCGGAAACGCTCCGGGTCGCCCCAGATGCCACGCAGCATGCCCGGCCACGGGCGGGTGAGGGTGAGGTAGCCACCGCCGTGGGTGACACGCTCACCGACGTCGTCGACCACCTCGGCCGACACGCCGGGCAGCGGGAACGTGGCCGAACCCGGCTTGGTGGTCGTGGCGCCCGGGAGCGGACTGATCATGATGCCGCCGGTCTCGGTCTGCCACCAGGTGTCGACGATCGGGCAGCGCTCGCCACCGATGTGGAGGTGGTACCACATCCACGCCTCGGGGTTGATCGGCTCGCCCACGCTTCCGAGCAGACGCAGCGACGACAGGTCGTGCTTGGCGGGCTCCTCGGGGCCCCACTTCATCATCGTGCGGATGGCCGTGGGCGCCGTGTAGAGGATGGTGACGCCGTACTTCTCGACGATCTGCCAGAACCGATCGTTGCCCGGGAAGTTCGGCACCCCCTCGTACATGACCTGGGTGGCGCCGTTCGACATCGGGCCGTAGACGATGTAGCTGTGGCCGGTCACCCAGCCGACGTCCGCCGTGCACCAGAACACGTCGGTCTCGGGGTGCAGATCGAACACGTACTTGTGGGTGTAGGTGACGTGGGTGAGGTAGCCACCCGTGGTGTGCATGATGCCCTTGGGTTTGCCGGTCGTGCCGCTCGTGTAGAGCAGGAACAGCAGCTGCTCGGAGTCCATCGGTTCGGGCGGGCAGACCGGATCGGCGGTCTCCATCAGGTCGTGGTACCAGTGGTCACGGCCGTCGACCATCGTGACGTCGTTGCCGCCACGCTTGACCACGACCACGTGCTCGATGGTGGGCGTGTGCTCGATGGCCTCGTCGGCCGACGGCTTGAGCGGGAACACCTCCCCGCGGCGGTATCCACCGTCGGCGGTGATGAGCACCTTGGCCTCGGCGTCGTTGATGCGGTCGGCGAGGGCCTGCGACGAGAACCCGCCGAACACCACGCTGTGAGCGGCTCCGATCCGGGCACAGGCCAGCATCGCCACGGCGGCCTCGGGCACCATCGGCAGATAGATGTTGACGCGATCACCGCGCTCGACGCCGAGGCCTCTCAGCACGTTCGCGAATCGCTGGACCTCGTCGAGCATGTCGGCGTAGGTGAGGGTGCGGATGTCGCCCGGTTCTCCCTCCCAGTGGATGGCGACCTTGTCGCCGCGACCGGCCTCGACATGACGGTCGATGCAGTTGTACGACACGTTCAGCGTGCCGCCGATGAACCACTTCGAGAACGGGAGGTCCCATTCGCAGATGGTCTCCCACTGGGTGTCCCACGACACGAGATCAGCGGCCTGACGGGCCCAGAACCCCTCGTCGTCGGTGGCGGCCTCGTCGTAGAGGTGCGTGCCGACCACCAGCGCGTCGGCCGTGAAGTGCTCGGGCGGCGGGAACGTGCGCCGCTCGGCCAACAGGTCGTCGATCGTGTCGTGCTGTTCGCCGGCCATCTCGTCGGCCATCTCGTCGGCCATGGGGACCCCCTCGTCTCGCCTGCTCTCGCTGGGGCGCGACTCTAGGCGGAGAGCGACGCAGAGATGACCTCGTGGAATCGTGGCCAGCAGGTGGCGATCCACGCGGGGTCGTCGTCGGCGAACGCGGCGCGCACCTGGGCCCGCACGGCCGGTGCGTCGGGACCGGTGGGGTCGCCGTGGGCGTGGAGCCAGGCGTCGGCGCGGAGCGCCTGGAGAACCTGGATGGTGTCGACGGTGCCGTACTCGATGGCGATCGGCGTGGCCTCGGCACCAGGTGCGAGCTCGTGGACGACACCGAGCCAGTCACCCGACAGCTGTGCGGACACACTGTCGCCGGCGAGGAACGACCGAACCCCGGTCCAGCGGGCGTTGGCCCGTTCGTACTGCGGATCGCCGGGTGCGGCGTGCGAGATCAGCTCACCGTGACCCCACGGCCCGAGGCCCGTGTGGAGGTCGATGATCGTGAGTCGTTCGGCGGCGGCGAGGTGTCCGGACGCCCATTCACGCAGCCAGCGGTGGGACCACGTCGGGCCGGTCCCCCCGTGGAAGATGCCCGTCGGGTGGTCGTACTGGCCGCCGCTGACGATCTCCTGGAACCGCTCGAGGCCCACCTCCATCGCCCGCGTCATCAGCTCGGCGGTGGTGCGCTCCTGCTCCGCTCCGCTCCAGTCGGCGGGCACGAGCAGCGCGGCGATCTCGGCATAGTCGGGGTTGGACGGTGGACCATCGGGTGACGTCCAGTCGACGAAGTTCCGGTTGAGGTCGACGTTGTCCTCGTTGACCCGGCGGACCCACGCGAATCCGTACGGGTTGAACGCGTGCACCAGCGCGACCCGCACGTGGGTGGGTCGGTCGGCGGCATGGTGGGAGAGCCAGTGGCGTTGCAGCGCCGAACCGCAGTATCCCTCGACACCGTGGGTTCCCGACACGACCACGACCACGTCGGTGGCATCGGCGGGGCCGAGTTCCGCCACGTCCACGGTCAGCTCCTCGCCGTCGGGACCGACCTCGGGATGTGTCCACGAACGCATCGTCGCTCCCGCCGAGGCCGCCGCCTCGCGGAAGACGGACCGGGCGACCACGTACGAGGGACTGAGCGGCTCGGGGTGGGGCATCGACCCATTCTGGCCGATCAGGCGCTCTGTGCCCGACCGTCGTCGGGCGACGAGGCGGCGGCGAGGAACCGCCCGCGTTCGGCATCGGCCGACGCGGCCACGCCGAGGCGGTGCAGCGCTTCGGTCAGCCCGCGGTGCACGTTCGGGTCGAGCGGATCGGCCTCCACCAGCTGCCGGAACGCATCGGCGGCAGCGAGGTGGTCGCCGGCCGCGGCGGCACGATCGGCCAGCGCCCGCACCACCCGCAGATGGGTGAGGCGCACCTCGTCGCGCAGCGGCGACGCCCACTCCGCATAGGGCTCGTCGGGGAACGCCGGGCCGCTGTGACGCTCGGCCGCCCGCAACAGGGCCTCGGTCGCGTGGGAGTGTTCGTGGCGGTGGGTCCCGAGGGCCTCGTTCGCCTGGGCGAGGAACATCTCGGCATCGACCTCCACCTGGTCGAGGCAGAGGCGGACGGTGTCGCTGTCGGCGGCCACCAGATCGGTGGTGGCGCGTCTCCGGTCGGGGTCGAGCGCACGTCGCACCGTGTTGAGCACGACGGCGTAGCGATTGCCCAGCCGGGCCGGATCGAGGTCGGGCCACAGCAGATCCATCACGACCTCTCGGTGCACGGGAGCACCCCGGCGGGCCACCAGGAACTTGAGCATCTCCCGCGCCTTGCGGGAGTTCCATTTCGCCACCCGACCATCCTCGGAGACGACCTCGAAGGCGCCGAGCACGCTCACACGCGGGCGGGTGGATGCACCCGCCACCACCGCCGGCACCACCGGGGCACGGTGGGCGTCGAGCGCATCGGCACGTGCGATGAATCGCTCGAGACCGAGATCCACCGCAGCCGACCGCGCCTCGGTGACCAGCCCCGGTAACCGGGGATCGTCGGTGCGGCCGCACTGCACGAGCGATTCGGCCAGGAGGAGCTGCGACTCGACCAGCCAGGGTCGCGCGCCCAGCCGGGTGCAGACGCTCACGGCGCGGGTGAGGTGAGCCAGCCCCTCCTCGGTGCGGCCGAGGCGCAGTGCCAACAGACCGAGTGGACGGGCCACGGGTCCCCACACGGAGGCCCCGAGGTTGATCGGTACGAAGCGGTCGGCCAGCGGCAGGAGTTGCTCCCGAGCCTCGGCCACGGCGTCGTCGTCACCCACGAGCGCGATGGCATCTGCGGCCAGGGCCATGGTGACCAACCGATGGATGCCACGGGGGAGACGATCGAACGGACCCATGGCGGCCAGGGCCTCACGCGCTTCGTCGATGCGGCCGTCCGTGGCTCGGATGTAGGCGAGGATGGCGGGCCACATCGGTTCGTCGGGGTGCCGGCGGTGCTGGTCCGCATAGATCCCCTCGACCTCGAGCTGGCGACCCTGAACCCAGCGGACCGTCCCCAGCTGGGCGCCGTAGACACGAGCGCCCCAGGGGTCCCTCACGCTCAGGGCGAGGTCGAGCGATCTCCCTGCGAGCGACTCGGCCTCGTCCAGCTGGCCCGCCAACAGGGCCCGCGTGAGCATGGCCCAGAGCTCGAGGCGCGCGATGGTCGAGCCCACCATCAGCTCGTCCACCTGACCGTGGACCCGCAGCTCGGCATCGAGACCACGCAGATCGCCCTGCTCGATCAACGCTCCGAAGAGCAGACAGCGCCCATGGGTCGACAAGATCGGATCACCGACCCGATGGGCCAGCGCCATGATCTCCCGGGCCGACGCGAGCCGGTTGCCGAGGGTCTCGGGTCCGAGGTCGGCCAGCTGCAGGGCGATGAGGGCGTTGCCGAGCGCCACGGGATCGTCGAGCCGTCTGGCCATCTCCACGGCGGCATCGGCGTCGCGTCGTGCCTGCTCGGCATCGAGCGACCGGGCAGACCGGTCGGCGAGGAGTCGCGCCCGGAGCGAGCTGTCACCCTCGGGGAGCACCTCGAGCGCGGCCTCGACCTGCTGGATCAACCCGGGGTCACGTTCGTTCCGGGTGAAGTACTGGATGCCACCGCGAAGGGTCGCGAGTGCGAACAGCTCCGGGTCGTCGACGTCGGCGGCCTCGCGAGCGGCACGGTGGAACGTGGACGCCGCCCGTTCACCGTCGTCGGCGCGCCGCAACGCCCGACCCAGCTCCACGAGCACCTCGGCGCGTCGACGACGCCGGGCGCGACGTAGGGATGGCTCGGTTCCACCGACGTCGTGGAGATCGAGCGCCCGCACGGCCCTCTCCAGGAAGCCGGCCGCCGACTCGTGGGCCGCGGCGGCCGAGGCGTCGGCTGCGGCGGCGACACAGGCGTCGACCGCCTCGTCGAATCGGGCCGCTCCGGCGCGGAGCAGGTGCTGCGCCCGCTCGCTCCGGCGATCGACGTCGTGAGCGAGGAGCTCGGCCGCACGTCCGTGCAGGGCCTCGAGGTCGGTCGAGTCGGTCCCGGCGAGCACGGCCTCGGCCACGAGCGAGTGCATCGACGCAGAACGCTCCTGGGGGTCGATCCACACCAGACCGTCGAGAGCCAGATCCGCGAGCTGACGCTCGACCAGTGGCGGATCGAGCCCGGTCACCGCGGCCAGCTCCGGTGTCTCGGTCGAACCGCCGAGCACGGCGAGGCCCCTGATGACGGCGGTCGGCTCGGGCTCGACGAGGGCGAGCCGCGTGCGGATGGCCGCACGGAGCATGTCCGTCGTGGTCGTGTCACGAGCCTCGGAGCCACTCGGCACCACCGCGATCGAGGCGCGATTGAACTGGTGGACGAACATCGGGTTCCCGCCGGTGACCTCGTGCACCTCTGCCGCCATCTCGGGATCGGGCACGAGCGCGGCCACCTGATCGGGCGACAGACCGGTCAACGGCACGACCACACCGATCTGGGCGAGCGCCTCGAGGTGCCGGTGGTGCTCGGGTTGCAGCTCCGGGTCGACCGGGCGGTGTACTGCCACCACCGCGACCGGCTGATCGAGCAGCTCGCGGGCCACGAAGCGGGTCAGCAACAGCGACGGCACGTCGGCGGCGTGCAGGTCGTCGAGCACGACCAGCACCGGCCGTTCGGCCGCCTCGTGCTCGAGGAGGGCAGCGGTGGCGTCGAGCAGCTCGAAGCGATCGACGTCGTCGAGATGGTCCAGTACGAGATGGCGGAGTTCGGTTCCCCGCTGCGCCCCCATGAGCTCGCGGATGGCTGACGTCCAGGGCCAGTACGCAGGACAGTCGATCTCGTCCCAGGCCCGGCCGCTGGCCACCCGCCAGCCATCGTCGAGACGGTCGAGGAGCTCGGCCACCAGGCGGGTCTTGCCGATGCCCGGATCGCCCGAGATCAGCACCGGACCCAGCCCGACACCTCCCGAGCTGCTCAGCCGTGCGAGCAGGTGGTCGAGCTCCTCGTCCCGCCCGACGAACGCATCGGGCATCGGGGCCCGCGCCGTCGACACACCTCCAGTGTGGCCGAAACCGGGGCTGGAGCGCCCATCGTCCAGGACAGGTCTCGCCGTTCAGCCGTGGCGCTTGACGCCGCCGTACTTCATACGGGTGTCCGACATGGAGGCCGAGCGCGCCTCGTCATCACGGATGCCGGCGGCCACCACCTCCCCCACGAACAACGTGTGCGTACCGAGGTCGAGGGTGTGTCGCACCTCGCAGTCCATCCAGGCGATGGCCTCGTCGAACACGGGTGCGCCGGTCGATTCCTCGTGCACGGCGCGACCGTTCAGCGAGCCGTCCGCGTACTCGGCCGGCTTCGAGAACTTGACGAACACCCGGGTGTCGTCGGCGTCCCACAGGTTGACCGTGAACGATCCCCCCTCGCTGATCAAGCGGTGTGTGACGGCGGAGTTGTCGACCCCGATGCCGATCAGGACCGGCTCCATCGAGAGCTGCGTGATCCAGCTGGTGGTCATCCCATTGCGTTCGTCGCCGGAACGCGAGCCCACGAGCGCGAGGGCGTTCGGGATCTTCCAGGTGACGCGGTTGAGCAGTTCGTCGTCGACGGCCATGCACCCACGCTAGGACGCTCGGGGGTTCCTGGCGCGATCGTCGTCACCCGGCGATGCGCCCGGCAGACTCCTGCGGTGTCCTCGATCCCGCTGCGCTCGACCGTCACCGGACCCGATGACACCGGCGCCCGGTTCGGTCCTCCGGAGTGGGCGCTCACCGGCGCCACGGCGCTCGTGTGGGGCTCGTCGTTCCTGCTGATCGGGATCGCCATCGACGACGTCGCCACGCCCGTCGTCCCCTTCGCCCGTGTCGTCTTCGGCGCCCTCGCCCTGCTGTGCGTGCCCGCCGCCCGGCGGATGCTCCCCCGCTCGGAGTGGCCACGCATCGTGTTCCTCGGACTCGTGTGGATGGCGATCCCGTTCCTGCTGTTCCCGATGGCCCAGGAGACCACGAGCAGCGCGGTGGCGGGGATGATCAACGGCGCGTTGCCGGTGTTCACCGTGGCCGTGACCGCCGTGTTCCTCCGACGACCCCCCACCGCGTTCCGGGTACTGGCCGTGATCGTGGGCTTCGGCGGGATCGCCCTGATCTCGTACGGCTCGATCCAGGACTCGGGCGGCGCCGACGCACGCGGCATCGTGCTGCTCGTCCTGGCCGTGCTCAGCTACGCAGTGGCGGTCAACGTGTCGACCCCGATCCAGCGGAAGTACGGCTCGCTGCCCGTGATCCTCCACGTGCAGCTGGCCGCTGTGCTCTGGACCGCACCGGCCGGACTCGGAGGGATCTCCGACAGCACGTTCACCGTCGAGGCCGTGGCGGCGCTCGCGGTCCTCGGCGCACTCGGCACCGGGGTGGCCTTCGCCCTGTACGGCCTGTTGCTCGCCCGTACCGGGCCGGTGCGAGGCATGATCGGCGTGTTCTTCACCCCGATCGTGGCGACCGTGCTGGGGGTGGTGTTCCGCGACGAACCACTCAGCATCATCTCGGTGGTCGGCATGATGGTGGTGATCGTCGGTGCCGCGATGACCAGCCGGCCCGATCGTGTACCCGGGGGCGGGGGCGGGGGCGGGGGCGGCAGGTTCGTTGCCGGAAGGCGACAGGCGCGCCTGTCGCGGTGACAGGCCAGCCTGTCATCTGTCCGGAACGAGACGGACCCGGGTGGGCGGCGGGGATGGCCGAGGCACCGCCGGTGGCCTATCCGGCGAAGTAGCCGGACACGTCGGCGATCACGTGCGCCGACCCGTACACGTAGACACACACCTCACCCGACGACGACACCGGCGCGATCACCGAGTTCGCCACCACGTCACCACCCACGAAGTTCAGATTCGACGCCTCCGGCTGCACCCCACACGGGAACACCGTCGCATAGCCACCACCCATCACCGGACCCTCGGTCTCGGTCACCGTCACGTTCAACACCACCGCACCCACACCCGACGACGGCAACCCACCACGACCGAGCACGTTCACCCGCAACGCCTCACCGGCACCATCAGCCGACCCCACCTTCACCCCACCCGGACGCGTGTCCACGATCCGCGCCGGAACGAGGGCGCCGAAGCCGCCGTCCGCCGGGACGAACCCGGACACGTCGGCGATCACGTGCGCCGACCCGTACACGTAGACACACACCTCAC
>REDU01000099.1 GCA_007693335.1 Ilumatobacter sp. | reverse complement strand
CACCACCGCCTCCCGGGTGAACAGGGAAAATGGTCCCGACCGGTACCCGTGGTCGGCACCGCCGCGGTGTCGGCGTCGCTCGCTGTCGTCGGGTTGCGAGTCGCCGTGCCCCGGCCCTCGGGGGGCTGGAAGACGGGGGCTGCGACAACGCAAGTCGCATCGTGACTGTTCACCCATCCGGTCGGGTTATGTTCTCGCTCTGACGGAAGTGGTTGGGGGGGGAAGGCGGAGTAATGGTGGAACTGAAGGACCCGAAAGATCCCATTGCGCCTCCCTGCACCTGCGTCGGAGCGATGGACGACGAGACGCGGATCAGGTTTGACGAGCGGCGGCGGATCGCCCGCGAGATCCACGACGAGCTCGGACCGGTGCTGGCAACCATACGGCTGACGGTCGGCGAGATCGCGATGGTGGACGACCATGAATCGTGTCCGGCCATCGCAGATCGACTCGATGCGGCACTCGCTGCGGCGATCGACGATGTGCGGAGGCTGACATTCGAACTCCGTCGACCTCCGGGCGATGTGGAGACCAATTGCGCTCGTCATCACGAGGTCGCAACAGCTGTCGTCGACGTGTTCGATGAGTTGCGCGAGATGGTCGCGTGGGTCACTGCGTCCGGTGGCATCCCCTGCGAACTCCGAGGTGACGAGGGTCCCTGGGCGATGCCCGTCGATCGCGCACACACGGTCTGCCTGGCGGTTCAGGAACTCCTCCGCAACACTGTGCGACACTCCGAGGCACGGACTGCGAGCGTCACGTTCGAGACCGGTCACGATCGGCTTCGAATCGTCGTCGAAGACGACGGAATCGGACTGAGCGGGTCGCGCTCGATGTGGGGCTCGGGCCTGGCCATCGTGGCCGAACGGATCAGCGAGATCGGCGGTGCCGTCTGGTCCGATCCTCGACACGGGGGCTGCCGGTTCGTCCTCCTGGTACCGGATGGTCAGGTGGTACCGAATGGTCACGTGGCGAGTGCGAGCTCGGAAACGGTCTGATGACCGTTCGCGTCGTGCTCGCCGACGATCACCAACTCCTTCGGGAGGGGGTCGCAGCGCTCCTCGATCGCACGTCGGACATCGAGGTGATCGCCGCCGTCGAGGACGGTGTAGCTGCCGTCGACATCACCAGCGAACTCGGTCCCGACGTCGTTCTGATGGATGTTTCGATGCCGGTCCTCAACGGGATCGAGGCGACGCGTTCGATCGTGCGGGAGCAGCCGGCGGTCCGAGTCGTGGTGCTGTCGATGCATGCCGATCCCCACACGGTGTCGACCGCGCTCGCTGCTGGTGCCTCGGGTTACGTGCTCAAGGGGTGTGCAGCGGCTGAACTCGTCGCGGCCATACGGTCGGTTGCGGGTGGTCGCGGGTACCTCACGCCTGCCGTGACCGGGGGAGTCCTCCGAGAATTGTCCGAGCTTCGCTCCACCGTCGTCCCGGCGCTGACCTCGCGCGAGCGTGTCGTGCTGCAGCTGATCGCCGAGGGTCACTCGACGGGGGCCATTGCGCTACTCCTCGGGATCAGCGCGAAGACGGTCGGCACGCACCGGGAACACCTCATGGCCAAGGTGGGTGTCCGCAGCGTCGCTGGCCTCACCAAGTACGCCGTGCGGCAGGGCGTCACCACACTCGACCACGGGGAGTAACGGCGCGAGCGTCCCCAGTGGGTGGATCAGCACGTCGTCCTCGGGAAATCAGCAATTCTCTGATTGTGGCCATCGAGCGCAGCTGGGAACGTTCGACGATGACATCGAGAGGGATGCGAGAGGCGCCGTCGAGTTCGAGTGTCTCGGGAACCAGCACACGTCGTCATGCGGAGGCACCGTGACGTTGCGCCGCTGGATCCCCTCGGTCGCCGTCCTGGTGGTCACGAGCCTGCTTGCGGTCGGCGCGGTCGGCGCCTCGTCGGCCCCCGGCGCCGCCCAGCTGAGCGACACCGCCGATCGGTCCGAGATCGACGGATTCCTCTCGGATCTCGAGTCGGCCGTCGGTGCGGTGCAGGCCGACCCGTACCTGTCGGCCGTTCCGAACGATCTCGGTATGGACCTCACCCACTCGGTCGCCACGGCGCGGACGATGATCGGAGAGCTCAGCGACGACGAGCTCGATCAGCTCGAGATGGCGCTCGATGCGGTTCCGTCCATCGTCGGTCTCCCCGCTGCGATCGACGATGCGGTCGCAGCGGCTCAAGGCGTGTACTCCTCTGGGGGAGACGACGAGCCGCAAGGGTTCGCCCGCACGGGAGGGTGGCCGTTGCGGTCACCGACGCCCGTGCTGCAACCAGGCCAACTCCCCGAGATCGCCGTTGCGTTCAGAGGGACCTTCACCGACGATTGCGCCACCGCGGGCAACGTGCGTGAGCTCGCCGAGACTGTCCTCAGACTGAACCTGTTGCAGACCGTGGCCTACGCGGCCGTCGTCGCCGTTCCCGGTGTCTTCGGACTTGCTCCAGCGATCGAAATTCCCAACCCGGTCAAGATCGCCCTCGCGATCATCTACGGCGTCGCGTACGCGGTGTACCTCGCGGTGGCCCAGACATTCGAGGTCGCTCTCGACTGCGCGGAGACGGCACAGGCCGACGAGCAGGCCCTGGCGCTGGCCCGGGCGGGGCCGCCCGAGAACGAGGACGATCCAGCCGAGGGGACGGTCGTGCGTGGCTCGTCGCAGATCACGGTCGACGAGGCACTCGACGCCGTTGGCGACATCGGCGAGCAGTTGGTCGGCGTCGTCGAGAACGTGGGTCTCGTGACCGGCCAGGTGACCCTCCTGGCGGCCGAGGCCAGCAGTCTCAACACCACGCTGTCGTGCACGACCGGTATCCCGGTCGACGATCCGGTCGCCTCGTGTGGCGGTGAGGGCCAGGAGGTCGCCGACGGCGACGCACTCAGCCGCGTGACCGACGTGGACGGTGTCCTGCAGGCGATGCAGGGCGATGTGGCGATCCTGCGCAACACGCAGCACGGAAGCCTCGACAAGGCCAACGAGGAGATCCTGGCGCTCGAGGAGTTCGCGGCGCTCCAGCTCCGCATGGAGATCGAAGCCAACCTGAGCCTCCCGGGCTTCCACCCGGTGGGCCTGTTCCAGCTGCCCGCGCAGTTCGGGGGTCATCTCGAGGTCGTGCAGGCGGTGACCACCGAGATGGTGAACGCCTACGGGAGCGGAGGGAACTTCCTCGGGCAGGCGAACGCTGCCTTCTCGGCGGGCCAGTACAAGCTGGCGTACTCGCTCTACCAGCAGGCGTACCAGGGGGCGACGAAGTGATCGAGTCCACCAACTCCACCCCGAGCTCGAAGCGCCGGAGGATCGGGTGGCGACGACCGGTCGCCGTCACCGTCGGGATCGCACTCGTGGTCCCGCTCTCGCTGTCGGCGCGTAGCCCCGAGAGCGATGCCACGCTGGCGCCGTCGGAGCCCGCTGCGGTCGTCGACGTCGAGGCGGCGACCGGTTCTGCCGACGCGGCACCGCCCGCAACGCCGGGTCCGGTGGTCGCCGACGCGCCGACGGCGACCACCGAGGAGATGAACGCGACCCGGGCGGTCCTCGCCGACTACCTCGAACAGCTCCAGGACGTGGTCGACCGGGAGCAGTTCGCTGCGCCGGGCGAAGCGCAGCTGACGCTCCCTGCCGCTGACCTCTCGAGCGCGGTCGCGTCGGCCCGAGAGCTGGTGGAGGAGCTCAACGGTGTCGAGTTGAGCGCACTGGGCGCAGTCCTCGACGCCAACGTCGGGTTCTCCGAGCAGCCGGCCGCGCTCGACCGGGCGGCGAGGTCGAACCCGTTCGACATGAATTCGGTGCCCATCGACGGCAGAGAGCAGGTGCTCGCCGAGTTCGAGGTACCGAGCGGGTTCCGCCACGTCGCCCACGACCGTTCAGGCGCCATCGGCCACGCCGCCCGCACCGCGTCGGCCGGGCTCGCGCCGTCGTTCGGCGTCACCGTCCCGCTCGGCACCAGCGGACCTGCTCCGGGCATCTTGTCGGATTGCCCAGGTCCGCAGCCCAGTCTCCGTGGGCTCTTCTACTCGTACTGGGTTGCCGCACAGATCGCTTCAGCGGCCAATGCCACGGCCGCTGGCATCCCGAGCGCGACCACCTACGCCGCACTGACGATCGTGACCGGAGTCATCTGGGGGGTGACCAACGCGATCGCGATCGCGCTGGAACATTCCTTGATGTACGCACAGGACTGCGAAGACGCTGCCCAGAACGCCAGGGTCCGGACGGGACTCGCGACCGACCCGAGCGCCGTGACCACCGAGAATCCGCAGGGGTTCACCCCGGGGTCGACGCAGACGAGTGTCGACGAGCTCGGCACCCTGATCGGTGGGGTGGCCGACGACATCGACACGATCGACGCAGAGATCATCGAGATCCTCGCCGACCAACTGGTCGTCCTCGAGGCGCTGGGTGTGGCGCGAACCTCGGCGCTCCAGATCCAGACCATCGGCGTCAGTCTCCAGTTACGAGCAGGGGACCTCCGGGCGAACATCGGGGGACCCGACGACGCTGCGGTGGAGGCGAACCGCGAGGTCGTGTGCGTGCCGGGCGGTGCTCCCCCGGGCGTGCCCGAGCCGCAGCCGGGTGATCAGCGGTGTAACACCGCGTCGGGGCTCGCCAACACGATCGATGATCGTCTCGACACGATCCTGTCGGACACGGCCGACCTCCAGGCCCTCAGCCTGCGGGCGGCCATCGAGCGGGCGCTCGCCGATCCGTCGCAGCCGTCGATCGGCCTGTTCGCGCTGCCCGCGGTACAGGGTGGGAACCTCGAGTTGGTGGCGGACATCGTCACCGACACTCTGAACAACCATCGTGCGGCCGGGCAGGGGATCGGGAACGCGGAAGCGACCCTCGCGTCGGCCAACGAGGCGTACGCCGCCGGTCAGTTCTCCCGGGCGTACGACGAGTACGCCAGGGCGTACCGAGACGCGGTGCGATGAAGCGGGCTGTCACGCTGGGCCTCGCCGGTGCCTTGACGCTGGCGGCGGCGGCCGCCGTCATCGGCAACGTCTCCGCGGAGGAGTGCGAAGCGCCCATCGTGGTGACTGGGATGGAGCCGCGCATCGGCTTCGAGTCCGGAGGGACCGAGGTCGAGGTCACGATCGAGAACCCTGACGCCTGCACGGTGTCGAGCGTGTGGTTCGGCGGCGCCACCGCCCAGATCGTGGAGGCGGCGGACGGCCTGCTCACGGTGCGGGCTCCCGCCGGCACCGGTGTCGTGACACCGGAGCTGCGCTACGGCGATGGACAGCCAGCGACCGCACCGACGTTCACCTACGTTCCCGTCCCCCGCCTCGACCGGATGCTGCCGCCGAGCGGTCCGGCGTCGGGCGGCAAGAAGGTCATCATCTGGGGTGGCGACCTCTCGCACCCGTCGGCCACCACCGAGGTGGCGTTCGGCGACGAGCTGGTGAGCCCGGACACCCTCACTTCGGACGATTTGACCGTCCGGTCGCCGGCGGCAGAGCCGGGTGAAGTGGAGGTGGCCGTCGTCCTGGAGCTCACGAGCGGCGAGACCGCTCGCAGCGAGACCGTGCCGTTCACGATCGTCGCCGCGCCCCGGGTCGACGAGGTCGAACCCGTCTCCGGGTCCGCCGAGGGCGGCGAGATCATCACGATCAGGGGCGCCGACTTCCGGCGCGGCGCGACGGTGCTGATCGGCCCATCGGACGGCTCCGGCGAAGCGACGGCCGACCGGTCGCGGTTCGGCGACAACCGGGCCGCCGCCGTCGTCGAGTACGTCGACGACGAGACCCTCACGGCGATCGTGCCGGCGGGGACCCCTGGCCCAGCGAGCGTTGTGGTGATCAACCGCGACGACCAGTTCGGCGCGCTGACCGACGGGTACACCTACGACGGCAAGTTCCCCGGGGTCGAGAGCGCCGCGCCCGGCACGGGACCGTCCCTCGGCGGCACCCGGGTCACCCTGACCGGGACCGACTTCGTCGCCGGACTCACCGTGTACTTCGGCGAACAGGACAGCCGGGCCAGGGCCTCGGTCGAGTCGGTCACGGCCACCGAGGTCGTGGTCGTCACCCCGGCCATGCCGGCCGGTCAAGTGCCCGTCACGGTGGTGAACCCTGACGGCGGATCGTCCACGACCGCCGACGCCTACACCTACCAGGCGTCGGCCGTCCCCACGCTCACGTCGATCACGCCGACGTCGGGGAGTTCGCTCGGCGGCACCGAGCTCACGCTCGAGGGTTCGGGCTTCGCGTCCGGCGCCGTCGTCCGGTTCGGCGAGGACGATGACGATGACGGTTGCACCCGGGGACTGGTGCCCGCGCTGACGTCGTGCTCCGAGGTGGCCGCCTCGGTGCTCGACGGCGGCCGGCTCACCGTCACGACCCCACCGCGACCTGCGGGCGGAACCCCTGTCCGGGTCATCAACGCCGACCAGCAGGCCAGCGGTCCCCTGACGTTCACCCACAACGCGGCACCGCCTCCTGCGATCGTCGGGGCCATCGAGGGCACCAGCGGTCCGACCAGCGGCGGGACCCTCATCAGCGTCCCCGGGAGCGGCTTCGCGTCCGGCGCCAGAGTCCTCGTCGGTGGCATCGAGGTCACGGCCGAGTTCGATCCAGATCTCGGGCTGCTCCCCATCGTTCGTTCCGACGTTTCGATCGTCGGCGTCACGCCACCGGGGGTGGCGGGACTCGCGGACATCACGGTGACCAACCCCGACGGCGCCACTGCGACCCGCACCGGAGGCTTCGAGTACCTCGGACCCCCACCCCCGGTGCTGACCTCGATCGAGCCCTCGTCGGGTACCAGCGCCGGCGGGCTCGAAGTGGTCCTGGCCGGTGAGGACTTCGCCGAGGGTTCGGTCGTCACGTTCGGCAACGCCGAGTGCGACAGCGGCGAACCGGCGTGCAACCTGCGAGCAGCCGCCGCCGACACCGTGGTGGGCACGCTGGAGGACGGTTCGACCACGATCACGACCCGGACGCCCGCCGGGCTGTACGGCTTCGTCGACGTCGCGGTCGTGGGTCCTGACGGGACCACCACCGTGATCCCGTACGGCTTCGAGTCCGTTCCGGCCCCCACCCCCACGTTCGAGAAGATCAGCCCCGACCGCGGTCCGACCGGGTCGGTCGTGACGATCTCCGGGGCCGGGTTCGTGAAGGGCGCCGAGACCTACATCGGGACGCAACGGGTCCGTGGGATCATCGAGACGGACGACGGCGCGGTCGAGCTCCCCACGGTCCGTGACGACGAGACGATCGTCGGCGTGGTGCCGCGACGGTCGGGCGGCACGTTCCTCGTGGCCGTCGCCAACCCGGACCGCCAGGGCGTGATCGTGCCCGAGGCCTTCTCGTACCCCGTCGACACCACGCCACCGGTGGCGTCGGCCTCGGCATCCACCGGCACTCCACCGGTCGAGCACGAGTTCGGCGAGGACAACTGGGCGCGCGGTCCCGTGACCGTGGTGGTCACCGCGGTGGACGAACCGGGCGGTTCCGGTGTCGACACCATCACGTACTGGGCGACCGGGGCTCAGACGATCGATGCCACGACGGTGTCGGATCCGTCGGCGAGCTTCCCTGTCACCGCTCAGGGGCTCACCACCATCTCGTTCTCCGCGACCGACATCGCCGGCAACACGTCGTCACCGGTGGACCAGGTCGTCGCCATCGACTCGGTCCGTCCCGCCGTCAGTGCCACCAGCGACTTCGTGAGGGGCACTCAGGTCAACACTCCTGTGGAGGTCGAGTTCGCCTGTGCCGATGCCCCGCCGGGTTCCGGGATCGGCGACTCACCGATGACCTTCGTCTCCGACACCGGCTCGGAGTTCACCACCGACGGGAGCAATCCCGCGACCGTCACGTTCACAGAAGACGGGATCGGGCAGTCGGTCACCGCCCGGTGCACCGACATCGCGGGGAACGTGGGAACGCGGACCTTCGGTGGGGTGAACATCACCCGCGACGGCCCGGTGCTCCAGGTCACCGCGACCACCGCCGACGGCCGGCCGTACGAGCCGGGGGAGTGGACCAACCTGAACGTGGTCGTGACCTTCTCGTGTCGGGCACCCGAATCGGTCGCCGCCCCCCGGAAGCCGCAGGTGGCCTTCGTCACGCCCGCCGTGGTGGTGAGCACCGACGTGACGGACCTTTCCGTGGACGGCGAGTGTCGCGACACCGCCGGCAACATCGTCACCGGATCCTTCGAGGGGATCCACATCGACAAGACGCCCCCGGTGATGAGTGTCTCGGCAGCAACAATCGACGCAGCGACCCTCGACGAGGTGCCGTACGCAGCCGGACAGTGGACCAACCAGTCCGTCGTGCTGACGTTCACGTGCACCGAGGTCGGCGAGCACCAGTCGGGCGTCGATGTGTTCTCCGATCCGGTCACCATCGACACCGACGGTCGCACGGCGGGCGTGTCCGGCACGTGCATCGACAATGCCGGCAACCGCGCCGATCCCGCCGTGTTCCTCGGTCCGATCCTGATCGACACCGTGGCACCCACGTGCTCGGTCACGGTCACGCCGAACCCGATCGGGCCACCGAACCGGCAGCTGCGGCTCGTGGTCGCGGCGGTCCGCGCCGCCGACGACCGATCCGGGGTGGAAGAGTTCACCCTCGTCTCGGTGGTCAGCAGCAGTCCGGCGACGGCGGGTTCCGACATCGTCGGATTCGTACCGGGGACCGCGAGCACCACCGGCTCCCTGCGGACCATCCGCGGGAACGTGTACACGTTCACCTATGTCGCCCGCGATCGAGCCGGCAACGAGAGCGAACCGTGCACGGTGGCGGTGTCCGTTCGCTGAGCGTCGCTGAGCGTCGCTGAGGAGCGCGGCGTCATGCAGGACGGGGTTGGCGCCACACCTGTCCGCCGACCGGTCGGTCCCGAGGATCCTCGTGTGAGAAGCTGGGTCACACCGTGGGTACTGCATCGAAGACTGGTCGAGCGTCGCTGATCGAGCTCGACGGCATCGTGCGGACGTACACCACCGGCGACATCGTCTTCACCGCGCTCGACCGCGCTCGACCGCGTCGACCTCTCGATCGGCACCGGCGAGTTCGTGGGCGTGGTGGGACCGTCGGGGTCGGGCAAGTCGACCCTGCTGAACGTGATCGCCGGTATCGACCGGCCCGACAGCGGCCGTGTCCGTGTCGGAGATGTCGAGGTCTCGGCGCTCGACGAGAACGCTGCTGCCCGTTGGCGGGGGCGCAACGTGGGGGTGGTGTTCCAGTTCTTCCAGCTGCTGCCCACCCTCTCGCTGGTCGACAACGTGGCCCTCCCGATGGACTTCTGCGGGGTCCACCGCCGCAAGGACCGAGCAGGCATCGCGCTCGAACTGCTCGACCGCGTCGGTCTCGCCGATCAGGCCCACAAGCTGCCGTCGGAGGTGTCGGGTGGCCAGCAGCAGCGGGCCGCGATCGCCCGGGCGCTCGCCAACGACGCCCCGGTCATCCTCGGTGACGAACCCACGGGCAACCTCGACTCGGAGGCCGCGGCGTCGATCATGGACCTGTTCGACGAGCTCGTGGCCGGTGGCCGAACCATCGTGATGGTCACCCACGACCGCGACCTCGCCCGGCGCACCCAGCGCACGATCACCGTCCGCGACGGCGCCGTGACCGACGGCGCCGCGACCGACGGCGCCGTGACCGCTGTCGGTCCGACACCGTCATGAGCGCCCGGTCCCGAAAACTCCGATCCGATCTGTTCGCCAACCGGACGCGCTCGGTCCTCGCGATCCTCTCGCTCGCGGTCGGCACGATGGCGGTCGGGGCGATGCACCTGGCCGGCAGCAGCATCTCGTCGTCGTTCGAATCGGGGTTCCTCGCGGCGAACCCGCCATCGGCGATGCTCGGCACCACGCCGTTCGACGCCGAGCTGCTCGAGCGGGTGGCTGCCCATCCGGCGGTGGGAGAGGCCGAGGGGCGGCAGACGGTGAGTGTGAGAGTGGCCATCGCAGACGCGAGACCGGTCAACCTCGAACTGGTCGCGCTCGACACCGACCACGGCAACCGCATCGCACGCGTGCTCCCGACCGACGGGGCCTGGCCGCCGGCGGCGGGCGGCATGGTGGTCGAACGGGCCTCGCTGCCCGAGATCGGTGCCACCATCGGCGACACGGTCTCGGTCGAGCTCCCGCGGCAGTCACCGGTGGACCTGATGGTGACGGGAACCGCGCTCGACATCTACGAGGTCGGGCCGATGCTCGGCGGACCACTGCGCGCCTACGTCTCGCCGGCAACCATGACCGAGCTGACCCGATCAGCCGAGCTCGAGCTCGACATCCTCTCTCTCCGTTCGGCGGTCGACCCGCTCGACCGGGAGTCGGCCATCGCGATGACCGCCGCCGTGCGCGACGACATCTTGACGCCCGCCGGTGTGGCGATCGAGGTGAGCGAGATCCGCGATCCCGGGGTGCACCGGGCCGACAACGCCCTGTCGTTCATGGTGACCGTGATGCGCTTGATGTCGGTGCTCGCCCTCGTGATCGCCGTGGCGCTGGTCGTGAACACCGTTGCGGCGTTGCTCGCCCAGCAACGGCGGCAGCTGGGGATGATGAAGGCCGTCGGCGCCACGTCCTGGCAGCTCACGGTCCAGTACCTGGGCTACGTGCTCGCGCTGTCGGCAGTCGCGATCGCCCTGGCGGTGCCGCTCGCGCTCGTGGTGGGACGGTTCGTCGCCGGGTTCACCGCCGGACTCGCCAACTTCGACCTGGAACCGATGGGCGTTCCGTGGTCGACCATCGGTCTGGTGATCGTGATCACGATCGCCCTCCCCGTGCTCTCGATCTACCTGTCCGTCCGCAGGGCGAGCCGGGTGACCGTCAGCGAGACCATCACCGATCGCGGCATCACCTCCAGGGCCCGTCGCGGCCGGTTCCGGCTTCCTCTCGGGCGTACGACCGTGCTGGCCCACCGCAATGCCACCCGGGACCGGGCACGTCTCGCGCTCACCGTGTTCACCATCGCGGCGTGCGGCGGCGTGCTGGTGGGCGTGCTCAACACCGACGCCTCACTCGGTCGGCTCACCGAACAGGTGACGGGGTACTCGTCATACGACATCGAGATCGCACTCACCCGTTCGGTGCCGCTCGCCGACGCCGCAGCCGTGATCGGCGACGACCCTGCAGTGGCCGAGGTCGAAGGGTGGCTGCAGGGGCAGGCGTTCCGCATCCGACCCGACGGCACCGAGAACGAGAACATCAGCCTCACCGCCGCGCCGCTCGACTCGCCCTCCATGCAGCCCACGCTGGTGGAGGGCCGTTGGTACACCGCTGACGACGACGCGGGGATCGTGATCAACACCCATCTCGTCGACGAGGAGCCCGACCTCGTGGTCGGCGGCACGGTCCGCCTCGACATCGAGGGCAACCGGCGCGACTGGGAGATCGTCGGGGTGGCCAGCACGACCCTCGTCGGACCCGTCGCGTACCTGCGCGCCGATCAGCTCACCACGGAACTCGGACGTCCTGGAGCCACCAACCTGCTCGCGCTGCAGCTCGCCCCCGGCGTCGATGCCGACGCGGTGGCGGAGCGTCTCGAGACCCAGGCACTGGCTGGCGGTCTCCCCGTCGGCGGTGTGCGGACCAACGCCGAGATCCGCGCCGGCGTGGACGATCTGATGGCGATCGTGACCGGCACGTTGCTCGTGGTCGGTGGTGTCCTCGGCGTGATCGCCGTGATCGGGGTGGCCGGCACCATGGCGCTCAGCGTCATGGAGCAGACGCGCGAGATCGGTGTGCTCCGCACGATCGGC
>REDU01000061.1 GCA_007693335.1 Ilumatobacter sp. | reverse complement strand
CCTGCTCACGGAACTGCAGCCCAGACGTGGGTCGGACCTCAGTTTCCGAGCAGATCGGCGAGCTTCGAGGTGGCCCGGTGCTGTAACGCCTTCACGGCGTCGGGGCGTTTGCGGAGGATCCTGGCGACGTCCTTCACCGGGAGGTCGGCCACGATCCGCAACCCGAGCACGTCGCGTTGCTCCGGGGTGAGCGCGGCGAGAGCGGAGACCAACTCGGGATCGGTGCCCTCCGACATGGCGTCGGGCACCGGCCGGTCGAACTCGGCCACGTCGGCGGGGCGGAGCCGGGTCCGTCGCGAACGGTGGCGTCGCTCGTCGACGATGCGATGGTGGGCGATGGTGAACACCCAGCGGCGAACGGCGTCCGCATCACCACGGACGCCGTCGAGGTCGCGCACGACGGCCACGAACACGTCCATGAGGAGATCCTCGGGATCGCTCGCGCCCTGGGCGCGGAGGTAGCCGAGCACTGCCGGAGCGAGTTCCCGGTACAGACCGTCGGGGTCGCGCTCGATCCTGGCCGTGGCGTCGCGGCGACTCACCGGTCCCCACGTTGCCACGTCGACGACCTGGGCGTCAGCCATCACCGTTCGACGGCCCGCCGGGTCGCCCTTCGGGGGGCCCGCCGGGTCGTCCTTCGGGGGGCCCGCCGGGTCGTCCTTCGGGGGGTCCGCCGCCGGGGACGCCCTCGGGGGGGCCGGCGTGCTCCGGACGACCACCTGGGCGTGCGTTGCCCTCGTCGTCACCGCTGCGGCACTCGGCCCGGATCCGGGCGTGCTCACGGGCCTGCTCGGCCCGCTGCGGACCGTCGACCGGGTCGGCGTTCTCGTCGCCGTCGGTGATCCACGACGGTGGCCCCTTGCAGGGATCGCCCTCGAACGGGTACGTGCCGTCGGGGCGACCCTCGTCATCGTCGACGGGACACTGGCTCCGGGCCTCCGCGTGCGCAGCCGCCTCGGCCGCCCGGTCGGCCTCGCGCTCGTCGTCGGTGTCGCCCACGGGCGGTTGGCCGGCGAACGGCGGCGGGCCCTTGCAGGGGTCGTGCTCGAACGGGCGCACCCGCGGCCCGCTGTCGGCCTCGCTGGTGGTGTCGGTGTCGCCCTCGTCGGTGACGGGCGTCTCGCCCGGCTCCTCGTCGGTCTGGGCGGGCTCGGGGCGCTCGACCTCCTCGACTTCCTGGACCTCCTCGACCTCCTCGGGCACGAGCTCGGAGACCTCGGGCGGCGCGTTGCTGGTCGCGACGCTCGGGCCGGAGCCGCTGTTCATCGCGGCGAAGCTCACGCCACCGGTGAGGACCAGCGCGGCGACGGCTGCCGCGGCCACCAGCGGACGCCGGGTGGTGCGGCGCAGACCGGTGGTGGCCATGGGTGAGATGACGTCGCGGGGCAGTTCGCTCAGGTGCTCGGGCAGCGGTTGCTCGCCGAACTGCCGGAGCCGGTTCTCGATCTCATGGGGTTCCACGGTGCCGCAATCGTCCGACCACCCCGAAAGGTGACGCGCCGGGAACGAATTCCTCGAGATGGCGGACCCGGGTGGTGCCCCGCCCGGTCAGGCCCGGTCGTAGTACTCCCGGCCGAGGTGGGTGATCTGGTCCTCACCCATCATCCAGCGCAGCGTGTTCTTCAGCTTGACGAGCTGGATGAACAGGTCGTGCTCGGGATACAGGCCGGGCGCAACCTGTGGGCTCTTGTAGTAGAAGCTCAGCCACTCCTGGATGCCGCCCATCCCGGCGCGTTGGGCGAGATCGGAGAACAGCACGAGGTCGAGTGCGAGCGGCGCGGCCAGGATCGAGTCACGGCACAGGAAGTCGACCTTCAGTTGCATCTCGTAGCCGAGCCAGCCGAACAGGTCGATGTTGTCCCACCCCTCCTTGTTGTCGCCGCGCGGGGGGTAGTAGTTGATCCGGACCTTGTGGTAGACGTCGCCGTACAGCTCGGGGAACTGCTCGGGCTGGAGGATGTTCTCGAGCACGCCGAGCTTCGACTCCTCCTTGGTCTTGAAGTTCTCCGGGTCGTCGAGGACCTCGCCGTCGCGGTTGCCGAGGATGTTCGTCGAGTACCAGCCGTTGAGGCCGAGCATGCGCGCCTTGAGCATCGGGCCGAGCACCGTCTTGATGAGGGTCTGGCCGGTCTTGAAGTCCTTGCCCGAGATCGGCACCCCGTGCTCGGTGGCGTACTGACGCAGCGCCGGTACGTCCACACACAGGTTCGGGGCGCCGTTCGCGAACGGCACGTTCTCCTGCAGCGCGGCGTAGGCGTAGAGCATCGACGGTGCGATGGTCGGGTCGTTCGCATCGATGGCGGCTTCGAACGCCTCCATCGACATGTGCGCCGGACCCGGCTCGATGAAGATCTCCGTCGAGGCGCACCAGATCATCACGACCCGTTCGCACTGCTTCTCCTCGCGGAAGCGGTTGATGTCTTCGCGGATCGAGTTGAGCATCGCCCGCTTGTCGACCGATGCCATCACGTTGTCGGCGTCGAGTCGCTTCACGTAGCTGCGGTCGAACGCGGCCGGCATCGGCCGGACGTCGCGGAGCGCGTCGCTGATGCCCTCGAGATGCTTGCCCGACTCGAGCACTCCGGCTCGCTGGGCTGCCACGTACGCGTCGTCGGGGAACGGGTCCCAGGCACCGAACACGATGTCGTCGAGGGACGCCACGGGCACGAAGTCACGGATCAGCGGTTTGCGTTCATCGGTCCGCTTGCCGAGCCGGATGCGGCCCATCTGGGCGAGCGAGCCGATGGGCTCGCCCATGCCCCGCTTGACGAGTTCGACTCCGGCGATGAGTGTGGTGGCGACGGCGCCGAGCCCGACGGTGAGGACACCGAGTCGTCCGTCGGCCGGCTGCACGATGGGGGTCGCCGGGAAGTTCTGCGATGTGGGACTGTTCACGGCCCGCAGGCTACGCCCTCGTGCATGTGGTCGGCCCCAATCGACCCGGATCCCCTACGCTCGCCGTCGATGGTTGCAGTGATGATGCCCGGAGGCCCGGTGGCCGATGCCGTGTTCGCCGATCTCGCGCCGCGGGTCGACGCGCTCCGGGCCGCCGGACGCAATCCCGGCCTCGGCACGATCCTGGTCGGGAGTGATCCGGCGTCGGCCGGGTACATCCGCATGAAGCAGGAGCGGGCGATGGAGCTGGGCTTCGGCGGTCGCCACGTGCAACTGGCCGACGACGCCTCGCAGGCCGAGCTCGTGTCGGTGATCCACGAGTTCAACGACGACCCCGACGTGCACGCCGTGTTGATCCAGCACCCGACCCCGGCCCACATCGACTACGAGGCGGCCCTCGCCGAGCTCGATCCCGACAAGGACGCAGACGGTCAGCACCCCGTCAACATGGGCCGCCTGGCACTCGGTATGGACGGTCCGCTGCCCTGCACTCCGGCGGGCATCGAGGCCCTCCTGGCGTACTACGAGATCCCGGTCTCGGGTCGCGAGGTCGTGGTGCTCGGGCGTGGGTTCACGCTCGGTCGGCCGCTGTCGATGCTGCTGTCGCTCAAGCGGCCCACCGCCAACGCGGCGGTCACGCTCGTCCACACCGGAGTGCCCGACTGGGATCGCTACACCCGACGTGCCGAGATCGTGATTGCAGCCGCGGGTGTGCCCGGCATCCTGCAGCCCGAGCACATCTCTCCCGGATCGGTCGTGGTCGGCGGCGGGGTGCGCTACGAGGGCAAGCGCCTGCTGCCCGATGTGGACGAGCGCTGCGAGGAGGTGGCCGGCTGGATCACGCCGCGCCTCGGTGGGGTGGGGCCGACCACGATCGCGATGCTGTTCCGGAACACCGTCGAGGCCGCCGAACGATCAGCCGGGCCGGCCGGCTGAGTCCAGCAGTTCGACGCGATCGCCGATCCGGATCTCCCCGGGTCGCTCCACCAGCGTGCCGATGCCGAGGTGTCCGCCACGCTCGCGGTTGATCCGCCGCAGCACGCCCAGGTCGCGGTCGAGACCCGGTTGTGGCCGCGTCACCATCACACACCGGTCGACGCGCTTGGTCACGACGGCGCGCACGGTGCCGATCAGGATCCGGGCGCCCACCAGTGCGTCCTCCTCGGCGCCGTCGACCACCACGTTCATGCGGAACCGGCGTACGTCGCCCGCACCGTCGGCGGCGGTCCCCATCTCGGCGAGTGTGGCGGTCGAGACGATCGACACCCGGGTGCGGGCGCTGTCGTGCCAGGCCCCGCCCGGGCCCTGCCAGCTCATCCAGTCGGTCTCGGTCTCGGCGTCGGCAGGGTTCTCGTAGATCCCGCCGGTGTCGCCCGCCGTCTCGAGCGTGACGGGTCGGCCGAGCCATGCACTCAGATCGGCGGAATCGCGGAGCCGCTGCCCGTCGTTCGTGCTGATCTCGAGCCTCCCGTCGATCACGCGGGCCGCTGCCATCAACAGCGCCGGCTCCCGTCGGGCCGTCAGCACGTTGCCGGTGACGGTGTCGACCACTCCCCAGCCACGGTCGTGATCGATCCCGGTCGGGCCCACGACGGCGGTCGCGAGGCGTTCCCCGGCCATCGACTTGACCGGGTACCTCCAGAGTTCGGTCACGTGCACGACCGCCAACGGTAGGCCACCGGTGGTCGGTGGGACAGCGGTGTTCACCGCCGGGTTGCGTCCACGGTGTCCGCCATGGCACACTTTCGTCTGATGCGTGCCAGCCTCTGCGCCCTCGTAGTACTCATCCGGTAGCGCACCGGCATCATCAGCCGCGTGCGCTCTCCGACCTCCCGCTGACCGGGAGGTCGTTTCGTTTTTCGGCAACGATCGCACCCTTCGAACATCCGAACATCCAGAACACCCAGCAGCGAACCACCCCCGACGCCCGGCTCGACACCACCGGCTCGAACACCCAGACCAGGAGACCACCATGACCGCCACACCCGCCCACGGCACCCGGATGACCGGCGCCCAGGCCCTCATCAAGGCCCTGGAAGCCGAGCGCGTCGAGGTGATGTTCGGATTGCCCGGTGGCTGCATCCTGCCCGCGTACGATCCGCTGCTCGAGAGCTCGATCCGTCACATCCTCGTCCGCCACGAGCAGGGCGCCGGTCACATGGCCGAGGGGTACGCCCATGTCACGGGCCGACCCGGCGTCGCCATGGTGACCTCCGGGCCGGCGGCCACGAACCTGGTGACCCCCCTGATGGATGCCTACATGGACTCCATCCCGATGGTCGGCATCACCGGTCAGGTGGGCACGGCGGCGATCGGCACCGACGCGTTCCAGGAGTGTGACACCGTCGGCATCACCCGATCGGTCACCAAGCACAACGAGCTGATCATGTCGGCCGACGACATCCCGATGGCCGTGCGCCAGGCGTTCCACATCGCCACCACCGGCCGGCCCGGCCCCACCCTCATCGACGTCCCGAAGGACGTGCTGCAGAACGAGATGACGTGGTACTGGCCGACCGACGGCGAGCTCGATGCATCGCTGCCCGGGTACCGGCCCACGACGAAGGGTCACGCCCGCATGATCAAGGAGGCGGCCAAGCTGATCCTGGCCTCCGAGCGTCCGGTGCTCTACGCGGGCGGCGGCATCCTCAAGGCCCGTGCCGCCGAGGCGCTGCGGGAGCTGGCCGAGCTCACCGACATCCGGGTGGTCACCACGCTCATGGCGCGTGGCGCGTTCCCCGACGACCATCCGCTGTGTCTCGGCATGCCGGGTATGCACGGCAACGCCACCGCGATCACCGCGATGCAGAAGAGCGATCTGCTCATCGCCCTCGGTGCCCGCTTCGACGACCGCATCACCGGCAAGGTCGACGCGTTCGCACCCGAGGCGAAGATCATCCACGTCGACATCGATCCGGCCGAGCAGGGCAAGGTCCGTCGACCCGACGTCCCCATCGTGGGCGACGCCAAGTACGTGATCACCGAGATCGTCAAGGCGATCAGGGACCTCCTGGCCGGCGGCGAGACCCAGGCCGACACCACGGCGTGGAAGAGCCGGATCTCGGGCTGGCAGGAGCAGTTCCCGCTCGCCTACGCCTCGAGCGAGCCCGGCGAGGCACTGAAGCCGCAGTACTGCCTGGAGAAGCTCCGAGATGCCGCTCCCGAGAGCACGATCCTCGCCTCCGGTGTCGGTCAGCACCAGATGTGGGCGTCGCAGTACTGGAACTTCAACGAGCCCTACACCTGGGTGAACTCGGGTGGTCTCGGCACGATGGGCTTCTCGATCCCGGCCGCCATCGGCGCCAAGATGGGGCGGCCCGACCGCACCGTGTGGGCCATCGACGGCGACGGCTGCTTCCAGATGACCGCCCAGGAACTCGTGACCGCCACCGTCGAGCGCATCCCGATCAAGGTCGGGCTGCTCAACAACAGCTACCTCGGCATGGTGCGCCAGTGGCAGGAGATGTTCTACGACGAGCGCTACAGCGAGGTCTACCTGTCGACCGACTTGCCCGACTACGTCAAGTGGGCCGAGTCGATGGGCTGTGTGGCCATCCGGGTGGAGTCGCCCGAGGAGGTCGAGCCGGCCATCGAGAAGGCGAACTCGATCAACGACCGCTCGGTGGTGGTCGAGTTCCGGGTGGACGCCGGTGAGAAGGTGTTCCCGATGGTGCCCGCCGGCTCCGGCAACGACGACGTCCTGCTGCACCCGTCGCAGTCCGAGCGCCGCGACTTCCTGAAGTGACCAGGCCGAGCGTGACGAGCCACAACGTGAGAACCATCCCCGTGAGTCAGAGTCCCGTGAGAGTGAGCCCCCGATGACCGCCATCAACCCCGCCGGCCGCGATGTGAACCATCACATCTTGTCGGTGCTCGTCCAGAACCGCCCCGGTGTGCTCGCCCGGGTGGCCAGCCTGTTCGCCCGCCGTGGCTACAACATCTTCTCGCTGGCCGTCGCCCCGGCCGAGGAGGAGGGGATGAGCCGCATCACCATCGTGGTCGACGTCGAGTCGGCCCCGCTCGAGCAGATCGTCAAGCAGCTGTTCAAGCTCATCGACGTCGTGAAGATCTCCGAGCTCGACCCGCGCCACTCGGTCGAGCGCGAGCTGCTGCTCGCCACCGTGCGGGTGGGGTCCGACGAGCGCGGTCAGGTGCTCGAGCTGGTGAACATCTTCGAGGGCAAGATCCTGGCCGTGGGGGTCGAGGCCCTCACCGTGAGCCTCGAGGGCCACCCCGACAAGCTCGACGACTTTGAAGCGATGCTCGGTGGCTATGGCATCGTGGAGCTCCAGCGCACCGGCCGGGTCGCGCTGCCCAAACTCGACCGGCAGGCGCGCCTGCGCTCGATGTCGACCCCGTCATCCCCCTCGTCCCCGAACACTCCCAAAGGAAAAGTGAGCTGAACATGGCTGCCAACGTCTACTACGAAGCCGATGCCGACGGATCGATCATCCGTGGCCGCAAGGTCGCGATCATCGGCTACGGCTCACAGGGCCATGCCCATGCGCTGAACCTCAAGGAGTCGGGCGTGCAGGTGTGCGTCGGGCTGCGCGAGGGCTCGTCGTCGGCCGCCAAGGCCGCCAACGCCGGCCTCGACGTGAAGTCGCTCGCCGACGCGGCCGAGTGGGCCGACGTGGTGATGATCCTCGCCCCCGACACCGAGCAGAAGCGCATCTTCGACGAGCACATCGCCGCCCACATGACCCCCGGTAAGGCGCTGGCGTTCGCCCACGGCTTCAACGTGCGGTTCGGTCGCATCGCCCCGCCCGAAGGTGTCGACGTCATCATGATCGCCCCCAAGGGTCCCGGCCACCTCGTGCGCCGCACCTACACCGAGGGTGGCGGCGTGCCGGCCCTCATCGCGGTGGCGCAAGACGCCACGGGCGGCGCCAAGGCGCTCGCGCTGTCGTACGCCGACGCCATCGGCGGCGCCCGCGCCGGTGTGATCGAGACGACGTTCCCCGAGGAGACCGAGACCGACCTGTTCGGCGAGCAGGTCGTGCTGTGTGGCGGGCTCACCCGCCTCGTGCAGGCCGGATTCGAGACGCTCACCGAGGCCGGCTATGCGCCCGAGATGGCGTACTTCGAGTGCCTCCACGAGGTGAAGCTGATCGTCGACCTCATGTACGAAGAGGGCATCGCCGGGATGCGCTACTCGATCTCCGACACCGCCGAGTACGGCGACCTCACCCGTGGTCCACGCATCATCACCGACGAGACCAAGGCCGAGATGAAGAAGATCCTCGACGAGATCCAGTCGGGCCAGTTCGCCGACGAGTGGGTGGCCGAGAGCGAGTCGGGCCGTGAGAACTACCACCGGCTCCAGGACGAGGGCAAGAACCATCCGATCGAAGCGGTGGGCGCCCACCTCCGCTCGATGATGCCGTGGATCTCTGCCGGCAAGACCAAGGTGGCCGACGCCAGCGGCGGCTGACCCCGCACCCGGCCGCCGAGAACCCCGGCCGAGATCGACACAAAGTCACTGCGGGCCGCACCAGGTGGCCCCTGGCGACTCTGTGTCACTTTGGGCCGGTCGGGTTGCCGCGGCGAAACTTGACTTGTGGGGTCGGGATTCGAGCACGTAGTGTCACCCGCCATGAGTGACCAATGGGGTTTCGAGACCAAGCAGATCCATGTGGGCGGCGACCCCGACGAGGCGACCGGCGCACGCGCCGTGCCGATCTACCAGACGACGTCGTACCAGTTCCGCGACACCGACCACGCCGCGAACCTGTTCGCACTCGGCGAGGTCGGCAACATCTACACCCGCATCATGAACCCGACGCAGGCCGCGCTCGAGGCCCGCGTGAACGCCCTCGAGGGCGGCTGCACCACGGCCATCGGGATCCCCGGCGCGCTGGCCACGGCGTCCGGTCAGAGCGCCGAGACGCTCGCGATCCTGACACTGGCCGAGTCGGGCGACCACGTCGTGTCGTCGTCGTCGCTGTACGGCGGCACCTACAACCTGTTCCACTACACGATGCCGAAGATGGGCATCGAGGTGTCGTTCATCGAGGATCCCGACGACCTCGGCCAGTGGGAGAAGGCGATCCAGCCGAACACCAAGGCGTTCTTCGGTGAGACCATCCCCAACCCCAAGAACGACGTGTTCGACATCGCGGGCGTCAGCGGTGTGGCCCATGAGCACGGCATCCCGCTGATCGTCGACAACACCGTCGCCACCCCGTACCTGATCCGTCCGCTCGAGCACGGCGCCGACATCGTGGTGCACAGCCTCACCAAGTTCATGGGTGGCCACGGCACGTCGATCGGCGGCGTGATCGTCGATGGTGGCACGTTCGACTACGGCGCCTCGGGCCGGTTCCAGAACTTCATCGACCCCGACCCGAGCTACCACGGTCTGGCTTACTGGCCAGCGCTCGGTCACGGCTCGATGATCCTCAAGGCGCGCGTTCAGATGCTCCGCGACATGGGCATGGCGATCTCGCCGTTCAACGCGTTCTTGATCCTGCAGGGCCTCGAGACCCTGAGTCTGCGCATGGAGCGGCACTTCGAGAACACCCAGAAGGTGGCCGAGTACCTCGACGGTCACGCCCAGGTGAAGTCGGTCGCGTACGCCGGCCTCCCCTCGAGCCCGTGGCACGAGCGCGCCAAGCAGCTCGGCGGGGGCAAGGGCTACGGCTCGGTGATCGCGTTCGAGATCGAGGGTGGCATGGAGGCCGGCAAGAAGTTCGTGGAAGCCCTCGAGCTCCACAGCCACGTGGCGAACATCGGCGATGTCCGCAGCCTCGTGATCCATCCCGCCAGCACCACCCACAGTCAGCTGACCCCGGAAGAGCAGGCGTTCTCCGGTGTGACCCCGGGTCTCGTGCGCCTGAGCGTCGGGCTGGAGACGATCGCCGACATCATCGCCGACCTCGACACGGGCTTCGCCGCTTCGACGAGCTGACGCTCAGTCGTCGTCGGGGCGTTGGTCGCGCAGGAAGCGCTCGAACTCGGCGCCGAGATCATCGGCCGACGGGATCGCCGCTTCGGCGCGCCGGTCGTACTCGTGCTCGAGCATCTTCACGTACATCGTGAGCTGCACGTCGTGCTCGACCACCTCGTCGTGCAGCGACCGCCAGCGTTCGATCTCGTCGGCGGGACCCGGGTCGGCCCGCACCCCGAGCACATGGGCCACATGCCCGTGGAGCGCCTCCACCGCCAGGGGGTGCTCGGCGTTCATGAGGTAGTGGGGGATGCCCACACGGAGCGACACCGCCGGCACCTGACGGGCCTCGAGCGCGGCCTGGAGCACACCCACCACCCCGGTGACACCCTGGTACGACGGCGCCGACAGGCCCAGACTGGCGGCCAGCGCCGGGTTGGTGGTGCTGCCCGTCACCAGCGGCGTCCGGGTGTGCGGGACGGCTTCGGCGCCGGCCCCCACCGTCACGACGGCCTCGCACCCGAGACGCTCGCTCACGGCCGTGACGCACTCGGCGTACGTGCGCCACGACAGATGGGGCTCGACGCCGGTCAGCACGACGAGGTCGCGTGACCCCACGCCGCGACAGACCTCGAACCGGTTCTCGGGCCACCGGAGCACCCGCACCTCGCCTTCGAGGATCTCGACGTACGGACGCTCCTGGGTGAAGTCGTAGAACGGATCGGGGTCGATCTCGCCCACGGTGATGGATGCGGACGGATCGACGAAACGTTCGACGGCGGCGGTGGCGGTGGAGCCGATGTCGAACAGGCCGGAGAGGGCGATCAGGAGCACGGGGGAGCGGAGCGGCCCGAGCTGGTCCGCGTCGAACGCCAGGACGTCGTCGACGTCCACCGCTCAGCCTCCCCGGGCTCCGTCGAGCTGTTCGACCACGTGGTCGATGCAGTGGGTGAGCGCCGCGACGTCGGCGGGGTCGATGGCGGGGAACATGCCGACGCGGAGCTGGTTGCGTCCGAG
This sequence comes from Ilumatobacter sp., assembly GCA_007693335.1. GTDB lineage: Bacteria > Actinomycetota > Acidimicrobiia > Acidimicrobiales > Ilumatobacteraceae > SKSP01. The sequence continues at coordinate 1,196 of REDU01000061.1, read as the reverse complement.
CTTGCGGTAGCTGTCGGTGTCGACCACCCCGTTGGCGCGGAGCGCGGCACACACGTGGTCGGCGCTGATGCGATCGTCGAGGTCGATGGTGCCGACCACGGCAGACCGCTTCTCGGGATCGGACACGAACGGGGTGGCCCACTCGCGTGACCCGGCCCACGAATAGAGCGTGTCGGCGGATGCCCGGCTGCGGCCCACGCACCAGTCGAGGCCGCCGTGATCGTTCATCCATCGGAGCTGGGCGTCGAGCATCACGAGCGTGGCCACGGCGGGGGTGTTGTAGGTCTGGTCCTGGCGGCTGTTGGTGAGTGCGATCCCGAGGTCGAGGGAGGCTGGACGCCACCGGTCGGAGGCGGCGATGCGCTCGATGCGCTCGACGGCCGCGGGCGAGCACGCAGCCAGCCAGAGTCCGCCATCGGAGGCGAAGCACTTCTGCGGGGCGAAGTAGTACACGTCGACCTCGGCGGGGTCCCACGGGAGACCGCCGGCGGCCGAGGTGGCGTCGACGGCCACGAGCGCGCCGTCAGCGGTGCGGTCAGGACGCCGCAGCTGCATGGCCACCCCGGTCGAGGTCTCGTTGTGGGTGAGTGCGTGGAGATCGATGTCGTCGTGGCCCACCGGCTCGGGATGATCTCCCGGTTCGGTCGAGATCACCATCGGATCGTCGAGGTGGGGAGCAGCCGCGCATGCCTCGGCGAACTTCGACGAGAACTCGCCGAACGTGAGGTGCTGACTGCGCTGCTCGACGAGACCGAAGGTGGCGACATCCCAGAACACGGTGGTGCCGCCGTTGCCGAGCACGATCTCCCAGCCGTCAGGAAGTCCGAACAGGTCGGTGAGGCCGCTCCGGACCGAGCCCACCAGCTGCTTCACCGGGGGTTTGCGGTGCGAGGTGCCGAGCACCGTCGTGGCGGCGGCCACGAGGGCGTCGATCTGCCCGGGCCGCACCTTCGACGGGCCACAGCCGAATCTTCCATCGGTGGGGAGCAGGTCGGCGGGCAGTCGGATGCTGGTCGGGTCCACGCCCCTCAGCATGCCAGCCATTCCCGTTCTGTCCGCGCTGATCCGGTGGATGTGCCGGTTTCCCGCAGACAGTTCGGCGGGGTCCTCCCGTTCTGTCCGCGGGGATCGGGTGGATGTGCCCGATTCGGACAGACAGGTCGGGGGTGGGGTGTGGCACGATGGACGGCCGTGAA
>REDU01000086.1 GCA_007693335.1 Ilumatobacter sp. | reverse complement strand
CCGCCGACGACATCTCGTGGGTGGTCACCCCCGACACCGAGGTCACCAAGACCGGCACCACATCGATCACCGAGACGAACAACAACACCCCGCGCCAAGCCGTCATCGGCGAGCGGGTCACGTACACCTATGCGGTCGAGATCCCCCCGCAGACGGCCGTGCACGGGGGCGTCCTGTCCGATGCAATGCCGGCCAACCTCGAGCTGGTCTCCGTCGACGACGGATTCTTCTACACCGACGCTCCTGACGCGAGCACGGCCGGTGCCCTCCCCGTCGACTTCGACCTCGACTCGAACGACGGCTCCCTGACGTTCCCCACACCCACGTATGTCAACGACACCGACCTGGTCCAGCGCTTCGAGGTGGTCGTCACTGCACGGGTGGTCGCAGGATCGCTGAACTCGACGACGCAGCCGAACCGCACCAACACCGCCCGCTTCAACTCCGACGTCGAGCCCGGCGGCGACCCGCTCCCCGAGCAGTCCGACACGTACACGGTCAGCATCCGCCAACCGACACCGACGCTGTCGAAGTCGAACGACGTCACCGACGTCGCCACCGGCGGCGACACGGTCACCTACACCCTCGTCGCCGCAACCTCCGGTTCCCGTCCCCCACTGCACCGCAGCGTCGTGATCGACTGCCTCCCCGAGCCGCTCGAGTTCCAGGCGGGGACCGTCGACCCGGCGGGCACCTTCGTGAGTGCGTCCGCCGGAGACGGTGACAACGGATGCGACACGGGGACCACACGGCTCGAGTTCGACCTCGGAACGATCGAACCCGGTGCGGCCAACCAGGTCACGATCACCTACGAGGCACTCGTGCCGGTCGACGTGGTCGGTGGCGACGTGTTCACCAACACTGCGACCCTCACCGGCAACTCCCTCGACGACGGCCCGGACGCCGGCGAAGGCCGCGAGTACTCGGCAACGGCCGACAGCACGCTCGAGGTGCGCACGAGCGAGCTCACCAAGACGGTCGACCCGGAGAGCGCCACGATCGGCGAGGAGGTGACCTACACGCTGGAGGTCCGCGTCCCTGGTCAGCAGAGCCTCTACCAGTTCACCGTGGTCGACACGGTGCCCGCCGGACTGACAGACATCACCTTCGTCGAGTCGTCGTGCGTGCTCGACGACGGCGACGACACAGCGTGCGCGTTGCCGCTCACCTTCCTCGGCCCTGTTCCCGCCGCTGGCGGCGCGGGCACGATCGGGTTCGCCGCCGGCGACCTCACCGACGTGGTCGTCGACGACCGGCTCCTGACGATCACGTACACCGCGGTGGTCGCCGACGAGCTGCCGGGGAACGTGGCCGGTGCGAACCTGGTGAACACCGCCGACACACGCTGGAACGCCGACGGGACCGGCGACGAGGTCACCGCCGGCAACTTCGACGGCTACACGTGGGACCGCACCGGTCCCGATGGCTCGGCCACGCTCGGCGTGGTCGAGCCATCGCTCGGGATCGCGAAGAGCGTGTCGGACGCGACGCCAGAGCCCGACGAGACGTTCACGTACACCGTCACCGTGAGCAACGCCTCCGGACCGAACGTGAGTGACGCCTACGACATCGAGATCTCCGATGTGGTCCCGGTCGGTGTCGTGGTCGACACCGACACGATCTCGGGTGGAGGCTCCTACGACGCGCCGTCCCGCACCATCACGTGGCAGATCGCCGGGCCGCTCGCGCCGGGTGCGTCGATGCCGTTCACCTACTCCGCCACGCTCGCCGCATCCGACACGCTGTCGACCGGCGACGTGCTGACGAACACGGCGACCGTCGACGAGTACTTCAGCCTTCCCGACGAGCCCGGCAACGACGAACGTCGCGACTACGCCGGCCCGTCCGACGACGCGACGGTCACGCCGGCGTTCCCGGCGCTCGACACCACCAAGACCGTGCTCGACGGACCGCCGGTGTACATCGGCGACGAGGTCACCTGGCGCATCGTCACCGAGAACACCGGCGACGGCTCCGCGTTCGGTCTCGTGGTCGACGACGTGCTGCCACCGAACTGGACCTACGTGGCGGACAGCACCGTCGTCGTGGTGCCCGGTGACCCCGACCCGCTCGATCCCGCCCCGGTCCCGGTGATCGGCGCCGATCCCGCCGATCGCGTCACGCTCACCTGGTCCGGTTTCCTCCCCGAGCTCGAGCCGGACCAGCAAGTGACCATCGAGTTCCGGGCGATTCCCGGCATCGGCGTGGTCGACGATCCCGGCATCGGCTCCACCACTGCTCACACCAACGACACGACCTCGACAGCGAACGACCGCTCGGGCGCGCCCGGCAACGCCGACGGGCCCTACACCGACGACGATGACGCCAGCACCCGCATCGACGCCGTCGACCTGCTGCTCGTCAAGACCGGGCCCGACACGGTCGACGCCGGCACGAACATCACCTGGACGATCGTGGTCTCCAACCAGTCGACCACCGACACCGCCGTGGGGCCGTTCACCGTGGTCGACACGCTGCCGGCGGGTCCCAGCTTCGTGTCGGCGACCGGCGATGGCTGGACCTGCTCGCACGACGACGGCGACGTGACCTGCGAGCGGTCGAACGCCAACGACACCCTCGATCCCGAGCAGTCGTTCCCGCCGATCTCGATCGTGGTGGCCGTCGCTCCCGACGTCGACGCCGGGACGACCTACGAGAACACGGCCGTCGTCAGCGGCCTCACCTACGAGCTGAACCCCGACGACAACACCGACGACCACACGGTCACCACCACGACCGCCGCCGACCTGGCCGTCGCCAAGGACGGCCCGGCCACCGTGATCGCCGGAGAGTCGATCACCTGGACCGTGGTCGTCACCAACGACGGTCCGTCCGACTCGGTGGCGACCGTCGACAACCCGATCACGATCGTCGACGAACTCCCACCGGGCACCAGCTTCACCTCGGCGATCGGCACCGACTGGAGTTGCGACTTCGACACAGATGACCGCGAGGTCACCTGCACCTACCCGCTCGCGCTCACGCCGGGACAGTCCGCGCCGCAGGTCACGATCATCGCCGATGTCGACTCCGACGTGTCCGACGGCACCGAACTGGTCAACGCCGTGGTGGTCACACCCGGCGTCACACCCGACCCGAACGACCAGAACGACAGCGACGACCACCCGACCGACGTCGCGACCTCGGCCGATCTCGCGATCGTGAAGGACCGCACCTCGCCCGATCCGCTGATCGCCGGTGAGCCGGTCGAGTGGACCCTCACGGTCGACAACTCCGGCCCATCCGATGCGGCGGCCCCAGTGACCGTGGTCGACACGTTGCCGGACGGGTTCACGTACGCGAGCCACACCGGGCCGTGGGACTGCGAGGTCAGCGGTCAGGTCGTCACGTGCACGCTCGTGGCCGATCCGTCGGTCGAACCCGTGGTGCCCGTCGCGCTCGCGGCCGGCGCGACGGCTCCTGCGCTCGTGCTCACCGCCGACACCGATCCGTCGCTCGAGCCTGACGAGCCAGGTGAGCCGTTCCAGTACGTGAACACCGCCACCGTCAGCTCCCCGACGCCCGATCCCAACCCCGACAACGACACCGACACGGAGGGCTCCGGCGTCGAGGGTGAAGCCGACCTCGCGATCGTCAAGACTGGCCCCGACGCGGTCGACGCGGGAAGCCGGATCACCTGGACGTTGAGCGTCACGAACAACGGGCCGTCCGACTCGGTCGCCTCGGCAGATGACCCGATCACGGTGGTCGACACCCTGCCATCGGACGTCACCTACGTCGAGGCCACCGGTGATGGCTGGGACTGCGTCCATCTCGAGGGCACCGTCACCTGTGAGCGCATCACGACGCTGGCCGCAGGCGCGACCGCTCCGCCGATCGCCGTCACGGTCGACATCGACCCCTCGGCCGGGCCCGGCAGCCTGACCAACTCCGCCACCGTCAGCCCCGGCGAGACCGACGATCCGAACCCTCTCAACGACACCGACGACGACGTGGTCACCATCACCGAGGACGTCGAGCTGACGATCACCAAGACGACCACGGGGGCGGATCCGGTGCTCGCCGGTGAGACGACCGAGTTCAGCATCGTCGTCACCAACGACGGGCCCTCCACCGCCCGCCAGGTGACCGTGGTCGACACGCTGCCAGCCGGTCTCACTGCGATCGGCGCGAGTGGTACCGGCTGGTCGTGCACCCCCTCCCCGACCCCCGACACGCCCGCCGTCAGCGTGTCGTGCACGCTGCCAGAGCTGCTCCCCGGTGACTCGACGCCGCTCGTGATCGCCGCCTCAGTGGCCTCGAACGTGCCCGACGGGACGACCCTCGCCAACCCGGCCACGGTCTCGACCGTGACCCCCGGCGACGACCCCGACGACAACACCGACACGTCCACGGTCGACGTAGAAGCCGAAGCCGACCTCGCGATCACCAAGACCCACGCCGAGGACGCGGTGATCGCCGGCGACGACGTGACCTTCACGATCGAAGTCCTGAACCTCGGCCCGAGTGACGCCGTGGCGCCGCTCACCGTCGTCGACGACCTGCCCGCCGGGTTCCGCTTCGTCACCAACGGCGGCCCGTGGAGCTGCGAGGCCGCCGGCGACGTCGCGACCGGGGAGCAGGTGACGTGCACCCTCGTCGATCCGACCGCGGAGCCGCCCGCCGAGGTCGGGCTGTCCGCCGGCTCCACCGCCGCCGATCTCACGATCACCGTGGCCACCGATCCGGCACTCGAAGCGACGGACACCGACGCCGCCGACCCCATCGAGTACGTCAACGTCGTCGCCGTGTCGTCCCCGACCACCGACCCGAACCCTGACAACGACAACGACGACGATCCGGTGACGATCGAACGTCTCACCAACATCTCGATCGTCAAGACCCACACCGGCCCGGTCCGGATCGGCGATCCGTTCACCTTCACGCTGCAGGTCCGCAACGACGGACCGTCGGAGGCGCGTGACGTGCAGGTGGTCGACACGGTGCCCGGCGCGTTGGAGCTCGACTCGGCGACCGCGGCAGGCTGGACCTGCGAGACCGTCACGCAGACGGTCACCTGCGACCTCGACAACCCGCTGGCTCCGGCCACGGACGCGCCGCCGATCACTCTGACGGTCACCCCGACACCCGGGGCGTACCCGAGCGTCACGAACACGGCGACGGTCAGCACCTCAACACCCGAGACCGATCTGACCGACAACACCGACAGCGAGACGGTCAGCGTGCCGCCGTTGGTGAACCTGTCGATCACCAAGACGAGCACCGACGACTTCGTGGTGGGCGAGCAGGGCACCTACACCCTCGTGGTGACCAACACCGGCCACACCGCCGATCCCGCTCCGATCACGGTGGTCGACGTGCTGCCGACCGGGTTGAGACCCGTCTCGGTCGCCCCGGCATCGGACTGCATCATCACCGGCCAGCGTGTCGAGTGCACGCTTCCCGGTGTGCTCCCGCCCGACGGCACCCGCACCATCACGATCGAGGTCGACATCGGTCCGGCCGCCGCCCCGTCGGTCACCAACACCGCCACGGTGTCGACTCCCTCGGAGGAGACTGCGCTCGACGACAACACCGCGACCGACACCCGGCCGGTGGAACCGGTCTGGGTGCTCGACGTCGACAAGCGCCTCGTCGGCCTCGACGACGACCTCGCGACCTGGGAGATCGTCGTCACCAACCTCGGTCCGAGCCCGACCGGCGCCCCGATCGTGGCCGTCGACGACCTCCCCGCCGGTCTGTCGTTCGTGTCCGCCGCCGGCAGCGGGTGGAGCTGCGCCGAGGCCGCCGGGGTCGTGACCTGCGAGTACCCGGCCGCCCTCCCCGTCGACGGCACGGCCACGTTCCGGGTCGTCACCTCGGTGACGGCCCCCCCGGGGACGGTCATCACCAACGCCGTGACGGTCGGCGACGAGGGCGACGTGTCGCCGCCCGTCGCCGACGACGCGCCGCTCACCGTTCCGAGCCCGCCACCGCCACCCGGCCCTACGCCCCCGCCCGGCCCGGCACCGTCCCCCGACCCGGCACCGGTGATCCCCGCCACGGGAGGTGAGCCGGCCCCGATCCTGCGCCTGGCATTCATGCTGTTGCTGCTGGGCTCGGCGCTGACCCTCGTACGACGGTCCCGCCGGCTCACCACCGACCCCCTCCCCAACTGATCCGTCCGAGCCGACCGGTCGGCACGGCGGGTCGACGCGGACGACTGGACGCTGGCGGGTGGTCGGCGGGGAGCCGGACCGGGCTCTCAGCCTGAGTCGGGGCGTCGACCGAGGGCGACCAAGAAGGCTCCCGAGCCGAGGAGCAACACGATCCCGACGAGCCATGACCCGTCGAGATCGGATCCGGTCTGAGGCAGCAGTGCGCCCGGCTCTGTGGCCGTCGGGGCGATCACCGGGGTCGTGGTCGTCGTGGTCGGCGTCGTGGTCGTGGGCGACGGCGGACCAGGCGTCAGGACCGGGTTCGTGGTCGTCGTGGTCGTGCTCGTCGTGGTCGTGGGCGACGGCGGATCAGGCGGCAGGACCGGGTTCGTGGTTGGCGGGGTTGTGGTGGTGGTCGTGGTCGTGGTCGTGGTGGTGGTTGCTGCCGGCACGACCTCGACCGACGCCGTTGATCCGTCGTTGTCCGGCTCGGGATCCACACTGGCGCTCGACACCGTCGCGGTGTTGGCCAGCTGCCCGAGCGGCGCGTCGGGCGAGACCATCGTCTGGATCACGATCGCGGCGACGGCGTCGATCTCGAGCGTGGGTGTCGTGCACGACACGGTTCCGGTCGAGCCGACCGTCGGCAGATCACACGACCAGCCGTCAGCGATCTCGGCGCTGAGAAAGGCCGCTCCGTCCGGGAGCACGTCCACCATCTCGATCGCGGCGGCCGGGTCGGGCCCGGCGTTCTCGACGGTGATGGTGTAGTCGAGTGACTCGCCCTGTTCGACGGTCGATGACGACGCGGACTTCGCGACGCGAACATCGGCGACGGCGTCTCGAGAAATGTCGCCCCTCACGCGGACTTCTCGGAACGAGGACGAGAACTGGGTCGGTCCGTTCGATGTTCCGCGCACGTCTTCCAGGGTCGTCCGCCAGACGAAGCCGCCGATCCTCGGGCCGTTCACCCCTGTCTGGGCCGCCGACACCCACAGCACCCCGTCGCCGGTCCCGTTCGATCCAGGCTGAGTCGCGTCGGTGCCGACGCCGACGACCGTCTGGGTGTCCGCCCAGAGGTAGTTGCCCGTGCTCGGTGATCCGGTGGACCCAGTGGCGTCCAGGTAGGCCGGAACGGTTGGCGGCGTGGAGAACGGCGTTCCGTCGGCGTCGAAGAACGTCAGCGTCGTGAACTCCCATGCCAGGCCAGCGGTGTTGGAGCTCGCCAGATTCAGTTCCACCTCGCGGACGTCGAGATGGGCGGCGAACTCCACTCGAACCTCGTACCACTGCCGGGTCCCGGGATCGGGGCTACCCGAGTTGCCGCTGAAGTGGGTGCGACCGGTGATCTGTCGGCCGCTGACGAGCTGGCGAAAGCGGAGATCGGGTCGGTTGCCCGCGGAGGCGGCACCACCGGGGCTCGTCGCGTACGTGAACGTCATGTCGGCGAGGTCGCCGTTGTCGGCAGCCAGCTTCTGTCCGGTGGCGTCGTCGATGAGGTTGTAGCCGCTACTGGTCGATCCTCCTGGGCCCTGGACCACCTGCCCGGTGCTGTCGGAGACCGTGGGGAAGACGTACTCGTCGAACGTGATGGCCACGTCGAACGGCGTCACGATCGGGTGCGCCGCCGTTGGCCCACCCGACAGCGTCAGCACGCCGACCGCGATCACAGCCGGTACCGCATGGAGACATCGAGACCTCGCCGAGCGTCGATCGCGGCGCCGTGCCACCGTCACGACCGAACGACCCTCCGGCCGCCGACCGAACGGGCGGCACCGGACTCCATCCACCGAATGGTGGCGGGCAGGCCCTCGACCGAACAGAGGCTTCGTACCCAACGACGGAGGGAAAGCGTCACTTGACGCGTGGCCAGCGACGGGACCGATCAGGCTCGCGGCTCGGCCACGAGCCAACACCAACCTGACGGCAATGCGGCACTGGTTGCAGGAATGACTGCGACGGCGGCGGCCTCGACCGTCCACTCACCCGTTCGTTCGCCGACTGGCGGACCTCGCTACTGCGTTGGGGACGTCGAACGAGAGGAGCGGGTGGATCGGTTGGCTCGTTCTTCGATGCGCTGGGTGACGGTGCGGATCGACTCGGGGAGAGCGTGTGCGTACGTGCGCATGAGCATGTCGGGGCTGTGGCCGAGAATGTCGGCGGCGGCACGGATCTCACCGATGTCGGTGGCGTGTCGCACCATGTGGGTCGCCGCGGTGTGCCGCAAGCCGTGCGAGGTGAGCCGACGTACGCCGGCGGCCCGGACGAGTCGTTCGAGGGTCTGATCGAAGTTGCCGGGCGACACAGGTCGACCGTTCCTCGTTGCGACAACGAGGTCGAAGTCGTTCCAGTCGCGCCCGGCGGCCAGCCGCTCCTCGTTCTGGAACGTGCGGTGTCCCTTCAGCGCCCTCGCAGTCGAGGCGTCGAGCGGGAAGGTGCGGCGAGATCGAGCATTCTTGCCGTCGCTCCACTCCGGACGACCGTGAACCTCGATCAGTGCCTGCTCGATGCGCACCGTCTTCCGCTTCAGGTCGACGGCAGACCATGTGAGCCCGAGCAGTTCGCTGCGGCGAAGGCCGTAGAGAACGCAGAGCCGCAGTGGTGGCCCCCAGCGGTGGTCCGTCGTCGTGGCGAGGAACGCTTGCAGCTCCTCCTCGGTCCACGCCTCCGCATCGCGCTGGCGGTCGGTCTTGGCGATCGCGCGGGGCATCCCGACGCGAGCGGCCGGGCTTCGGCGCAGCTCGCCGATCTCCACGGCATCGGCGAGCGCTGCCCGCAGCACCATCCGCATGACTGGATGCTTCATCGGGAGAACCGGCCCTCGGTGGCGAGCTGGTCGAACCACCGAGCGACGTCGGCACGCTCGAGCCGGTCGATGCGAACCCCGCCGATCCCTGTGCGGATGTGACCAGCCGCCCACTCGTACTGCAGTCGGGTCTTGTTCGACACGTCGACCTTGCCGGCGACCCACTGGTCGACGAGGTGACCGACCGTCTCTCGCTCGGCCGCCACCTCGCCGGCAGCGGTGAACGCCGAGGCTGCTGCCTGCGCCGATCGACGCGACGGGTAGGTGCCGACCTGTCTCGGGCGGCGGCGACCCGATTCGGTGTCGATTCCGTCGACCCGGACCACCCATTTGTCGCGCTGCTTCTGCACCGCCGGATGTCCACTCTGCTTCCAGGCCATCGTGGGCCTCCCTTGCATACATCGTGCATACATGGGGCGAAAACGCCCGAGGGCCCCGCCGGCTCGGCGGGGCCCTCGAAGTGTATCAGACCTGGTAGATCACCTGATCTGTCCAGCGCGCCCGAAGGGATTCGAACCCCTAACCTTCTGATCCGTAGTCAGATGCTCTATCCGTTGAGCTACGGGCGCTGATGCCGGCAGTGGAGTGTACTCGTTCGACCGGGGATGCGGCAGACCCCGGTCAGTAGGCGGTCTGGCTCCACGGGCCCCAGCCACCGGCGCGCAGGTAGATCTGGTACGCCAACTCGATGTTGGTGCGGGCGTCGTAGAGCTGGTTCGACGAGGTGATGCCCTGGCCCTGCAACCAGCTCCGGTGCGCCTGCCAGTGGATCTGGAAGATGCCGTGGCAGCACCAACCGTTGTAGGCATTCGCCCGCAGGCTGCTCTCCCGGCGGGCCACGTTGATCGCCATCTCGTGCTGATCCTCGGGGAAGACCTCGCGGATCATCTGGCGGACCTGTTCCGGCGACGCATTCGAGACCGGCGGCGGCGCGGTGGTGGCCGGCACGGTCGTGGCCGGAACCGTGGTGGCCGGAACCGTGGTGGCCGGAACCGTGGTGGCCGGTGGTGCAGTCGAGGCGGTCGTACCAGATGACGACGAGGCCGACGACGAGGCCTCGGGTGACGAGCCGACGCCGGAACCCGAATTCGACGACGCACTCGAGTCGGCGCTCACAGCCGCCGTGGTCGCCGGAGCCGTGGTTGCCGGGGCGGTGGTGACCGGAACCGTTGTGGGCGGAGCGGGTCGGCTCGCTCCCGCTGGCAGGCAGATCTCGTCGCCGGGGTAGAGGGGGGTCTCGATGGTGGCCGCGTTGACGCCGAGCACGTCCGCGAGGTCGGCGCCAGACTCCTCGGCGAGACGGAGCCAGTAGTCGCCAGCCACCACGGTGTAGTCCAGACCGCACGACACGGCCACGGGGTCGACCGGCACTTCATCGAGCGCAACGTCGTCGACCGCAACATCGTCGGCCGCAACATCGTCGGCCAGGTCGTCGGCCGCCGTGGCGTCGACGGGGGGAGGCGTGGCCGCTGGCGATCCGCTGCCCGAGACGCTCCGGCCCAGCGCGCCGAGCGGGAGCACATCGGCCATCTCGCCCGAGGCCAGGGTGCGGAGCCCAACGCTGCCCTCACCAGAGGACGACCGCAGCGCCAGAACGACCGGGACGAGCAGCACGCCCACCATCACGATGGCACCGAGGCGGCGCAGGAGTGGGTCGATCGCTCCGAGCCCGACTCGTTCGGGGCGGGCCTCCGGCGGACCCTCGGCCTCGGCAGGCGCGCGCCCCGACGGCTCGGGGGAGCCGGCGTCCACGACCCGGTGGGTGCGCGTCCGCTGGATCGATCCGGTCGTGGCCGATGCCGGTGCCGAGCGACGCAGTGGGGTACGGGATTTCCGACTCGTCGACGACGTGGTCCTCGTGCGACGGCGACCCATCCGCTCGATCTCGCCGCTGCGACGCCATCCGGGTCCATCGCCCCAGAACTCGCGCGTCGAGTCGGGATCGACCACGCCGGCGGCCTCCGCCAGCCAGTCCTGATCGCTGCGACCATCGGGCGTGGTGGCGGCGGGGTCGTGACGTCCCGATGCCAGCGACGCGAGCGCATCGCGGTCGGGTTCGTCGGCATCGGCCGTGAACGAGAGCGGGAGGGCCGCGTCGACCTCGCGGTGACGGCGGCGGGAGGGGGGCTGGTGCGACGACATGGGCGGAGCAGTGCCACTGTTCCGGGCACGGGGGCGCAGTCTCGCGCCTCCGTCATGGAATCGCAACATTTCCGTCATCGATGCGACACGGGCCCGGTGGCCACACGCGCCACGGGCCGAGTCACGAGGACCCGGCCCGAGCGGAGCGGAGAGGGTGGGATTTGAACCCACGGACCACCTCACGGCGGTCAACGCCTTAGCAGGGCGTCCCATTCGGCCGCTCTGGCACCTCTCCGGAAGCGCCCGAGTGTAACCCGCACGGCGGGCGTCCGTCGGTGACGAGGCGGGTATCGTCGGTGCCGGAACGGTGGCAGAGTGGACAATTGCACCCGCCTTGAAAGCGGGAGGCCGCAAGGCCCGGGGGTTCGAATCCCTCCCGTTCCGCTGATGGGGTTTCGGGGCCCGCTACGGCGTCGTCGTCGCGATGCTGTTCATACAGGGGTGGCGGGTGAGGGTGTCCACTACCTCTTGCCGGGCGTGGTCGACCGCCTCCGCGCCCACCGCGCGACCCACGCCGCCGAGCGCCTGGTGGCGGGCCCGGCGTGGCAGACCCAGGTCTTCGACGGCGAACGCCTCGACCTCGTGTTCACGACCGACGATGGCGGGATCGTGGCCCGCCAGCACATCGACGAGCTCGTGCGGTCGAAGGCGGCCGCGCTCGGCATCGACACGACGGGCCTCGGCACCCACGTCGGCCGGCGCACCGTCGTCACAGCGATGAGCGAGGACGGCGTGCCCCTCGACGACATCGCCCGCCACGTCGGTCACCGTTCCACCACGACGACCGCCGGCTACGTCCGCTCCCACAAGGAGCGTGATCGAGCGACGGCCAAGCGCGCTGCGACCCTTCTCGACGTCCCCGCCGTGTATGTACACATCGATCGGCACCCACCGCCGGCGCCAAGACCTCGAAGCGCTGAAGCGTCGCACCGAACGGCTCCGCCGCGAAGATCGTCGCAGCCTGTGGCTCGCCGACGCGACCGCCGGAAAGACCGTCAGCGACCCACCTACCGCAATCGAACGGGCGCGCCACCAGATCGTCCTCATGCGCCCGACGGCGCGAGGCCAAGCTCGACTCTGGATCGACGAGTGGTCGGATTGCTCGACGGCCCTCTCGAGACACCGCTCGCCGCATTCACCGACCGACCGCAGGCGGTCGTCCATTCAACCCGTCAACGGATTCGGGTGTGCGCTGCTCGAGCAAAGAAGAGCCCAGCGGGCGGCTGACTCGCGGCGGATGTCTCGCACCCCTGCGGATGTTCGGCCGCCGGGCCGCCACCGGCGACCCAGCTCGACTTCCCAGTCACCGCCTCGGCGCCACGCCAAGTGAGCCATCTGAACGACGACGACGACTCCGGTGGGCGTAGCGTTGCTGGTGGGGTCCGGGAGTGACTTCGCCGAAGAGCCGGTCTGTAGGGATGAGAGCCGGCCGCGCTGGCTGATGAGTCGTTTCCCTGGTGTCCTCCCGGACCCTTTGATGTCAGGTTGTGCAGGTTCGGGCGTCCGCGATCAGGTGCCGGTAGACGACGTAGATCCGGCCATCCGAGCTTGGTTGTCACGCCCGGGCCTCACGCCTAATGTAGAGATGTAGCTACACGGAGGTGTCGATGACGACGCAGGTGAGCAGCCGAGAATTCAATCAAGACACCAGCGGGGCCAAGAAGGCCGCCGAGAACGGCCCCGTCTACATCACCGACAGGGGCCGGCCGGCCCACGTGCTGTTGACCTTCGACGCCTATGAAGAACTGGTCGGACCACACCGAGCACTCGACCTGCTCGCCGAGCCGGCAGGGGTCGCAGACGTCGAGTTCGATGCGCCGAAGAGCACCGAGGTGGCGCAGCCGGCAACGTTCGAGTGATGTTCGTTCTGGACACGAACATCGTGTCCGAACTCCGAAAGGTCCGAAGCGGCAAGGCGGACCCGGGTGTTGCCACGTGGGCCGAACAAGTCCGGTCGGTCGAGCTGTTCATCTCGGCGATCACGATCCACGAACTCGAGCACGGCGTGTTGCTGCTGGAGCGTTCCGATCCTGCGCAGGGAGCGCTGCTGCGTGCATGGCTCGACCAGAGCGTTGCCGCGGCGTTCAAGAGCCGAGTGCTCCCGGTGGACGAGCGAATCGCTCGTCGCGCCGCTGCGTTGCACGTACCGGATCCGGCGCCGTTCCGCGACGCTCTCATCGCCGCGACCGCCCTGGTCCACGACATGACCGTCGTGACCCGAGACCTCAAGGACTTCCAACGTTTCGAGGGTCTCGATCTCATCAATCCCTGGAGCTGACGAGGCCATCGCACCCCAGCGGTCCAAAGACCTGAGCAACGTCGTCGTCAGCGGGCAGTTGACCCGAGGAAGCCGACTTGCTGAGCTGGTTCACGAAGAGAGTGAAGAAGAAGGACCCGCTGTGGATCGGCTTGCTCGGATTTACCGCTGGTGGCGCCCTGGCAACGATCGGCACCATCATCATCAGCCCTCCGAGGACGAAGAGCCCCGACCGACTCACCTTCTGTGCGGGGCACGTTGGTTCGAGCAATGGGATGTCCAACAACCCGCAGCCGATCCACGCTGCCGGGTCAGGCATCAGCCGAACTCGAGGCGAAGGGCGACTCGCTGCGCCATGCAGTCGTAGTAGACCAATCGTCGTGTTCGAGCGTCAGGAGTTGCCGTCATCGGTTCGGTACGGCCCGCTGGGTTCGGTCGGGACGATCTACGAAATGCCGAACGGACAGCGGTGTGTCGTGACGTTCGCAAACCGCGGCTCTGACGTTCTCACCCCGATCCGGAACGATCGTGGGGAGCTGTGGATCGGTCATCTCCTGCGAGACGATGTCGAGCCAGCCCGCTTCGACGACTGGGAGCGCGAATGGGTACCGGCGGAACTCCTGCGGCCCGTCGGCGAACTGAACTGACCGCGTTGTGATGCCGATGCCGGCAATCGTTCGACTGGCGCAGAGCCGAGACGTTCGCGACGAACCGGCGACTTCTTCCTCACCGGGAGGGTGGCGATGGCGGGTCGGGCAGATCTCAGTGGCGTGTCAGGGCTCTGCTGCAAGGTTGCGAGCCAGCACCCTCCCAGGACCACTCGGTATGGATCGGAGGAGCTCCGGCCTCGACAGCACATTCAGAGGCGGCGCTCACGAGTTCACGAAGCTCGTCTGTGTCGATCGGACCGTCAGCGCCTGTCACCGCTGACATCGGTCCGCTGAGATCGGACCCTCTGTCGACGAACAGCGGGCTGACGGCCGCAGCGAACCACTTCCCCCACGGGGTCGACGCACGGGGTCTACACAATGTGCCTTCCGACCCGCAGCGCCAACACAAGTCTCAATCAGCCGGGTCGGTTGCGGTCTCGAGGCCGACGTCGGTGACATCGACTGTCGGGATACTCGACCGCCAACTGGTCAAGCAGGTGTCATGACAGGTACTGGTCGAACAGAAGACTCACGCCGGGGTGGCGAAACGGCGTTCTCGCATCGCCGCGAACTCGATCACGGCCCGTACCTGCTCGCCGGTGAACTCGGGGAAGTCGCTCACGATCTGGTCGCTGGTCATGCCTGACGCCAGGAAGTCCAACGCGTCGTAGACCGCGATCCAGGTCCGCCAGCGTGAGGTGCAGCGACCGTTGTGGACGCGAGCCATTGACTGCCGTAGTGGTCGCGCGTACCGTGGAATCACCCGGTGCCTGCGACGCGGGCACGCGGGACACGAAAGCGACAGGCGCTCGTGTCCCCTCAGTGGACGGGCCTGGTCGACCACCGACGTCACCGGCTGCCACCGGTCACCGGGGGGACGGGCAGGGTCCGAATCCCACGACACGACGACCTCGAGCTGAAGCGCCGGCTGGCGCCTGGGACCGCTGAGCCGGCCCGAGCCAAAGGAGCGCACGATGAGCGCAGACACAATCCATCGAACCGTCTCCGCCGACGGGACCGAGATCGCCGGCCGCGTCGTGGGACAGGGCCCACCGCTGGTCCTGCTCCACGGTGCGATGTACAGCGGCGAGACCGCCTTCGACGAACTGCTTCCACATCTGACCGACCGATTCACCTGCTTCCTGCCGAGCACCCGAGGCCGTGGGCTCAGCGCCGACGCCGACGACTACCGGCCGGAGCGCCTGCTCGAAGACGTGACGGCCTACGTCGACAGCATCGGGCAGCCCGTGCCGATGTTCGGCTGGTCCGGGGGCGGGATGATGGCACTCGGCGCCGCGGCATCCAGCGATTCGGTGTCGTCCGTCATCGCCCATGAGCCGGCGGTCCTCGAGGAATGGGACGAGGAGTTCATGGGCGGCTTCATGGACACGGTGGAGCGCATGGCCGTCGAGGTTGAGCAGGGTCGCCCGGAAGAGGCGGCGCGGGTGTTCATGGGCGTCGTGCTCAACGACGACGAGCTCGAGGCCGCCATCGCCAACGGTCGCCATGAGGTCGCCGCACCCAGCGTCCCTGCCGATGTCCGTCTCTTCGAGAACCTCGATCCCAACGGACCGAGCATGACCGATCCCGACCTGCTGGCCACCGTCACCGTGCCCGTCCTGCTGCTACAGGGCGAGCGGACGCCGCCCGTGTTCGAGCGCGGCAACCGGCATGTGGTCGAGCATGCGCCCAATGCGGAGAACCGGATCATCCCCGGCGCCGGGCATGGAGCACCAGGGATCGCTCCCGAGGCTGTTGCTCGTGAACTCATCAGCTTCCTCGAGGGCACGCCCGAGCCTGCCTGAAGACTCAGAGATCGTTGACTGAAGGAGGAGGCCAATCATGACCGACTTCGTTGTCAGCACCTGGGGGCGGGGGACGCCGGTGGCGCTCTGAGACGTCCGTTGTTGTCATCAACGGGAGGCAAGCCAGATGACTGACGTATCGGTGATCGGGACGGGCGTGATGGGCAGCGCGCTCGCCGAGGCGCTCGCCACCGCGGGAGCCCAGGTGACGGTGTGGAACCGGACCAGACAGAAGGCTGAGGCGCTGTCGGGGCCGCGGGTACGCGTCGCTGAATCGGTCGCCGAGGCTCTGACACTGAGCCCGCTCACGATCGTGTCGGTGTCGAACCACGATCTGGCGCGCGCCCTCGTCGAGGAGGCCGACGAGGATCTGACGGGGAAGACGGTCGCCTCGACCTCCTTCGCGACGCCGGAGCAGGCTCGGGCCCTCGCTGCCGTGCTGAGTTCTGCGGGCGCGTGGTACCTCGACGTGTCCATCCCCGCTTACCCGAGCGAGGTCCGAGCACGAGCCGGGGTCTTCCTCATCTCGGGCGAGCGGCGCGCCTGGGAGGCACACCGTCACTGGTTCGAGCAGATCGGGCAGGCCACCTACGTCGACGACACCCCAGGGGCGGCCCACATCAGCGAGATGGCGGTGGTGCTCGCGTACCTTCCCATGGCAGTTGGCCTCCTGCAAGGAATGCGGATCTGCCAAGACAACGACATCTCCCTGAAATGGTTCAGGGAGTTCACCCTGCAGCTCTACCCGCGACACATCCGGTCACTGCTCGACCGAGTGATCGCAACACCGGACCCAGCCGAGCGAGACGTGGAGGCCTCGATCGACACCTGGGCAATCGGGGCGGCCGAGTACATCACCTATCTCCGGGAACAAGGTCTGGACCCTGGGCTCTACGAGGCGCTGCACCACCTGTTTCGCGCTGCCTCCGAAGCCGGACAAGGCGACGCCGACTGGACCTCCATCACCGAGCACGGCGCAACCCGCTGACCGACGCCTACATCGACGGTTCGCCCGCGGGGTTGGCGTGGAGTGTGCACGAACTCGATGTGCACGAGAGAACGGACCCTCAGTGAGAATCGATTCGTAGCCCCCAGATGAGTGGACGCTCGATCGTCACGAGCGCGTCACGCCGGCCCGGTGGCGACCACCGGACGTCCACGGTCGCTCCGGATCGGGGGCCGACAGCGCCAGGCCGAGGAGGACACCGAGGGCGATGCCGACCATCGACGTCAGTGCGGTCGTCAACGCGCCCGTCGCCGCGATGCCGCCCTCGCCGATGATCCGTGTCACTCCCTCGAGACCCAACGCGCCGGGAACGAGGATCCAGAACCCGGGCAAGAACGTCACCAGCGCCGGCGGCCCGAGCCGCTCTCGCGCCAGGAGTACCGCGACCGGTGTCATCGCCACCGCACCGAAGAACGACGACAGCGCGCTGCCGACGAACACGCCGCCGACCACCTGGGCGGCGTAGGCGACGTAGAGCACGATCATGATCGGCGGGAGCGACCCCTGTCGCAGCCCCTGGGACCAGACGATCCCGATCCCGAACACGGCGATGCCGGCCCATGGCCCGGCGACGGCGACCGGCCCCTCGGGCGCGCTGCCGACGGCAGAGCCCGGGACACCGACCACCTGTGCGCCGGCGACGATGCCGAGGGCGAGCAAGACGAGCTGGAAGATGCCGGACATCAGTCGCGAGGAGCCGGCGAGGATCTGGCCCGTCGCCAGTTCGAGCACGGCGATCGTCAGCAGCGCGCCGGGAAGGAAGGTGATCAGCGGTGCGACCAGCACCGGAAAGGCGACGATGTCGGTGAGGCGCAGCGCCGCGAACGTCGTCGCTGCGACGACGAAGGAGGCCAGCAGCGGCCAGAACGGCCGGTACAGGAATCGGGCTGACGCCGTCGCCTGGTTCATCATCCCGATGAGCGCTCCGAGCACCGCAGCGAGCATCATCTCCTTCACGCCGCCGCGCAGGACGAGGGCGAGGCCCGCCGCGGCGACTGCCGAGCCGGCGAGCCGCACTGCGGACGAGTACGGATGCGGCCGGGCCCGGACCGCTCGCAGCTCTCGGAGACCGTCGTGCGGTGCCAACTCACCGCGCTCGGCTCGGTCCACCACGCTCAGCAGCGACTCGATCTGGTCCAGCCGCAGCCGCGATCTGCCGGGGATGGCGACATCGGTCGTCGTGGAGCCTTCACCGGGGATCGAGATGATGAGCGCCGTCGGAAGCACGATCGCGCCGAGCCCGTCCTTGCCGTTGACACGAGCAACACCCTCCAGGGTGCGGGTGACGTTGTGTACGGCGTCGCCAGCGTCCACGAGCGCCTCGCCGAGCTCCAGGAGGAATCCGAGCGTCGGGGTGTCGACCGGCGTCGAGGGCTGGCCGGGAGATGCCTCGGGCTCGATCGTGGTCGCCGGCCCAGCGATCACGGTCGGCGGGGTTCGGGCCACCCTGACCTGCGGGCCCGGAACGATCGCAGGCGCCCCGTGGCGCCGCGCCCAGATCCGCCACGCCAGCAAGGCGACAGCGAGTACGCCGACGGCGAGCACGATCGACACCGGTGCGATGTCGGTCGTCCGCACCGTCGGCTGGATCCTCGACGGGGTGTCCGCGGCGTCGCCGCCGACGTCGTCGGGTTCCTCGCCGGAGCCCGGCTCGTCCGGGCTGACGTCGCCCGGTGGCGTGGTCTCGGCGTCGTCGGGGACCGAGCTCTCGACCGGGGTGCTCGGCTGATCCACCGGTTCCGGCTCAACTTCCGCGCGTGAGATCTCGATATTGGTGGGAGTGGTGCTCGTGACCGAGCCAACGCGGTTCATCGAGAACGCAGATCCGTCGGCGATGCCCAGGAGTGTGACCGCCCCAGCGAACAGCGCCACGACCAGGACGGCGAACATTGCCCGGACCGACACGGCTCCCGACGGTAGGCGCTGGGTAACCGCTGGGGCGGTCACCTCGAATGCCGAGCGGTCGTGCAGAGCAACAAGCGTGGGGAGGTCGTCCGACTGGCTGCCCGGGCTCGCAGCGGCCCGGAGTCACGAACGACGATGCGACTGGATCGTGGCCGAGCGGCACGAGTGGGGCACCCCTCACCAACGCTCTCTTGCACCGGATTTCTCCGTCGTCGAGGCGGAGATTCCCGAACCAAGCACGCCACCGGTGTTTCCCGACCGCCGATTCGAGAACTGCGAAACCACGGCGGCCACCAGGGGATTACCCTCGGTTCGTCGGGGCGCCCAGCCGAACGAACTCGGCAGCGAGTTGCACCCGACTCGACATGTCGAGCTTGCGGAAGATGTGGGCGAGGTGGCTCTCGACGGTGCGGCGGGAGATGTAGAGCTCCCGGCCGATCTCCGGATTCGACAGACCGGTCGCAACATGCTCGGTGACGGCGAGCTCCATGGGGGTCAGTGACTCCCAGCCGAACGTCGGCCGTTTCGCCCGTGCTTGGACCCGAGCGGCGTCGACCGAACCGATGGCGGCGTCCACCCGGGCCAGACCGCCGGATGCGCCGATCTCGGCGTGGATGGTGGCCGCCTCGGTCAGCAACGACAACGCCTCGGCCCGGCCCGATCCGCTCGTCATCAGGAGCCCTGCGGCATCTTCGCAACACAGGGCGAGCGCGGGTCGCAGGATGGTGGCTCGATACCGCTCGACGGCGTCGAGCAGGACGGAGACGTCACCGTTCAGGAGACCGCGACCCTGCAACGCCGCCGCGATCGCGCCCGGCGCGGGCCGACGTCGAACGTTCTCCTCGAGCGCAGCGACCGCTTCCTCGGCGAGATCGATGCGATCGTGGTCGAGGGCGAGTCGGACGAGTGCGATGGCCCGCTGCCGCGCCCCGTACCAGTGGCGGATCGCAGCCGTCTGCACCCACGTCGTCTCGGCCGCCGCAAGCGCACCGGCAGCATCGCCGATCGCACTCAGGTGATGGACGTGCGCATCGAGCAGCCACTCCGCCCCGAAGAGGGGACCACCGTCGCTCAACCGGACGAACCCGTCCGAGATCGTCTGTTGGGCGACGTCGCGATCATCCCGATGGACGGCGATCTGCGCTCGCAGGGCCAGCAGGTAGAGCAGGAAGTTCGAGCTGCCCGTGTCGGCGATCACGGCAAGACCCGCCTCGAGTTCGGCGAGCGCATCATCGAAGCGGCCGGCGAAGTAGTGCGCAGCGCTGGTGATCGCGTACGACATCGGTACCTGCGCCAACGCGCCGCGCCGTTGATACCGAGCACGAGCTGACGCTCCGTGGGCGATCGCCTCGTCGAGCCGGTCGAGCTCGGCCAGCTCGACCGCGTAGAACATGTCGGGGATCAAGTAGGAGGTCGGGCGGACCTTTCCCGAGTCGAACAGGGCCATCGCGTCGAGGGAGTGCTGCAACGCCAGGTCGCCGAACCCCGTGAACGAATAGATCGCTCCGAGCACCTGGTGGGCGACACACTGCCCGGTCGCGTCGGCGCGCTCGACGGCGCGGGCCAAGCCCGCGCTACCGCGAGCGAGCGCCTCGTCGGCGTCGATCGCCCCGGTCGTCAGTTCGAGCTGTGCCGAGAAGCAGGTCAACCGGTCCGCCTCTTCGGCTGGGGCACCGGGAACGGCCACGGCCCGCCGGATCGTCGCCACCGCCTCGGCGGTCTCGCCACGGTTGCCGTACACGGAACTCAGCCCGCGCAGCGCTCGGAACACGACCGCATCCTCGGGCGAGACGGCGAGCACCGCGGTGGCCATCTGTTCGGCCTGCTCGAACTGCCCGCACCACGCCAGCGGCTCGATCAGATCGGCCATGATCGAACCGCGCCCGGACCAGAGTTCCGGCGCGAGCGACAGTGCCTCCTCGTACAGCGCGAGAGCGGCACTGGGAGCGATCGAGACGATCTCCTCGGCGGCCCGATGCAGCCACTCCACCGCCTCGAGATCGCCGGGAAGTGCGGCTCGGCCGAACTGCACGGCGATCTGCTGGGTGGGGGCACCGGAATCCACGAACACACGAGCGGCAGCGCGATGCAGATCTCGTCGCACCGCGGGCGGCATGTGTTCGTACACCGCCTCCCTGACGAGGTCGTGCCGGAAGACCAGGCGATCGCCGTCACCGCTGATCAGTCCGGCGACCGAGGCTTCCCGGAGCGCCGAGGCGACGTCGATGACCGGTCGCGCCGTGATGACCGCGACATCGGCGAGCGTGAAGCTGGTACCCAGCAGACTGGCGATCCGGAGGAGCTCACGGGTGTCGGCCGGCAACCACGACAGCCGGCGCACGAGCGATTCGCTCAAGCCGACGGGCGCCGCTGAATCGGCGACCTCGGCGACGCCGGACTCGATACGCAGCAGTCCTTCGTCATCGAGCACTCGCAGCAGTTCGGTGATGAACAACGGGTTTCCTCCCGCCGCCTCCAGTCGCGTCCGCAGCCGGGGGCCCGGCGCGGCACCGGTGACGATCATCGAGAGTGCCTGGACATCGACCCCGTCCAGCGGCCCGAGGCGGATGTGGTCGCCGCCGCGATCGACCGCGTCGTCGATCATCCGATCCAGCTCGGCAGAACGAGGACTGAGACGCAGGGCGACGACGAGCCCGACCGACGCCGTCGTCGCTCGCCGTATCAACGACCGCAGCACGGCGACCGACAACGGGTCCGCCCACTGGGCGTCGTCGAACACCACCATCGCCGGTGCCTTCCTCCCGATCGACTCCACCGCGTCGATCGTGGCTTCCACCACTGCGAAGCTCAGGTCCTCGATGTCTCCGTCGACCGCAGACCGGGCGAGCAGCTCGCTGAGTGGACGGCGGAACTCCTCGGCGACGGCCGCATGTGCGGCAACTGCGTGGGGCAGCGTTCCGATGCGTCGCGTGACGTCATCGGCCACCACGTCGACGACCTCGGTGCCGGATCGGGCGGCGAGATCGACGGCGGTGCGCAACAGGTGGGACTTGCCGATCCCCGCTTCGCCCTCGATGATCATGGTCCCGCCCGAGTCGGTCGAGATGGCCGAGACGAGTCGGTGCAGCGCAGCCAGATCCATCGAGCGTCCGACGGTCGTGCGGTCGGAGGCGATGCCCGAGTTCTCCTGCGCAGCCCAGAGGTGGACGGGCTCGCTGGAACCCTCTGGCCGCAACCGACCGCGGTCGACGAAGCGCACGCCCGGGACGTTGCCGACCAGTTGCCGGACCACGTCGGACACGAGCACCTCGCCGCCGTCGGCCCGCGTCACGATGCGCGCTGCCGCGACGAACGCAGCGCACTCCGGTTCCGCATCGGCGTCGATCACCTCACCGGCGTCGATGCCGAGACGCAGCGCCGCCGATGCGTCGCCGAGGGTCCGCTGGATCGTCAGTGCGCAACCGACGGCCTGGCGCGTGGACGCGAACACGACGAGCAGGCCGTGTGCCGACGTCTCGACCTCTCGACCGCAGTAGTCGTCGAGGTGCGAGCGGACGACGTCCAGGCAGTCCAGGAGATCCGTCGAACCCTGCAGGTCGACGCGCATGACCGTGGCGATGCCGTCGACACGACGATCCGAGGCCGAACGGTCCGAGGCGTGCGTCACCCGCAGATCATATGGGCCACATGATCGGCGCCGAATCAGTGAACTCACGGATGCTGCCGTCGGGAAGAACGTCGAAGCTGACAGCCGTCCGACATGACCATCCCACGACTGGAGACAACACCATGACACAGTCCACACGACGCGTCTCGCGCCTGACCGCCCCGATCGTGGTCGCCGCACTGACGCTTGCCGCGTGCGGGGACGACGACAGCACCGGAGCCGTCGCGACCGAACCAGCCGCGCCCGTCACGGAGGCGTCCGCCACGGACACAGCTGTCGACGAGACCGGCGGCGCCACGATCGAGGTCGTGGCGTTCGACTACGGATACGAGGGCATCCCCGACACCGTGGAAGCAGGAACGGTCTTCACGCTCGTCAACACGGCGCCGGCCGAGCTGCACGAGTTCGTGGCGATCCGCCTCCCGGACGACGAAGACCGACCTGTCTCGGAGCTGGTGACGTTGCCCATCGAGGAACTCGGCGGGATCGTGGCCGTCGAGCCCGCCGCGGTGTTGCTGGCACTCCCGGATGGCGGGCAGATGATCCCCGCCGTCGGCGACGGCACGCTGTCCGAACCGGGGCGGTACGCCATCATCTGCATGATCCCCGCCGGTGCCGATCCCGAGGGATACCTGGAGGCTGCAGCGGCTTCGCAGGGTGGCCCGCCCGAGGTCGAAGGAGGACCGCCACACATCGCCCTCGGCATGTTCGCCGAGGTCACGGTCACCTGACACGTCCGTTCGCGCAACTCCCAGCGAGAAGGGGTCACCATGACCGACACCACCGACACCACCGACACCAGGGCCGACACCAGGGCCGACACCGGCGCCGACTCCGGGCTGCCACCGCGTCCGCCCGAACCGCCGCTTCGAGCCAAGGTGCGCCTGATGCGGACGCTGCTGCGGGAACCCGCTCCCGCGCTCGACGAGCTACGCCGTGAGTACGGGCCGGTCGTCGGGTTGGGCACGTGGCCGGCGCGCATGGCAGTCGTCGGTGGACCGGCGGCGATCCGCGAGATGTTCCAGGCCGGTGCCGATACCTACCGGTGGGGACATCGCTTCATGTTCGGCCTCCGGTTCGTGGTGGGCAGCGGGTCGATGATCGTGTCCGACGGCGAGGATCACAAGCGCCGTCGGCGGGCCGCGCAGGGAGCGTTCAGCCGTCCCCGCCTCGACGACATGGTCCCGATGATCCTGCGCCGCACCGACGAGGCCATCGACGAGCTCGCCCGGTCGACGGCGCCCGGCGCGGAGATCGACCTCCATCCGTTCGGCAGGCATCTGATCATCGGGATCACGCTCGAGGCGTTCTTCGGGCCACGCATCGCCGCGCGCGTCGATGAGATCAGTGCGTTGCTGCAGAGTTCACAGGACTTCCTCGAGGCCCCGGCTGTCCAGCAGATGCCGCAACCTCTCTCGTTGCGCCGGCGCGGCAGGGTACGTGCCGACCTGCGAGCGATCGACCGCATCGTCGGCGAGGAGATCGAGCTGCGCCGCGGCGATCGCGGAGCAGCCCGTGAGGATCTGTTGCAGTCGCTGATCGAGGACGACTCGCTGTCCGAAGAAGAGGTGTACGACCAGGCGATGACGGCGATGGGGGCGGGCTTCGACACGACGTCGGCGACACTGGCATGGACGCTGGTTCGTGCAGGTCGATCGCCGGAGGTGTGGTCGCGGCTGCGAGCCGAAGCCGACCGCGTGCTCGTCGAACCGCGGACGGCCAGCCCATCGGAGCCTTCGACGCTCACCGAGTTGAGCGAGGCCCGCAACGTGGTGCACGAGTCCCTGCGGCTGCATCCGGCGGGGTTGTTCGCGACCCGAGAGGCCGCACGCGACGTCAGCATCGGGGGCTTCACGATCCGTCGGGGCACGCTGATCGTCTGGTCGCCCTACCTCGCCGGCCGTGACGAGGATTCGTGGACCGAACCGCTGCGATTCGATCCCGACCGGTTCAACGACCTCGACGCCGACCAACAGGCACAGGCCGATCAGGCGTGGATACCTTTCGGTCGGGGACCGCACATGTGCCTCGGCTTCGCTCTCGCACAGATGGAGCTGACATTGACCATCGCACGGCTCGCCCAACGCCTCGACGTCACGGCCACATCGACCGAGATCCCGCGACCGTTCGGCTTGGTCGTCAACCGCCCGACCGGCGGAGCGGTTCTGCGGGTCACCTGCGACGTGCCGCGCGGGGGCTCGTGATCCACCGTTCCGGCGGTCGTCGTCGATGCGGGGAGGCGCCGAACTGAGCCATCCGCGTCAGACGAGGGCGGCGTGGACCCAATCCGGGCAACGTCATCGCTGTGATCTCCGCTGGAGCGACACGAGTTCAGCCACCGGTTCGGTCTCGGCTTTCGTGGAGGCGTCGCGGTCGAAGACGTGGGCAGCGACCTCAGCAGGTACCGGCAACGGCGTGCCCTGTCGGATCCACCCATCGAGCGCGACCACGATCGGCTCGTCGAGGACCTCGCCGATCCAGAAGCTCCCGGCGTGACGTGTTCTCACCACGACGACGTTCGACCGTTCGCAGACTCCGAGACAGTCGACGTCGCGGCTCCGCCCTCCCGTCGACGCGACTGCCGCAGCCAACCGATCGCGGATTCCGGCATGGTCGACACCCGGATGCTTGCGGGTCGTCCCACAGCAACAGTCATCACACATCGACACCCGAATCTGCGGACGCTGCAGGTGACGCCGCTGCGTCTCCCTGACCGTCGAATCGGCATGTGCTGCGGAAGTCTCGGAGGTCGACATGGTTCAGGTGCGGTGAGCGGTGATGTCGCGGTGTTCGATGGCACCATCGGCCCGGGCTGACACGCATCCGCTGCGGTCGGGCAGCCAGGCGACGTGCGCGAGTTCTCCGCCGGTCTCGCACACGTCGAGTGGCGTCAACTGCTGACCTTGCTTCCGGGGGGAGGGCCACAGGATCATCCGGCCGTCGGCGGCACCCGTGAGCAACCGCTCGCCGTCGGGTTCCCAGTCGAGTGAGGAGATGTGACGGGCATGCTCCTCACCCGCGGCCGGGCGGCTCCCGGCGGGGCCCTTCCCCCCGAAATCCCAGACAGTGATCTCGCCCAAGCAGGCGGAGGCCATCCAGCGGCCGTCGTCGCGGAATGCGAGGTGTTCGAGCTTGGCCGGGTATCCGGACATCGCGAGGTCGTCGCCCGACCACAGCTTCCAGAGGTGCACGCTGGCGTCCTGGGCGCCGCCGCACGCCCACTTCCCGGTGGGTGACATGACGAGCGAGAGCAGCGACCCCTTCCAGGGGTACGTGCGTACCGCTTCGGTCGCCGGAACGGCGTCCGGGTCGAACCAGGTGACGCCGCCGTATGCGGTCACGCCCACGCGCTTGCCGTTGACCGCCCAGGCGACCGCGGTGATGGTGGAGGCGACGGGGTCGAAGCGGTGAGGGCAGCCATTGGCCCGTTGGATCAGCACCAACGTCTTCCCGACAGCTGCAGCCAGCGTGCTCCCGTCGGGCGACCAGGCCAGATCGGCCACCCACCCGCCGAGCTCGTGACTGGCGAAGCAACCTCCGGACGGGCCGTAGAGGTGCACCACACCGTCGTGGCCACCCACTGCCACGGCGCCACCGTCGGGGGTCCATGCCGCCGAGAGCACCCCGAACCGATGGTCGGCAAGTTTCGCCACCACCCGGCCATCGTCGGTGTCGATCAGCGCAGCATCGCCGGACAGCGAGCCGGCCACGAGCAACTCACCGTGCGGTGCCACGTCGAGCGCGGCGACGTAGTCGGCCAGATCGATCCGCCAGGTCGGCTCGCCGATCACGCGACGAGACATGCCCGGAAGCTCTGCTCGAGTTCGTCACGGTCGAGGTTCCGACCGATGAAGACGAGCTTGTTGGTGCGTGGCTCGCCGGGGCCCCATGGGCGGTCGGTGCGGCCGTCGATCAGCATGTGGACACCCTGGAACACGTAGCGGTCGTCCCACCCGGCCACCGACAGGATCCCCTTCGAGCGGAAGATGTCGACACCGCGCTCCCGCAGCAGCCACCCGAGCCACTCGTTCAACTTGCCGACGTCGAGCTCGCCGTCCGCGTCGATGCCCACCGACGTGACCGACAGATCGTGCTGGTGCTCGGCGTCGGGATCGAGGAACTCCGGGTCGTCGGCCAGTACCCGGTCGAGATCGAACGCGCCCACGTCGAGGATGCGATCGAGATCGACCTTGCCGTGGCTGGTGCGGACGATGGGAGCAATGGCGTTGATCTCGCGGATGCGCCGTTCCACCTCGATGAGCTCGTTCTCGTCCGCAGCGAGGTCGACCTTGTTCAGCAGCACCCGGTCGGCGAACGCCAGCTGCTCGACCGCCTCGTTCTCGACGCCCTCGGGCTTGTGGTCGTCGAGGTGCTGCACGAGGTGCTTGGCATCGACCACGGTCACGATCGCGTCGAGTCGGAGTTGGCTGGAGATCTCGTCGTCCATGAAGAACGTCTGGGCCACCGGGGCGGGGTCGGCCAGGCCGGTGGTCTCGATCACGATCTGGTCGAACCGATCACGTCGCTTCATCAGGTTGCCGAGGATGCGGATCAGATCTCCCCGGACGGTGCAACAGATGCAGCCGTTGTTCATCTCGAAGATCTCCTCCTCGGCGTCGAGCACGAGGGCGTCGTCGATACCGATCTCACCGAACTCGTTCTCGATCACGGCGATCTTCATGCCGTGCTGCTCGGTGAGGATGTGGTTCAACAGCGTGGTCTTGCCGGCGCCGAGGAAGCCGGTGAGCACGGTGACGGGGACCTTGTCAGCGGGGGCCATGAGCCCGAGACTACCTGAAGATAGGAATCATTCCTAGTTCAGCGGTCTCGAACAGCAGCTGCGTCGAGGGCGCGGACGACTTGACAACCTCGAAGTAATTAAGAATGATTCTTATTCTTGTCTCTCACGGCGGACCGTCCCCCCCACCACGCTCCCACACTGGTCGACGCCCGTCCGGCCGACGGGCCACCAGGAACGACCCTGCTCCGTCGCCCGCCGTCGACCACCAGCGGTCTGCTCCCCGTCACGGTGGTGCCGGTGGTCGCGTGTGTCCTCGTGGCCACGCTCATCGGTTCGATCGTGATGGCCGTGTCGGTGGGCTCGGTCTCGGTCCCGCCCGGCACGGTGTGGCGGATCATCGCCGCCGAGACACTCGGCACCGAGCTCGACGCGTCGATCGGTCGCAATCTCCGCCAGATCGTGTGGGAGCTCCGTCTTCCACGGGTCGTGTTGGCGGGCATCGTGGGCGCCGGGCTCGCCGTCGTGGGCGTGGCCGTCCAAGCACTCGTGCGCAACCCGCTCGCCGATCCGTACATCCTCGGCATCTCGTCGGGTGCATCCGTCGGGGCGGCCCTGGTGATCCTGTTCGGGTTGTTCTCGTCGCTCGGCACGTCGGCCATCTCGGTGGCGGCGTTCCTCACCGCGATGGCCACGATGGCGGTCGTCTACCTGATCGCGAACGAGTCGGGCCGGCTCTCGCCGATGCGACTGGTCCTCACCGGTGTGGTGGTCGGCTACGTCCTCTCCGCGGTCACCAGCTTCGCGATCTTCCGGGCCGATCCCCGGGCGTCACAGCAGGTGCTCTTCTGGTTGCTCGGGAGCTTCGGCCGAGCCCGGTGGGACACCCTCGCGATCCCGGCCGTGGCGTTCCTCGCCGTCCTCGTGCACCTCTGGTGGCGTGCCCGTCCACTCGACGCACTCGTGGCCGGTGATTCGGCGGCAACCACCTTCGGGGTTCCCGTCGGCCGGGTCCGCATCGAGCTCTTCGTCGCGACCGCGGCGCTCACCGGGATCATGGTCGCCTCCAGTGGGGCGGTGGGCTTCGTCGGCCTCGTGGTGCCCCACGCCGTCCGGATGCTGGTCGGCGGTCGCCATCGCAGGGTGCTCCCGCTCGCCGCACTACTCGGTGCGGTGTTCATGATCTGGGTCGACACCGGTGCCCGAGTCATCGCCGCACCGCAAGAGCTCCCGGTCGGGATCATCACCGCGCTGGTCGGCGGCCCGATCTTCATCGTGCTCATGCGGCGCCGCGACCGGATGCGCCGCGCGGGGGCGTCGTGACGACCACACTCACCATCGACTCACTCGACGTGAAGCGCGGGACGCGCGTGGTGATCGACCGGGTGTCGGCCGACCTCGGATCGGGCCGCCTCGTCGGGCTGGTCGGTCCGAACGGCAGCGGCAAGTCGACGCTGCTCCAGACCATCTACCGGGTGCTCTCGGCCGAGCACGGGGCCGTGTTGGTCGGTGATGTCCCGGTGAGCGCGATGACGCCGCGTGAGGCCGCGCTCTCGATCGCAGTCGTGGCTCAGGAGAGCCCGTCGGACCTGGAGTTCACCGTGTACGAAGCCGTGATGCTCGGACGGATGCCCCACCAGCGGTCGATGTCGGGCGAGAGCGACGCCGATCACGACGCCGTCGCCCGTGCCCTGGACACGGTCGGGATCACGCACCTCGCACACCGCGACTGGATGACGCTCTCGGGCGGCGAGAAGCAGCGGGCGCTCGTTGCCCGTGCTCTCGCCCAGGACTGTCCGGTGCTCGTGCTCGACGAACCGACCAACCACCTCGACGTGCACCATCAGCTCGCGCTCCTCGAGCTCGCCCGCTCGCTCGGGCGCA
Organism: Ilumatobacter sp.; assembly: GCA_007693335.1. Lineage (GTDB taxonomy): Bacteria > Actinomycetota > Acidimicrobiia > Acidimicrobiales > Ilumatobacteraceae > SKSP01. Next base: position 13,531 of record REDU01000086.1, on the reverse strand, counting down.
CCACGGTGGCGGCGCTCCACGATCTCAACCTCGCCGCACAGTTCTGCGATCAGGTGATCGTGCTGCACGACGGCCGCATCGTGGCGACGGGCGCACCGGAGCAGGTGTTCGTGGCCGAGGTGCTCACCCCCGTGTTCGGTGTGCGGGTCGACCGTGTCGACCATCCGTTCACCGGAACCCCCCAGCTGCTCTTCAGCAGCCTTCGAAAGGAACCGTCATGACCCCTCTGATGAATCGCAACGTGATCCGCGTCGCGTTCCTCGCTGCAACTGCACTGCTCGCTACGACCGCGTGCGGTGCCGACGACGTGGACACGACCGACGCGCTCGTCCCCCCGGCCGGGGAGAGCGAACCGCTCGACGATGCACCCGCGGCGGGCGATCCGGACACGGGAGGCCCCGACGGCGTGGTCAACGGGGTGGTCGAGGTGACACCCGAGTACGAGTGGCCCGCACCGATGACGCCCGACGATCACTATCCGGTGACCGTCACGTCGTGCAGCGACGAGGTGACGTTCAGGGCGCCACCCGAACGGGCCGTGGTCAACGACGACAACATGATCGAGATGATGTTCGCGCTCGGCCTGACCGACCGGATGGCTGCCTACTCGGCGGCCAAGCCACGACTCCGTCCCGTCGTGTTCCGCGACCACTACGACGCCGTCGACTCGCTCGGCGACGACTACTTCGCCCTCGAACCGCTACTCGGCGCCGATCCCGACTTCGTCTTCTCCGGGTGGAACTACGGCTTCGGCGAAGACGGCATCAACCCGGCCTCGCTCGCCGAGCTCGGCATCCCGAGCTACGTGCTGTCGGAGTCGTGCCGACGCATCGACGACACGCTCGCGCCCGCCACCGTCGACGACATCTACCGCGACATCCGTGCGCTCGGCGACATCTTCGGCGTCCCCGAACGCGCCGAGGCCCTGATCGCCCACTGGGACGAACGCCTCGAGCGTGTCGCCGACCGGCTGCCCGCCGTCACCGACCCGCCCGCGACGCTCGGGTTCCTCCGAGGTGCTGATGCCGCGATCGTTGCACCGGGACTCACCATCGTGCCGGAGCTCCACCGACTGGCGGGCGGACGCAACGTCTTCGAGGACGTTCCCGCCATGTGGGGACCGGTGTCGTGGGAAGCCGTGGTGGAGGCAGCTCCGGAGGTGATCGTGGTGACCGACTACGGCACCGCCGGCGAGGGACAGCGTGGTGCGGAGAAGATCGCCCTTCTGCTCGACGACCCTGCCCTGGCCGACGTGCCTGCCATCCGCGAACAGCGCTTCCTCGTGTTCCCCCAGGAGGCGGTGAACCCCGGCATCGGCTTCATCGCCGGCATCGAGGAACTCGCAGCCGAGCTCTACCCCGACGAGTTCGCCGACCTCATCGGCTCCCCCGGCTTCGGCCTCCCCGAAACCTACGACCTGGACTGACCTGCCCGGAACCTCCCGTTCCGCTGAGGGACGTCGTGGGGCGGGTCACCCCGCCGTGGCCGGTTCGGAGGCGTAGATGTTGAGACCGAGCCGGTCGGACAGGTAGGCGGTGGTGAGCGCGCCGCGCACGCTGTTCCCCGCTGCATCGAGTCGGGGTGAGAACGTTCCGAGTCCGCCCTTGCCGGGCGACACCGTCACGATGCCGCCGCTCACACCGCTCTTGCCCGGCAACCCGATCTCGTACATCCACTCACCCGAGCGCTCGTAGAGGCCAGCGGTGGCCATGACGGCCAGTACCCGCTTGCAGTGCGCCGTCGCGATCACGCGCTCGCCCGTGATCGGGTTGACCCCGCCGTCGGCCAGGGTCGCTCCCATCACGGCCAGGTCGCGCGCGTCGACCAGCACGGAGCACTGACGGGTGTAGACGTCGGTGGACTGGTCGGCATCGAAGTAGAGCTGGCCGTAGCACTCGAGGAGGTGGGCGATGCCGACGTTGCGGAGATTGGCGGCCGCCTCCGACTCGTAGACCTCCTCGTCGAACTCCAGCGACCGACCGGCGAAGCGCGACAACCCCTCACGGACGAACTCCCACTTCTGCTCGGCGGTGTCACCCGGAACCAGGCTCGTGGTCGCGATGGCCCCGGCGTTCACCATCGGGTTCATGGTGCGGTGCTCGTTGAGCTCGATGGCCATCACCGAGTTGAACGGGAGGCCGGTGCTGTTCACGCCCAACAGCTCGCGCGCCTTCCGGTGCCCGAGGGCATCGCACACCAGCGCGAACACGAACGGCTTGGAGACGCTCTGGATCGAGAACGGGTGTCGGGAGTCGCCGACGCTGTGCTCGCGTCCACCCGCACTGACCACGCAGGCGCCGAACAGTTCGGGATCGACGGATGCGAGCACCGGGATGTAGTCGGCCACCTCACCGCGGGTGATGTCTCGATACAGCTCGTGGGCGCTGGCGAGCATCACGTCGATCTCGTCGGAGGGCGGCAGCCGTCCGGTCGAGACGTACGGGTCGGTCACCGTCAGCTCGGGCACATCACCATCAGCCATCCCGACAGTGTGCTCGGTCGACCGTCACCCGCACCTCGGGTCGAGGATCTCGCCTGCAAGGATCCGGCAGGATCGGGACTTTCGGCCGGTGTGGACCGCCCGAACGGTCCGGTATGGTCGCGCGCATGGAGGAACTGCGTGCCCCGGCCGCCGACCGACTCGTGGTGGGGGATTCCGATCCCGTCACCGCCACCGATCTCCGAGCGCTCGGGGAGGCGTCCTCCGGGCCGAAGGTGAGCATCCAGCTCCCCACGCACCGCAGGGGTGCCGAGGTCCGACAGGATCCGGTGCAGCTCCGGAACCTGCTCGACGAGGCGGCCCACCGGCTGATCGACCAGGGCGTCGATCCCGCGACCGTGCTGACTCCGGCCCGGGCGTTGCTCGACGACCAACAGTTCTGGCAGCACCAGTCCGACGGCCTCGTCGTGTTCGCCTCACCCGAGGTGAGCCGGTGGTTCCGCGTCCCGTTCGAGCTGCCCACCTCGCTCACGGTGGGCGATACGTTCCACGTGACCCCACTGGCACCGATGCTCTCGGGCGATGACGAGTTCCTCGTGCTGGCGGTCAGCCAGAACAGCGTTCGGCTCTTCGCCGCCACCCGCACGACCATCGGTGAGCTCGATCCGGGTCCCATCCCCACTTCGATGGCGGAGGCACTGGCCCACGAAGACCCGGAGCGGCAACTGCAGGCGCGCTCGGTCGGTTCCGGCGATGCCCGCTTCCACGGTCACGGTGTCGGCGAGCACGACAAGGCCACCGTCGAGCGCTTCCTCCGTGCCGTCGATCACGGTCTCCACGATCTCCTGGGCGCCGATCCGCGTCCGCTGGTGCTCGCGTGCGTCGGCTACTACGTGCCGATCTTCCGCTCGGTCACCCGCCACGCCGACGTGGTCGAGCCGGCCGTCGAGGGCAACCCCGAGCGCCTGAAGCCGGTCGAGCTCCATGCCGCGGCGTGGCAGCGGATCAGCGAACGGCTGGCCGCCGACCTGGAGAAGTCGTGGTCGCGCTACGAGGAGGGGCTCGGGAACCGTCACGCCACCGAGACGCTGGATGCGTCATGCGCCCGGGCCGAAGAGGGCCGCGTCGACACGCTGTTCGTGAGCGATGCGCCGACGGACGGCACCGACGACGCCCACCGGGTGCTCGACCGGGCCGTGCTCGCGACTCTGGCATCGTCGGGCAGCGTGGTCAGCGTGGGCGCCCAGCGTCTCCCCGACGGGCAGGCCGCCGTCGCGCTGCTGCGTTACTGACGGCCTCCTGACGCCCGCATCCTTCTTGCCCATCCCTTGAACCGAGGAGCTCTCATGACCCTGCCGGACGAACTCTCGATCGTCGACCAGACCCTGCGCATCGGCGCCGGCGTCGAGCCGTCGGAACGTCCAGCCATCGTCGAGCACTGGACCAGCCTCGACCATCGGCTCCGCTCGTTCGACCCCGCGGCGGTCGAGCTGCAGCTGACGGTCAAGGAGCGCGACACCCCGAGCCAGAAGGCCACGCTCGAGGCGTGGATCGCGGGCTTCCCGCGTCTGGTGGCCACCTCGCACCGGACCGACTTCGACGCCGCGATGATGGAGGTGCGCGACGATCTGATCCGACAGATCACCGACACCAAGCAGCGCACCGAGCCGCGGAACAACAAGCACCGACGCGACACCACACGGCACGGGTGACCCACGGCCCACCGGCACGTACCCCGTTCGCGCCATTCGTCAGGTCGAGATGTCGACCCCGAACACCTCTCGGAACCGGTCGATGTACTCCTGGTCGGACGCGATGGTGCCCATCGCCACCCAGTCCTCGTCGCTGAGCGCAGCGCGACCGGCGATGATCTCCGGGCCGGCCCAACTCACCGGGTACCGCAAGACGGGCGAGTCGGTCTCGATGGCGTGCTGGACGACCGCCGCGACCTCGAACGGGTCGGTGGCGTGCGCCATACCGGCGGCGTACATCTGGAACATCCGGCGGTACTGCACCTCGTAGGCACCGGTGCTGTTCGGGGTGTCGATGTTCTTCGCGAAGATGGCCGATTTGGTCACGCCGGGTTCGACGATGGCCACGCGCACGCCGAATGGTGCCACCTCCTGCGCGAGCTGTTCGGACACGCCCTCGAGCGCCCATTTCGAGGCCGTGTACGGAGCCTGGGCCAGCGCAGCGAGACGGCCCACCACCGATGTCACGTTCACGATCGTTCCCGATCCCCGTTCACGCATCTGCGGCAGCACGGCCTGCGTGCAGCGGATGACCCCGTTCAGGTTCACGTTCATCACCTCGTCGAACAGCGCCGGCGGGCACTCCTCGACCACGGCGTTCCCGCCCACGCCGGCGTTGTTCACCAGGTGGTCGACCCGACCGGCGGTGGCGAAGATCTCGTCGAACCCGGCGGCCACCGAGGCGTCGTCGGCCACGTCGAGCTCGACGAGCGCCACCGTGACGCCTGCGGCGTCGGCCATCGCGTTGAGCTTCTCGGCCTTCGTGACCGATCGAACCGTGCCGTAGACGTCGTGCCCCACTGACGCGAGGTGCACGGCGGTGGCGCGCCCGATGCCTGAGTTGGCTCCGGTGACGACGCTGATCGGTTGACTCGACATCGGGTGCAGCGTAGACGGCGACGGAGATCCGGCTTCGACGTTCAGGACCCGGCGCCCGGAGAGTGACCCGGAGAGTGACGCGGCGCGTCGCGCAGTGCCGCGATCCAGTCGTCGGCCTGGCGCCACCTGGTGTCGGCGTGCTCTCGGGCGTCGTGGGCCGTGGCGTCGGCGCGCGGGTACGAGCCGAAGAACTTGACCCCGCCCTGCTTCGCGTGGAGGGCACGCATGGCGTCGGCGAGCAGATCGTCGTCGACGTGTCCCTCGGCGAAGATGATGAAGCAGTAGTCGCCGAGACCACCACGCTTGGTCGGCCGACTGATGAGGTTCGACAGGTTCACCCGTCGGGCGGCGAACTCCTGCAGGATCGAGATGAGGCTGCCGGGTTCGTCGGCGCGCTGGTACACCACCAGCGCCGTCCGGTCGTGGCCCGTCACCGGCGGGATGCCCTCCCGGGTCACCAGCACGAACCGTGTCTGGTTGCCGGCGTGGTCCTCGATGCCACGCTCGACCACCTCCAGGCCGTACCGCTGCGCGGCGACCTCCGGGGCGATCGCCACCGCGGTGGGATCACCGCCATCCGACACGATCACGGCGGCATCGGCCGTGGAGTTGGCGGCGCGCACATCGGCGTGAGGCAGGCGCTCGCGCAAGAAGCGGTGGCACTGGGCCGTGGCGACGGGGATCGAGAGCACCGTCCGGACCTGGTCGAGGGTGGTTCCGGGATGACCGAGCAGGCAGTGCTCGATGTCGAGCACCACCTCGCGCACGATGCGGAGGTCGTGGTCGAACGCGAGCGCGTCGAGCGTGAAGTTGACCATGCCCTCGATCGAGTTCTCGATCGGCACGAACCCGGCGTCGGCCTGACCGGCCGACACGACGTCGAGCACGTCGGGCACCGTGCGGCACGCCACCAGCTCGTACGACTCGAGATCGGGCTGGGTGCGCAGGGCCTGCTCGGTGAACGTACCGAACGGTCCGAAGAAGGCGAGCTTCGCGGGGCCGGCGGTCGTCATGTCCGAGAGGCTACGGGTCTGGCACCATGTGCGGCGTGGACGACACCGCCCTGCGCACACTCATCGACGGGATCCGATCGGGAACCATCACACCCGACGAGGCGGTGGCGCGCCTCGGCCGGCTGCCGTTCGCCGACATGGGCGACGCGCTGGTCGATCATCATCGAACGATCCGCCAGGGGATGCCCGAGGCCGTCTACGGCCCCGGCAAGTCACCCGAGCAATGCGTCCGCATCGTGGGTGAGCTGCTGGAGCACGGCTCCGGCACCGTGTTGTTGACCCGCGCCAGTGACGCCCAGGCGAAGGCCACCACGGCGGCCCACGGCCCGGCCGTCGAGCGCGGCGGGTGCCTCGCGTGGCGACTCCCCGAGACCGTCCGCCCCGAGCGGGTGCTGGTCGTGACCGCCGGGACCGCCGATGTGCCCGTGGCCGACGAGGTGGCCGTCACGCTCGAGGCCCACGGGGTGAGCGCTGACCGGCTGCACGACGTGGGGGTGGCCGGTCTCCACCGGCTGCTCGCCCACCTCGATCGCGTCACGACCGCCGACGCCGTGATCGTCGTGGCGGGTATGGAGGGTGCCCTCGCGAGCGTGGTGGGCGGCCTCACGGGCCGACCCGTGGTGGCCGTGCCCACCAGCGTGGGCTACGGCGCCGGTCTCGACGGCGTGACGGCGCTGCTCGCGATGCACGCCTCGTGCGCGAGCGGGGTGACCGTGGTCGGGATCGACAACGGGTTCGGTGCGGCGTGCGCCATCGTCCGGGTACTCGGACCGCGATGACCGGACCGGGATGATCGGACTGGGATGAGACGCCGACCCGCCACCGTCGCCTGGTTCAACTGCGCCGCCGGCGTGGCCGGCGACATGCTGCTCGGCGCGCTGATCGACGCCGGCGCCGATCCCGACCAGGTGGCCGACGCGCTGGGCGGGTTGGGCCTCGACGGCTACGCGCTCACGTTCGAGCGGGTGCAGCGCGGCGGTGTCGGCGCCACCTGGGCCAACGTGGTCGTGGACGACCACCACCACGACCACCACCACCACGACCACGACCACGACCACGACCACGACGGTCACGAGCACCCGCACCGACCGGCGCGGGAGGTGTTCGCGATCCTCGATGGGGCCGATCTCCCGACCCGGGTCCGCGAGCGGGCCGTTGCCGCCTACCGGGTGCTCGCCGAGGTCGAGGGTGAGATCCACGGGATCCACCCCGACGAGGTCGAGCTCCACGAGGTGGGGGCGCTCGACGCCATCATCGACGTGGTCGGCGTGTGCGCAGCACTCGAGTCACTCGGGGTGCAACGCATCGTGTGCAGCCCGATCGCGGTCGGCCACGGCACCGTGCACGCAGCCCACGGAGTGCTCCCGAACCCGGCACCCGCCGTGGTCCGCCTGCTCGCCAGGGTGGGCGCGCCCGCGGTGGGGGTCGACACCACCATGGAGCTGTCGACGCCCACCGGTGTGGCGCTGCTCACCACGTTGGCCGACGGGTTCGGCCCGATGCCGGCGCTCGACGTGAGCTCGGTCGGGTTCGGCGCCGGCACCGCCGATCCGCCCGGACGGCCGAACGTCGTGAACGTGGTGGTTGGCGCCCAGGTCGCAGACGACTCGACCGGGGTGAGCGGAGCCGGTCGCGAGGCACGACTGCTCGAGGCCAACCTCGACGACGCCACCGGTGAGGTGCTGGCACACACGATCGCCGCCCTGCTCGAGGCGGGCGCACACGACGCCTGGGTGACGCCGATCGTCATGAAGAAGGGTCGCCCGGCCCACACCGTGCACGCCCTCTGCGACCATCCTGCGGCCGCTCGGGTGGTCGGGGTGCTGGTGGCCGAGACCGGCACGCTCGGGGTGCGGGCCTCCACCGTCGAACGGTGGCCGCAGCGGCGTCGCGAATCGGCGGTCGAGCTCGACGGTCACTCCGTGCGGGTCAAGATCGCCGACGACGGACGCGTGAAGGTGGAGCACGACGACGCCGCGGTGGTCGCCGACGCGCTCGGGCTCCCGCTGCGCGAGGTGCTCCGTCGCGCCGAGCAGCTCGCGAACACCGCCGATGCCGAGCATCCGACCCCCGGATCCGGACCGTGACCGGCGCGGTCGGCCCCGACCCGGATCCCGACCAGGTCCCGGCGGCCTGGTCGTCCGTGGTCGACGCGGTGTGCGATCCGGAGCGCTTCGTGTCGGCTTCGTTCAGCGGGGCGCGGCGGGGCACCCGGACAGCGGCGGAGAAGGTGACCGTCCGGCCCGTCGAGCTCCGGACGGGGCGCCACCTCCAGGTGTCGACCTTCGACGGCCGGAGCACCGACGTCAGCAACGTGGCGGTCGACCGGGCACCCACCGTCGTGCTGGAGCTGCTGTCGAGCGGATACGCGACTGCGTACGTCAAGACGCTCGACGGTGATCTCCAGCTCCAGCACTCGCGCAAGGGCGTACCCCGGATCGTCCGCCACCGGGCCAGCACCGACGAGATCGACACATCGCACGACCGCGCCAAGCCGAGGTTGGTCGAGCCCGACGCGCCGTTCCTCCGTGCCGTCGGTATCACCGATCAGCGTGGGGTCGTGAAGCCCTCCGCCTCCGCCAAGTACCGCCAGGTCGAGCGCTTCGTCGAGATCCTCGATCACACGCTCGCGAGCGTGTCGGATGGTGCCGGTCACACCGCTCCGGTGCGGGCCGTCGACCTCGGGTGCGGCTCGGGGGTGCTCACCCTCGCCACCCACCACCATTTGAGCCGGATCGCGCCGGGCTCGACCATGATCGGCGTCGACACCAAGGCCGACCTGGTGGCCGGACTCAGCGCCACGGTGACCACCCTCGGCTGGCGCGACATCGAGTTCCGCACCGGCACCATCGATGGCTTCGAACCCGACGAACCTCCCGATCTCGTGCTCGCACTGCACGCCTGCGACACCGCCACCGACGACGCCCTCGCCCGGGCGATCCGGTGGCGCACCCGCGTGGTGCTCGCCGCACCGTGCTGCCAGCACCACCTGCAGGCCCAGCTCGATCGCCATCACGTACCGGACGGGTTCGAGCCGATGTTCCGACACGGCATCGTCCGCGAACGCCTGGGCGATCTCCTCACCGACACCGTGCGCGCCGAGATCCTGCGGGCCCACGGCTACCGCACCGACGTGATCGAGTTCGTGTCGACCGAGCACACCGCCAAGAACCTGATGATCCGGGCCGTCCTCGTCGACGAACCCGATCCGGACACCCTGTCGGCTGCCGCAGCGGCGGCCGAACGACTCGCAGCGGTCTGGGGCGTCCGGCCGGCCCTGATCGAACGGCTCGACGCCGGGGGTCGAGCCGGAGGGTCGTGACGGGTCAGCCGACGGCTGCGTCGATCCGGGCGGCGAGACCGTCCACGCCCAGCCCACCCGACCAGCGGTCGACCACGATGCCGTCGTCGGAGAGCACGACGTAGGGGTAGGCCGACAGTCCGAACGAGTTGGCAGCCGCCCACTGCTCGTTGTCGAAGTCGACGCCGTCGGCCACCGCGGGGAACGGCCAGCCACGATCGACCACCCAGCGCGACGGCGGGAAGTTCGGGCGACCCGGCTCGATGGCCGTGAGCACGCCGAACACCGTCATGTCGTCGGGGAGTCGGCCGTCACGCTCGAGTTCGGCGATGTGGGCGATCTCGTCGTCGCACACCGGACACCAGTGGGCCAGGAACACCAGCATCACGGGACCAGCGATGTCGGGCGAGATCGTGTAGACCGAACCGTTCGCATCCTCGGCCACCAGCAGCGGCGGGCGCATGCCGATGGCGGGGTCGGGTGCCTCGGGATCGAACCGGGGCAGCCAGGCGCCTTCGATCTCGACGTCGCGCGCCTCGCCCCTCAACGAGGGGGGCAGCCGCTCGTCGGTGCCCGATCCCGTCGTGAGCAACAGATCGTCGTCACCAACGGTGCCGAGATCGCCGTTCCCGGTCGGGTCGCCGTTGTCCACCTCGTCACCGGTGTCGTCCAGTGGCGGATCCTCGGCGGGGCTGGTGGGTGGCACGGTCGCGACGGTGGGTTCCTCGTCGTCACCGCCGGTCAGCGCGATGGTGACGACGGCGGCCACGATCACCAGGACCACCACCACGCCGAGCACGAGGGGTGTGGAGGAGCGGCGGGAGCCCGACATCTCCTGATCGCGAGTGGTCTTGGTCACGTCGACTCCGTTCCGCGGCGGGGACGGACCGCCAACAAGGTGAACACCATGATGGACAGGAAACCCACCAGCGCCATGAACGCCAACGTGACGAACCCGAACTCCCGGAACCAGATGTCGGTGCACGAGGGGCCGAACGCCCCGCACACCCCTCCGTCGAGCGACGGTCGCCACTCGATCAGGGCGTGGTAGCCGGCGATGCCCGCACCGATCACGGCGATCGGGTACACGTACCACCCCACCGAGCGGTCGCGACGGATGGCGGCCACCAGGAGGATCGGCGCCAACGGGTACATGGCGATCCGCTGGAACCAGCAGAGCTTGCAGGGCTGGAAGTTCGCGATCTCTGAGAAGTAGAGGCTGCCCAGCGTGGCACCCACCGCCACCACAGCGGCGAGCCACAACCCGGACTCGCCCACCGATCGTGCCACCGCCGCGGCCGGCGCCCAGCGGGGCGCCAGCAACCAGGCGGTCAACGAGATCGCGGAGCCGGCCAGCGTGACCAGTGTGAGGATCGATGTGAAGACCTGGACGGCCGCGGTGTCCATCACGTCAAGTATGCGCCGCTGACCCGGCGCCGCCCACGCGACCCGCCCGGTAGCGTCGCCGCGGTGCAGGCGCTGCGTGATCTCCGACGGGCGCGCCGGGCACGACGACTCGGCGATCTCGAGTGGTTCGACATCGCCTATCGCGTCTACCTGGCGGCGCTGTTCGGAGGCGGCGCCGTGATCGTCGTGAGCGATCTCGTGGGCGACGCCGAGATCTCGACCGCCCGATCGGCCGAGCTGTTCGAGGCGGCACCCGGCGTGCTCGGGCTGCTGGTGGTGGCCGTGCTGGCGCTCGGACTGCGCAGCGGCGCCGACGGTGGGCCGGTGGCGGTCGAGGCGGGCGACGTCCGACACCTGCTGCTGGCTCCCGTGTCGCGTCGCCGCGTGCTCGCCCGACCCCTCGCCCAGCGCGCCCGGTCGCTGGTGTTCGCCGGAGCCGTGGTGGCGGCCATCGCCGGTCAGCTCGCGGCCCAACGGCTCCCCGGTTCACCTGCCCGATGGTCGGGCGGTGCAGCGCTGGCGGGCGCAGCGCTGGCGATCGTGTTCGTGGCGTTCGCCGTGCTCGCCCACACCCTCCGTGTCCGGAGGTCGATGGCGACGGGGTTCGGTGCTGCACTCGTGCTCTCGCAGATCGTGGCCGTCCGGACCGACACGGCCGGCATCGGCGACCCCCTCGGCCACGTGGCCGTGCTCGGATGGCGCCGCGACCCCCGGGGAGGTCCGCTGCTCGACCCGGTGGACCCCGTGATGATCGCAGTCGGTCTGCTCGTGCCGATCGCCCTTCTCGGGACTGCGTTCGCGCTGATCCACCGGCTGCGCATCGAGGCCCTCGTGCGGCGGGGCGCGCTGGTGTCGCAGCTGCGCTTCGCGGTGACCGTGCAGGATCTCCGCACGGTGATCGTGCTCCGACGTCAGCTGCGCAGCGAGTCACCACGAACGCGACCCTGGATCCGCATCGGACGCTCGAGCGGGGCGAACCGCCCGCCGATGTCGGGCGGCGGTGACATCTCGTGGCGCGCGCTGCTCGCCGCCGGCAGCCGGCGCGGGCTCCACGGTCTCGCCCGCACACCGGCGGCGCGGGCCCTCCGGATGCTGACGCTGGCAGCGTTCGCCGGGCTCACGGCCCACATCGTGCTCGAGGGCACCACCCCGATGCTCGTGGTGGTCGGGTTCCTCGCGTTCCTCATCGGCCTCGACGCCCTCGAACCGCTGTCACAGGAGATCGATCATCCCCCGATCACCGACGTACGTCCGGTCGAGCGTGGTGTGCTGCACCTGGCGCTGCTGATCGTGCCGGTCGTCACGGTCGCGATCGCGGCGCTCGTGGCTGCTGCGGTGGTGACCGCCGCCGCACCCGAGCGGGCCGGTGCCGCCTTCGCAGTGGCGGTGCCGCTCGCCCTGGTCGGCCTGGCCGGCGCGACCGTGGCGGTCATCCGCGACAGCTCCTCGGTGGGCGGCGACGGGCCGGCGATGGTCCCGCCGGAGTTCGCGGGGTTCGGCACGGCCATGCGTACGGTGGTGCCCGTGGCCGTCAGCATGCTCGCCGCCGTCGCACTCCTCGGGCTGCGGGCCGAACCCACCGCCGAGTCGGTGGTCAGGTCGATCATCGGTGCCGGCCTCGTGCTCGGTGCCGTGGGATGGTGGATCCGCCGTCGCGATCAGTGGGGACGGGCGTGGCGCGAGGCCACCACGGTGACCACCTCGCAGGCACGCCCCGCCGTCGGCGCGCCGTCGGAGGGCGGATCGACATGACCGCCGCACCCGGATCCATCCTGACGGCGGGCCTCGTGAAGCGATACTCCGAGAGCGCCCACGACGCGCTCGCTCCCCTCGATCTCGAGGTGGCCGAGGGACAGCGGATCACCCTCATCGGCCACAACGGCAGCGGGAAGAGCACCCTCATCGGGTTGCTCGCCGGGATGCTCGAACCGACGGCCGGCCATGCGACCATCGGCGGGCACCCCGTCGGGTCGATCCCGGCTCGCGCCGCCCTGTCGTACCTGGCCGACCAGCCCGTGTTCTACGACGACCTCTCCGTGTGGGAGCACCTCGAGTACGTGGCGCGTCTCCACGGAACCGTTGAGTGGGAGCAGCAGGCGGCCGATCTGCTCGAGATGGTCGGGCTCACCGACCGGGCCGACGACCTGCCGAGCACGTTCAGCCGTGGTCTCCGACAGAAGGCAGCGATCTGCCTCGCCTTCGTGCGGCCGTTCGACGCGCTCGTGGTGGACGAGCCGTTCGTGGGCCTGGACCGGGGCGGACGCGACGCACTGCTGGAACTGCTCCATCGGGCCCACATCGACGGTGCCACCGTGCTGGTGGCCACGCACGAGCTCTCGACCCTGGCCCACACCGACCGGTTGATCGCCCTGCGCGACGGTGAGGTGATCCACGACGGTGGCGTGGACGATGTCGATCCCGACGATCTCGTGAGCGGCTGAGCCGGGAGCACCGCGAAGACGGCAAACGCCGCCGGCCTCGGGACTAGTGTGCGGGCCATGCAGGAGTACTCCTCGATCAGCGTGTCGTCGTACGACTCGGCGTCACTCGCCGACCAGCTCACCCAGAAGTCGGCGGAGGGATGGGACGTGGTGGCCATCGTGCCGGCCGGCACCGACGTGACCGCCTACCTCAGCCGACCCACCGACGGAGCACCGGCTGCCCCGGACGAGGCGGCGCACGACGTTGCGGCAGCCGAACATGTCGAACCAGACCAGGCCGAACCAGACCAGGCCGAACC
>REDU01000153.1 GCA_007693335.1 Ilumatobacter sp. | reverse complement strand
CGCGACCTGGCACGACCGAGACGTTACCGGCGGCGCTGGGCCGACGCCGGGTGCACCAGCGATCGCGCGGTCGACCAGTGTCCGACGACAGCCTGGATCACCGATCGAGTGTCCTGTCAGGAAGCGTTTGCCCGGTCTGTGACGTCCCAGCGATCCGGCGTTGGAGGGGCACCCCCGGTTGACCCAGCTCTGCGTGCCGAAATCCGCACGCCACGTGCGGATTCGGGTACGCAAACGCACCTTCCGGAGCGCGGCGAGAGTGCCGGTCGGAGACACCCCGAACGTTGTCTGCCACGGCACTAGGATCGGCCACCGAGTGCACCGGCCGTGACGACGAGGTCCCGGCCCGAGGGGGTCAAACATGTCCACAGAGGTCGAGTCGAGCCGTCGGGACGTGATCCCGATCTCCGCCCGTCTCGCCCGGATGGCTCGGGAGCGTCGGCCCGACGACCCCGTCCTCGTGGATTTCCTCGAGGAGTACTACCGGGAGCTGCCCGATGCCGATGTCGACGAGCGCCAGCTCGACGATGTGTACGCCGTGGCGCTGGTCCACTACCTGTTGGGACGTGATCGGCAGTGGGGCGACACCCGCGTCGAGGTGCGCTCACCCGACCGCGACGTCGATGGTTGGTACTCGACCCGGTCGGTGCTGCTGGTCGTGACCGACGATGCTCCGTTCCTGGTCGACACGATCCGCATGGTGCTCGACCGGCGCCGGATCCGCACGCACCTCCTCGTGCACCCCATGCTCGATGTCGATCGTGACGACCAGGGTCGGCTGACCGCGGTGCGCGGTGGCCGTCGCACCGAGGCCTGGACCCAGATCGAGATCGACCGGTGCGACCACGGGTTCGCGCAGGAACTGGCCGTCGAGATCGACGAGATGGTCGAAGAGGTGCACCGCGTGGTGGCCGACTTCCAGGAGATGCGTGCTCGCCTCGCAGGCCTGGCCCACGAGGACCCACTGCTCGCGTGGTTGGCGGACGGCAACTTCGTGTTCCTCGGTGCCGCGACCTACGACCGTACCCACGACGGCGGACTCGTCGTGCGACCCGGCACCGAGCTCGGCCAGCTCCGACGTCCGCACGACATCGACCCTCCTGCGGTGCCGATCGAGGCCAGCGACCGCACAGCGGTGGTGATCGCCCGCAGCGATGCCGTGTCGACCATCCACCGAGCCGCCCGCCGCACGTCGATCAGCGTTCGCGCCGGCGACGGTGCTCGCCACCGTTTCGTCGGTCTCCTCGCGTCGGGGGCCTACCGGCAGAGCGTGATGTCGATCCCCTCGGTGGGCGACCGCACCCGCGCCATCCTCGGCCTCACCAGCGACGGAGCCGAGACCCACACCGGTCGATCGGCCCGGAACGTGATCGAGACCCTGCCGCGCGATCTGGTGTTCGAGCTGACCGGCGACGCGTTGGCGCACCTCGTGATCGACATCGTGGGGATCCAGGAGCGCCAGATCGTCCGGGTGTTCGACGTGCCGGAACCGGTGGGTGACTGGTCGACGGTGCTGGTGTACGTGCCGCGTTCACGCTTCGACGCCCAGATGCCCGCGGCAGTGGCGGCGGTGGTGGCCGAGGCGTACGGCACCCCGTACCGCGACCTCGAATCGCTCGTGGGCAACAGCTCCTTGGCGCGCATCACGTTCACGGTCCGTCGGACCCCAGAGTTCGGGGTGCCCGACCTCGACTGGCTGGCCGAGCGCATCGACGAGCTCACCACCTCGTGGGCCGACCGGGTGCTCGACGCGCTCGTGCGCCAACTGGGTGGGCAGGAGGGTCGCCGGCTGGCGCAGCGCTTCCTCGACGTGATGCCCGCCGACTACGCGGCGCACGTGAGCGCCACCCGGGCGGTGAGCGATCTGGTGCGCCTCGACGAGCTCCTCGATTCCGATCACGTCCTCGCCACGGCGATGAGCCGTGAGATCGACGCCCCGACCCACGAGTGGAGGTTCCGCGTCTTCCGTCGCGGACAGGCCGCCACGCTGGCGGAGCTGCTGCCCGTCCTCGGTCACCTCGGACTCGCCGCCATCGACGAGCGCCCCGCCACCATCGCCATCGATGGTGAAGAGGTGCACCTCTACGACATCGGTGTCCGGTTGCCGGTCGGCGTCGACATCGATCCTGGGCGCCACGCCGAGATCCAGCGCACCTTCGAGGCGCTCATGGCGGGCGAGGTCGAGGCCGACGGTCTCAATCGCCTGGTGGCCCTGGCGGGGCTCGACCGTCGGGAGGTCGCCATCCTGCGGACCTATGTGCGATTCCTGCGGCAGATCGGGTTCGCGTTCAGCCTCAGCTACATCGAGGCCACCCTCGCCCGCCTCCCCGGTGTGGCCCGCGGACTCGTGTTCCTCTTCGAGCAGCGGTTCCAGCCGGGTGTGAGCGAACGAGAGGCCGCCGTCGACGCCGCCCGCACGGCCCTCCTCACGTTGATCGACGAGATCCAGGTGCTCGACGAGGATCGGATCTGTCGCACCCTCCTGGCACTGATCGAGGCCACGCTGCGCACCAACGCCTACGGCGGACGCGCGCCCATCGCGTTCAAGTTCGACCCGTCGGCCGTCCCCGGGCTCCCCGAACCCCGGCCGATGTTCGAGATCTTCGTGTGCTCCCCCGATGTCGAGGGTGTGCACCTCCGTGCCGGTCCCATCGCCCGTGGCGGGTTGCGCTGGAGTGATCGTCGTGAGGACTTCCGCACCGAGGTGCTCGGCCTCGTGAAGGCGCAGATCGTGAAGAACGCAGTGATCGTCCCGGTGGGCGCGAAGGGCGGATTCGTGGTCAAGAACCCACCCGACGATCCGTCCGAGCTGCGCACTCACGCCACCGAGTGCTACCGCGAGTTCATCCGCTCGCTGCTCGACGTGTCCGACGACATCATCGACGGCGAGATCCGGACACCGCCGGCCGTGGTGCGCTACGACGGGCTCGATCCCTACCTGGTGGTGGCGGCCGACAAGGGCACCGCCACCTTCAGCGACGTCGCCAACGGCGTGGCCGACGAGTACGGGTTCTGGCTGGGTGACGCGTTCGCGTCCGGCGGCAGCGTTGGCTACGACCACAAAGCGATGGGCATCACCGCCCGTGGCGCGTGGGAGAGCGTCCGTCGGCACGCGTCGGCGCTCGGCAAGCACGCCGAGATCGATCCGCTCACCGTGGTGGGCATCGGCGACATGTCGGGCGATGTGTTCGGCAACGGGATGCTGCGCTCCGAACAGCTCCGCCTGGTGGCGGCGTTCGACCATCGCCACATCTTTCTCGACCCCGATCCCGACCCGTCGGTGTCGTTCGCCGAACGCCGCCGGCTGTTCGAGCTGCCACGATCGAGCTGGGCCGACTACGACAGCTCGCTCATCTCCGATGGCGGTGGTGTGTACCCCAGGTCGGTCAAGTCGATCACGCTCAGTCCCGAGGCCCGCGCCGCGCTCGGCACCGATGCCGAGCGGATGACGCCGCTCGAGCTGATCCGGGTGATCCTGACCGCTCCCGTCGACCTGCTGTGGAACGGCGGCATCGGCACCTATGTGAAGGCGAGCAGTGAGAGCCACGCGGATGTCGGCGACCGTGCCAACGACGGCGTGCGGGTCGATGCGACCGATCTGCGGTGCCGCATCGTCGGCGAGGGCGGGAACCTCGGGTTCACCCAGCGGGCCCGCATCGAATTCGCCCTGGCCGGTGGGCTCGTGAACACCGACGCGATCGACAACTCGGCCGGCGTCGACTGCAGTGATCACGAGGTCAACATCAAGATCCTGCTCGACGAGGTGGTCGCGGCCGGCCAGCTCACGGTGCTGCAGCGCAACGAACTCCTGGCGTCGATGACCGACGAGGTGGCCGAGCTCGTGCTCGACAACAACCGGGCGCAGAGCCTGGCGCTGATGATCGCCCGGCGGCAGGCCCTGCCGATGGTCAACGTGCACGCCCGCTACCTCGATCTGCTCGAGTCGGAGGGCTGGCTCGATCGCGAGCTCGAGTTCCTCCCCACCGACAAGGAGATCTCCGAGCGTCAGGCCGACGGGCAGGGTCTCGTGACTCCCGAGTTCGCCGTCCTCATCGCGTACACGAAGAACGCCGACGTGGCCGAGCTGCTCGCCTCCGATCTCCCCGACGATCCGGCGCTCGAGGACGATCTGGTGCGCTACTTCCCCGAGGTGCTGCGCGACCGTTTCGGTCACGCGATCCGCTCGCACCGTCTCCGACGGGAGATCATCGCCACCCAGATCGTCAACCAGATGGTGAACCTGTCGGGCATCTCGTTCGACCACCGCATGACCGAGGACACGGGGGCCTCGATCGCCGAGGTCGTGCGGTCGTGGGTGGCCGCCCGCGAGATCTTCTCGTTCCCGACACGGTGGACCGAGATCGACCAGCTCGTCGAGCTCGACCTCGACACCCGCCTCGAGCTCCTCCTCGCCTGCCGCCGCACCGCTGAACGCTGTGCGCTGTGGATCCTGCGCAACCGTCGGCACCCCCTCGACATCAGCGACACGGTGTCGACCTTCCGTGCCGATGTGTCGGCGCTCGAGAGCGGGCTCAGCGGTGCGGTCACGGGGCCGATGGCCGACGCGATGGCCAGCACCGCTGCCCAGCGGATCGAGGCCGGCGTACCGGTCGGGCTCGCACACCGGGCGTCGGTGTGGCCGCTGCTGCACACCTGTTTCGACGTGGTCGAGATCGCCCGCCACACCTCGGCGCCGGCCACGGCGGTCGCCGACGCGTACTGGGGGGTGTTCGCCCGGCTCGAGCTGATGTGGTTGTGGAACGGCGTCGGTGCGCTGCCCCGCTCCGACCGTTGGCAGACCCAGGCCCGATCCGCGCTCCGCGACGATCTGATCGGATCGCTGGCCGAGCTGGCCGCCACCGTCATGACCGAGAGCGACGGTTCGGTCGAGCACTGGCACGCTGCCAACGAGCGCACCGTGGCTCGCACGATGTCGCTGTTCACCGAGATCCGTCGTGCCGACCACCTCGATCTCACCACGCTGTCGGTCGCGCTCCGTCAGCTGCGGAACCTTGGGTTGACGTCGGTGCGACATCGTCAGCCCTGATTCCCCGTGTCGACGGCGGCAGCACTCACCGCCGGCCACGCGGCCCACCGGTAGCGTTCACGACGTCATGTCGAACGCCGTACCGCCGCCCGAGTCGCCCCGTTTCCGCTTCGCCCCGTCGCCCACGGGGTTCTTCCACGTCGGTGGGGCCCGCACGGCCCTCTACAACTGGGCGCTCGCCCGCCACCTCGGCGGGCGGTTCGTGCTCCGCGTCGAAGACACCGACGAGGCCCGCAACCGCCCGGAGTGGACGCAGGGGATCCTCGACGCGCTGGCCTGGATCGGGATCTCGCCCGACGACCCCACGTTCGAGGGCCCCTACTTCCAGAGCGCCAACGCCGCCGAGCACGTGGCCGCCGCCGAGCGTCTGTACGAGGCCGGTCTCGCGTACTACTGCGACCTCACGGGCGAGCAGGTGCAGGAACGGGCGAAGGCCTCCGGTACACCCGGCTACGACGGCTACTCGCGCGACCGCGGTCTCGAGCCCGGGCCCGGCCGTGTCCTCCGGTTCCGTGTACCGGATGGCGCGGTGATCGTGAACGATGCGGTGCGCGGCCGGGTCGAGTTCGATTCGGCCAACATCGAGGACTTCGTGCTCCTGCGGGGCAACGGCACCCCGATGTTCCTGCTCGCCAACGTGGTGGACGATCTCTCGATGCGGATCACCCACGTGGTCCGCGCCGAGGAGCACCTGCCCAACACCCCCAAGCAGCAACTGCTCTGGGAGGCGCTCGGGGCCAGGCCGCCGCAGTGGGCCCACGTACCGGTGCTGGTGAACGAGCAGCGCAAGAAGCTGTCGAAGCGTCGCGACAAGGTCGCGCTCGAGCAGTACCGTGCCGACGGGATCGTGGCCGACGCGATGGTGAACTACCTGATGACGCTCGGCTGGGCGCCGGCGGGCGACACCGAGATCGTGCCGTGGGAGCGCATCCAGGCCGAGTTCCGTCTGGAGGACGTGAACCACTCACCGGCCTTCTTCGACGTGAAGAAGCTGTTGGCGTTCAACGGTGAATACCTGCGGATGCGATCGGTGGACGAGTTCATCGCCGAGAGCGATGCCTGGCTCCCGCCCGAGTGGGATCGAGCCACCTACGCCCAGGTGGCCGAACTGGTGCAGACCCGAGTGCCGACCCTGGCCGACGTCGCGCCGATGGTCGACTTCTTGTTCCTCGACCAGCCCGAGATCGACGAGGCAGCGTGGACCAAGGCGATGAAGCCCGAGTGGGCGCGTCCGCTGCTGATCGACGTGCTCGATGCGTTCGGGCAGCTGGCCGAGCGGGGTGAATGGAACGCAGGGGTGCTGAAGACCACACTGGAGGGCATCGGCACCACCTACGAGGTCAAGCCCGGGAAGGCGCAGGCGGGCTTGCGCGTCGCCATCACGGGCCGCAGCGTGGGCCCACCCCTGTACGAGCCGATCGAGCTGCTGGGCGCCGACGAGTCGCTGCGCCGGATCCGAGCTGCGCTGGAGCGTCCGGAGCCGTCGTGATCGGGGTGCCATGAGCGACGATCTCTGGGCCGCCACCGTCCCGGCGACCTCGGAGTCGTCTCCGTCGGCCACCGAGGTGCTCCCGGTGGTCGATCGTCCGGTTGCGACGCCCCCTCGACGTCGGCGCGGTCGATCGGTGGTCCGGGTCCTGCTGGCGGTGGCCCTGGTGGGTGTCGGGTACTTCGGTGTGTCGCTGTTCCAGGTCTGGAACACCGGTCGCGCCAGCCAGGCCCGCGAGGTCGATGCCATCGTCGTGCTCGGCGCCGCCCAGTACGACGGGCGTCCGTCGCCGCAACTGCAGGCCCGTCTCGACGAGGTGCTGCGCCTGTGGCCGGAGGGCATCGCCCCGCTCGTGGTGGTGACCGGGGGGCAGCAGCCGGGCGACCGCTTCACCGAGGCCGAGGCGTCGGCCCGGTACCTCGTCGAGCGGGGGGTGCCCGAGAGCGCCATCGTGTTCGAGAACGAGGGCACCAGCACGTTCGAGTCGCTCGAGTCGACGGCCGCGATCCTGGCCGACCGTGGCCTCGACCGGGTGTTGCTCGTGACCGACCCGTTCCACTCGCTGCGCAGCCGGTTGATCGCCCAGGAGGTCGGCATGGAGGCATACGTGGCACCTACGAGCACCAGTGTGGTCACCGGTCCTCGCTCGGCGGCCCTGCACCTGAAGGAGGCCGGAGGTGTGGCGGTCGGACGGTTGATCGGGTTCGGTCGCCTGAGTGTCCTCACGGGCTGACGCCGGTACACTTTCGCCCGCACCAATACCGATGGGGAGTGGTGTAACAGGCAACACAGCAGATTCTGGTTCTGTTATTAGGGGTTCGATTCCTCTCTCCCCAGCTCGCGATGTCGGCCCGCCCGGTTGGGCGGGCCGACCCGCGCTGGTACCATGCCGAGCGCTACTTGGCCCGTTCGTCTAGTGGCCTAGGACACCACCCTCTCAAGGTGGCGGCACGGGTTCGAATCCCGTACGGGCTGCCAAGGAAATACCAGGTCAGAGGCACTCTTCGGAGTGCCTCTCCCGGTTTTCGCCCCTCGTTGCCCATGGCGTGCCGATGTCGAGGAGACGCGGGTGTGATCGACCGGAACCTGCCCCCGCACATCGGGTCGACGCCGCTGAAGAAGCTGAGATCGTCCGATCTCGACCGGCTCTACCAGCGCTTGCAGGCGTCCGGCGGTGTCGGCGGGAAACCGCTCGCCCCGGCAACCGTGCGCCGGACTCACGGGATCCTGCGCCACGGGGTGCCACGTCGATGGCATACTTGTGGCATGCCACGGGTTCGAGTGAGCACCACCGTCGACGAGGAGCTCTTGGCACGCGCCCGGCGAGCGCTGGCGCATACCACTGACGCTGCGCTGCTCGATGCCGCGCTGGAAGCGCTCCTGGCGCGAGAACGCGCCGCCCAACTCGACGCCAGCTATGCGGCCTACGACGAACGTCCACTGGAAACGCCGGACGAGTGGGGTGATCTGGAATCGTTCCGGGAAGCGGCCGCTTCATCGTGACCACGCCCATGCGTGGCGAGGTGTGGTGGTGCGAGATCCCCGACATCGGCCGCCGACCCGTCGTGGTGCTCTCCAGAGACGCTGCCATCCCGCGTCTGCGCCGAGCACTCGTCGCGCCGTGCACGACGACGGTGCGTGGCCTTGCGAGCGAGGTCGCGTTGGAACCCGGCGACGACCCTGTGCCTCGACCATGTGTCGCCAACCTGGACTCCGTCGAGAGTGTGTCGACCGGTGTTCTCGTCGAACGCCTCGGCCGCCTCGCCGATACCAAGATGCGCGAGATCTGCGAAGCGCTCGGGATCGCCGTTGACTGCCGCTGACCCGGTCCCGGCGGTCGGTGACAGGCGCGACGAGACGTGGGGATGCACGCTCTGGGGCACTTCGTCACCTGAACAAGATGATGGTCTCAGGCGGTGGCGAGCGGCTCGATCTGGTCGAGGATGCCGGCCAGCCGGTCGCGCTGGACTTCGAGTTCATCGCGGCTCTGCAGGTTCAGCCAGAACCGTTCGCTCGTACCGAAGTACCGGGCGAGACGCAGGGCCGTGTCGGCGGTGATCCCGCGCTTGCCGTGAACGATCTCGTTGATGCGGCGGGGTGGCACTCCGATCGCGACGGCCACGCGGTGCTGTGTGATCCCGAGCGGTTCCATCTACTCGAGTTGCAGGATCTCGCCGGGATGGATCGGCTCCATGGTGGGTGGGGTGGTCATCTCGTCTTCCTCTCAGTGGTAGTCCACGATCTCGACGTCTTCGGGCCCTGCGGTCGTCCACCGGAAGCAGAGACGCCACTGATCGTTGATGCGAATGCTGTACGAACCAGCCCGGTCTCTTTTGAGCTTCTCCAGCCTGTTTCCCGGAGGAACTCGGAGGTCGCCGAGTTGGTCGGCGGCGTCCAGGATCAGCAGCTTGCGCAGGGCTGCGCAGCACACCGACGAGTATGACGGATCTCGTTATGAACGTGAAACGTTATGAAGTGCCAGCCGCTCGTCTTCGACAAAGTTGGCCCAGCTTTGCGTGCCGAAATCCGCACGCCACGTGCGGATTCGGGTGCGCAAACGCACCTTCCGGAGCGCGGCGACGGTGCCGTTGGTGGGCAGGCTCCTGACGTGGGGGATTTCAGCTCTTCCGGCCGTCGAGGTCTGCCTTGTCGGCAGGGAGGCCAGAGCGCACGCCGCCGGACGGAAAAGGGCGGCGTCAGGAGCGTTGCTCGCTGCCAAGGTGGCGGCACGGGTTCGAATCCCGTACGGGCTGCCAACCTCAACCATCATGTGACACCAGGTCAGAGGCACTCTTCGGAGTGCCTCTTCTGGGTTGTCGCCCTTGTGTTCCTGAGGAATGACCCGGTGACGAGTGGTGTTGATCGGGGTCAACCCGGCCGCAGCCACCACACCGCCGCGGGTGTCGGCATCAGAGATCGCGCCGGCCGAACTGGCCCGGGTGATGAAGCGCGCCGCGACGGACTTCCCTGAGGTGGCGTGCGTCCTCGTACAGGTGGCGGCCACCGGTGCACGGACCCGGGCGCATCACGACGCCTTGATCAGTCGGCGCCGGGTGAGGATGCCTGACGCGTCATGAACCAGTTCTTCCTCGCTGCCGACGCGACAGTCTGGTTCCTGGCGATGTTGCCCGGCCTCGTCGTCGCTCTCGTTGTCGCCCGATGGCACTACGACCTCGCGTTGTCCGTGAGTCCGCTCGTCGTCGTGGCAGTCCTCCTGGTCGGGTTGACCGCGACCGGTATCGGCTATGCCATCGCCTCGTTCGTCCCACCGATGATCACCCTGCTGCTGACGAACCTGCTGTTGTTCGTCTCGCTGATGTTCTCGCCGATCAACTTCCCGGCTGAACGGCTCCCCACATGGCTCCAAGCGGTCCATCAAGTCCTGCCGATCACCTCGATGGCCGCCGTGTCGCGATCGCCGCTGAGCGAACTCCGAAGTCGCTGGTAAGGCTTCGCGCGCCTGCGCACCGAGTCCGAGGACGATGTGGTGTCGATCGGAGTGCGGCTTCCCGAGGTCGAGGTGTCCACCTGGTTCCGCTCGCCCTCGCTCATGTTGTCTGCTCGCCGGCTCGGCGGGTTCACGCCCGAGCTCGACGTTCGTCATCGCAAGCTCATTGGATCGACAGAACACGCAGCCGGGAAGGGTGGCGCCGGCGATCGAGATCGGACGCGGATGTCGCCGGGCGCATGGGGTGAACGGTGGGTGAACGGGCGGTGGGGTGGGTTGTGTGTGGTCGGTGTTGGGGTTATGGTCGTGCCTGTTTTCAGATCCGGGACCCGTTAGGTGAGGCTCCTGGAGGTATCGACAGGTTCGCTGCCCAGAAACGTCGAGAGACGCCAATGGGTCAACTGATGTGGCCGAATCAAGGCTTCATCTAATGCGAGCAAGTCGCCGGCTCCGGCCGGCGGATAGATCCTCCAGTGTCGAAACTCGACGTAGGGGACCGTCGCACGACGCTGCGTGTCGTGGTGGCCGGCCTCCTGCGGGAGGCCGTTCGTGGTTTTCGGGCCTGGGTCCGACCGATCGACACGAACGAGTCCCGGAGAGGGGGTGAGCGGCATGAACGATGACCAACCGCCAAGTATGCGGGCCCGCGTCGGCGCGGGCGTCCACGTTTCGAACCAGTCCATTCCGCTCTCTCCGTCTCCGGGCATGGTGCCCACGGCGCGCTGATCTCGCGCGCCCGGGGAGGGCCTCTTCTCCAGGAGGAATTCCCCGTGATCGACACCATCCGTCCCCATCTCGCTGCCACTGATCTGGCGGCGTTGAAGTCCGAGTTGGCGAGCAGCAACCCCGATCAGGTCGCCCAGCTGTTGCCGACGTTGACCCCGACCGAGCAGGCGCTCGTGTACCGGGTGCTGCCCAAGTCCACCGCGTTGTACGTGTTCGAGTTGCTCGACCACGACGAGCAGGCCTCACTGGTCGAGGCGATGTCGATGCCCGACGCCGTCGCGGTGATCGAACAGCTCGATGCCGACGACCGGATCCATCTCATCGACGAGTTGCCCGCCCGGGTCGCGAAGCGGGTCGTGGGTGCGCTCGACGGGTCCACCAAGCTCAGTGTTCAGTCGATGCTGGGGTACGAGCCTGGCACGGTCGGCCGGATCCTGTCACCGCACTATGTGTCGGTTCGTCGCGCCGCGACGGTGGCTGACGCCATGGTCGCGGTGCAGTCCTCGGGTCTGCGCTCCGAGCATCTCAACACGGTGTTCGTCATCGACGAGGAGCGTCGCTACCAGGGGCTCGTCCGTCTCGCCGATCTCGTGCGAGCCGATCCCGCCGCGTCGGTCGCGGTGATCGCCGAGGCCGTGGATGTGGTCGCGTCTGCCACCGACGACGCGGCGGTGGCCGCTCGTGCGCTGCAACGCCGTGACCTCGACGCGCTGCCCGTGCTCGACCGCGAGGGACGCCTGATCGGCGCGGTCACGGTCGACGACGCGATGGATGCCATCGATCAGGACACCTCCGCGACGATGTACGGCAAAGCGGGTATCGCCGATCTGGGTCACAGCAACGATCGGATCCGCAGCGAGAAGCTCACGACC
Source organism: Ilumatobacter sp. (assembly GCA_007693335.1). GTDB lineage: Bacteria > Actinomycetota > Acidimicrobiia > Acidimicrobiales > Ilumatobacteraceae > SKSP01. The sequence continues at coordinate 786 of REDU01000153.1, read as the reverse complement.
GGGTTCCTGTACCCGGTTCGGGTGCGTCTGTCGTTCCTGATCGTCACCTTGATCGGTGGACTGCTGGTGGGCGGGGTGATCGACGCGTTCGAGGACACCCTCGCCGCGGTGGTCGCGCTCGCGATCTTCATCCCGTTGGTGATGGACATGGGCGGCAACGTCGGTACCCAGTCCACGACGATCTTCGCTCGTGGCTACGCCCTCGGTCACATCGACATCAGCCAGATGCGACGGCACCTGTTCCGCGAACAGCGAGTCGGTCTGGCGATGGCCACCGTGGTGGGCATCGTCGGGGGTCTCGCCGCGTACGTCTGGCAGGGCGCCCCCAACGACATCCCGCAGCTCGGTCTCGCGGTCGGCATCTCGTTGTTCGTGTCGGTCAACCTGGCGTGCTTCCTCGGGTTCGCGCTGCCCTGGTTGATGATCAAGATCGGTCTCGACCACGCGCCGGGCGCCGATCCGTTCATCACCACCATCAAGGACTTCACCGGGTTGTTCGTCTACTTCGGGTTGGCCGCCTGGGTCCTCAACATCGTCTGACCACCAACCCGAAATCCGACCCGGGAGGCGTCCATCATGACCGAGCTCGAGTTCCTCCTCCGGTTGGCCACCGGCCTCACCGCCGGTGCGCTTGCGAGCCGATGGTGCGGGTGAACTCGGCGTGTTCGATGACGCTGACAGCGGACAACGGGATCGCCGACTCGGTTGCCTCCGCCACCGTGGCGGTCTGCACGGCGGTCGATGATCCAAACTGGATCCTGTGTCGACCGTACCGATCGTCGTCGT
>REDU01000085.1 GCA_007693335.1 Ilumatobacter sp. | reverse complement strand
AGCTTCCGGAACGTGCCGGCCAAGCTGCTCGAGGTCAACCGCAAGGTGATCAACGGGTTCCGCGAGCGCAGTGGCCAGGGCAAGGTGAGCTTCACCCACCTGATCGGCTACGCCATCGTGCGCGCCGTGGCCGACTCGGTGCCGTCGATGAACAACTCGTTCCTCGCGGGCTCCGACGGCAAGCCCCGAATCGTCCGCAACGAGCACGTGAACATGGGTCTCGCCGTCGACATCGACAAAGGTGACGGCACCCGCACGCTCGTCGTGCCGGTGTTGCGCGACGCCGACACGCTCGACTTCGCCGGGTTCCTCGCGGCCTACGAGGAGATCATCCGCAAGGTCCGTAACAACAAGCTCACCATCGACGATTTCCAGGGCGCCAACATCACCCTCACCAACCCCGGCACGATCGGCACGGTGCAGTCGGTGCCGCGTCTGATGCCCGGCCAGGGCGTGATCGTGGGGGTCGGCAACATCGACTACCCGGCCGAGTTCGAGGGTGCCGACCGTTCGAACCTCTCGTCGTTCGGCGTGAGCAAGGTCGTCACGATCACGAGCACCTACGACCACCGCATCATCCAGGGTGCAGAGTCCGGACTGTTCCTGAAGCGCATCCACGAACTGCTGCTCGGTGAGCACGACTTCTACCAGGACATCTTCGCCGCGCTCGACATGCCGTACGAGGCCGTGAAGTGGCGCCCCGACACCAACCCGATGGATCGCGAAGAGGCGATGCTGCACAAGCAGATGCAGGTCGCCAAGCTCATCCGCGTGCACCGGGTGCGCGGCCACCTGCTGGCCGACCTCGACCCGTTGCGGTGGAAGGAGCCCCACACCCCGGTCGAGCTCGACCCGGCCACGTACGGGCTCACCATCTGGGACCTCGACCGTGAATTCCTCACCGACGGTGTGGGGGGTCGCACCAAGATGCGTCTCGGCGATCTGCTCGGTGTGCTGCGTGACGCGTACTGCCGCACCATCGGCGTCGAGTACATGCACATCCAGGACACCGAGGAGCAGCGCTGGATCCAGAGCCAGGTCGAGGTGCCGCATCCGCCGATGCCCAAGGAGCGCAAGCACCGCATCCTCGAGCGGCTCAACGCGGCCGAGGCGTTCGAGAAGTTCCTCGCCACCAAGTACGTGGGCACCAAGCGCTTCGGGATCGAGGGTGCCGAGTCGGCCATCCCGATCCTCGACGAGATCCTGTCGAGTGCCGCCGACGAAGGCCTCCACAGCTGTGTGCTCGGCATGGCTCACCGCGGCCGGCTCAACGTGCTGTCGAACATCATGGGCAAGAGCTACGAGGCGATCTTCTCGGAGTTCGAGGGGCACGTCGATCCCACCACCGTGCAGGGGTCGGGCGACGTGAAGTACCACCTCGGCGCCACCGGCAAGTACGTGAGCCCGAGCGGGAGCGACATCCCGATCGAGTTGGCCGCGAACCCCAGCCATCTCGAGACGGTCAACCCGATCGTCATGGGCATGGTGCGCGCCGAGCAGGACCAGATCGACCCGCCCGGTTCGTACCCGGTGCTGGCCGTGCAGATCCACGGTGACGCCGCCTTCGCGGGCCAGGGCGTGGTGGCCGAGACGCTCGCCATGAGCGACATCGGCGGCTATCGCGTGGGTGGCAGCATCCACTTGATCATCAACAACCAGATCGGGTTCACCACGGCCCCGCAGTTCGCCCGCAGTTCCATCTACTGCTCCGATGTCGCCAAGACCGTGCAGGCACCGATCTTCCACGTGAACGGCGACGACCCCGAGGCGTGTGTGCGGGTGGCGAAGCTGGCGTGGGACTACCGCCAGAAATTCCACAAGGACGTCGTGATCGACATGGTGTGCTACCGCCGCCACGGTCACAACGAGGGCGACGACCCGAGCTACACGCAACCGCTGATGTACCGGGCGATCGCCGATCGTCGCAGCGTACGCAAGCTGTTCGTCGAGGCGCTCGTGAAGCGCGGCGACATCACGATGGAGGAAGCCGAGCAGGCGCTCACCGACTTCCAGCACAAGCTGCAGGTGGCCCTCGACGAGACCCGCGCCCAGGCGGCCCCGCCCACCAAGGCACCGCGCCCGCCGAAGCCGATCGGCGTGCTCCCACCGATCGAGACCGGCGTGGATCGCGCCGTCCTCGACCGTGTGTTCGAGAAGCTCACCGACTACCCGGAGGGCTTCACCATCCACCCGAAGCTCGGCCGACAGTTCGACACGCGATCGACGATGTACCACGACGACGGTGAGCTCGACTGGGCCACCGCCGAGGCGCTGGCCATCGGTTCGCTGGTGATCGATGGCCATCCGGTCCGTCTCGCCGGCCAGGACTCCCGCCGCGGCACGTTCAGCCAGCGTCATGCCGCGCTGGTCGACTTCGAGACCGCCGAACCGTGGATCCCCCTCAACGAGTTGGGTGAGAACGGAGCGAAGTTCTGGGTGTACGACTCGCTGCTGTCGGAGTACGCCGCGTTGGGGTACGAGTACGGCTACAGCCACGCCAACCCCGAAGCGCTCGTGTTGTGGGAGGCCCAGTTCGGCGACTTCATCAACGGTGCACAGATCATCATCGACCAGTACCTCGTGGCCGCCGAGGACAAATGGGGCCAGCAGAACGGCCTCGTGCTGTTGCTGCCACACGGGTACGAGGGGCAGGGGCCGGAGCACTCGTCGGCGCGGATCGAGCGGTTCCTCATCCTCGCGGCCGAGGACAACATCCAGCTCTGCAATGCCACCACGGCGGCGCAGTACTTCCACCTCCTGCGCCGCCAGGTCCACAGCGAGCGCCGCACGCCGCTGGTGATCTTCACCCCGAAGCAGGGGCTCCGGATGAAGCAGACGAGATCGAAGATCGACGAGCTCACCTCCGGATCGTTCCAGGAGGTCATCGACGATCCGGGGGTGACCGACCCCGAGTCGATCCGGCGCGTCGTCTTCTGCACCGGCAAGGTCGCGTGGGACGCCATGGCCGAGCGCGATGCGCGGAATGCGCCGGTCGCGGTGGTTCGGGTCGAGCAGCTCTACCCGCTGCCCACCGAGAAGATGTTCGCGTTGCTGGAGCGCTACCCGAACGCGAAGGAGCTGCGCTGGTTGCAGGAGGAGCCCGAGAACATGGGGCCGTGGAACTTCGTCGAGCACCGCACCTGGCGGATCAAGGACCGCGGCTACGACCTGCGCCACGTGGCGCGGGTCGAGTCCGGCAGTCCGGCCACCGGCTCCAAGACGGTGCACGACCAGGAGTTGGCCGATCTCATGGACGGGCTCTTCGTCGACCTCTGATCGGTCGCGTGCCCTGGTTCGAGACCGGGTTCGTGGTCGGGGTCGTGACGCGGTTCAGATGAGATCGAGGCCGGTCACGGCGCTCAGGTCAGCGAGCGCGGTCTCGGGATCGACCACCTTGATGGTGGTCATCCCCATGGCCGCCGCCGGCTTGAGGTTGATGCCGAGGTCGTCGAGGAACACGCAGTGCGGTGGTTCCACGTCGAGCAGCTCGCAGGCGAGTTCGTAGAACCGGGGTTCGGGCTTGCGGACCCCGACCTTGCTCGACTCGAGCACGAGGTGGAACCGTCGCATCACGTCGGCCACGTCGGGACGGGGTTCGCCGCCCACCGCGTTGCCAGCCGAGACGTTGTTGGTGAGGCAGGCGGTACGGAAACCGGCCGCGATCACGGCGTCGAGCGCCGCCACCATCTCGGGACGGACCTCACCCGACAGCAGGCCCAGCACGTCGACCCCGGGTACCCGGTACCCGAGCTGTTCGGACTCCTCGGCGAACGCGAGGTCGAACTCCTCGGCGCTCAGCTCCGACCGTTCGAGCCGCGCCCATGCGTTCGAGTGCGGATCGGCGGCGTTGACCGATCGGATGAAGTTGGCGGGCAACCCCGACCGCTCCTCGTAGCGGTTGAACGCCTCGAACGGACTCGAGAGGATCACCCCGCCGAAGTCCCAGAGAACGGCGTGGAGGTCGCGATCGGTCGGAGCGTTCATCGCCGTCCGACTCTACGGGTCGCGTTCGGCCACGACCGGATCGACCGGGATCCCGCGGGTTGGCCGAACAGGTCGCTACGCTCGGTGGTCGGACGACGTCGTGCCAGGCGGTTCACCCAGGTTCACCGGGTGATCGCGGCCCTCGAGCCACGTCGCTCCATTCCGACGAGACAGACAGAGACACCATCCACATGAGAACCAGAACCGGCCACGTCGTGGTCGACGGCTCGAACATCGCAACCGAGGGACGCTCGATGCCGAGCCTGTCCCAGCTGAACGAGGCGGTGCTCGCGTTCCTCGCCGAGTTCCCCGACGTGACGGTCACCGTAGTGGTCGACGCCACCTTCGGTCATCGCATCGACAAGTCGGAGGTGAAGGAGTTCGACACCGCCATCGCCAACAACGAGCTCGTGGCACCACCGGCGGGCGCGGTCGGACGTGGCGACGCCTTCGTGCTCGGCATCGCCGACAAGGCCAAGGCGTCGGTGCTCTCGAACGACTCGTTCCAGGAGTTCCACGGCGACTACACGTGGCTGTTCGACGACGGTCGCCTCGTGGGCGGCAAGCCGGTGCCGCACGTGGGGTGGGTGTTCGTCGATCGGGTGCCTGTTCGTGGCCCGGTGAGCCGCAAGGCCACCCGCGAGTCCGGCGACGGCGGCGGACGGTCCGGGGGGAGATCTCGGCGCGGGGCACGCACGACCGCCCGCACGGGGAGCAAGGACGCCAGCCAGCCGATGCCGGTGCCGAAGAGCCCGCCACCGGGTCGCGGGTCGCCGCCGTCCACCGATCCGTCGGATGACCGCGCGGACGTGTCGGCCGACGAGCAGCCGGTGAAGCGCTCGCGACGTACCTCGAAGAAGGCCGCGGCAGCAGCGGCCTCCGCGCCGCCAGCGTCGACCCACGAGCAGACGCCGAGCGAGCGTCGCCCGCCGGCCCCCAGCGGTGGCGAGGTCGTCAACGACCTGATGCCGTTCCTCGACTTCGTGGAGCACCACCCGGTGGGTACCAGCGTGAACGCGATCGTCGAGAGCTACTCGTCGCACGGGGCCTACGTGCGTATCGGCGAGGTTCGTGGGTACGTGCCGCTCCGGCTCATGTCGGATCCGCCACCCCGCAGCGCCCGCGAGGTCATGAAGGTGGACGACGCCGTCACCCTCGTGGTGGTCGCGTTCGCGCCGGCTCGTCGCAGTATCGACTGCGCTGTTCCGCACATGGCCGTCGATCTCGAACCCCAGGACCCGATGCCGGTCATCGAGCAGACCGCGGCCGATGCCACCGACAGCTCTGCACCGGCGGCGCCGAGCGGGCGTCGCACTCGCAAGGCGGCCGCGACGGCTGACGGCACGATCGCGGAGCCTGCTCGTCCGACCCGGACCAAGAAGGCCGCGGCGACGAGAGCTGCCGCGACGAAAGCCTCGGGCACGACACGGCCGGCCAAGAAGGTGGCGGCGAAGAAGGCTGCGGCCACCACCCCGGTCACGAAGAAGGCTGTTGCCAAGAAGACCGTCGCGACGAAGGATGCGGCCAGGAAGGATGCGGCCAAGAAGGCTGCGCCGAAGAAGACCGCTCCGAAGAAGACCGCGGCGAAGCAGACTGCTGCGAAGAAGTCCGCGGCGAAGAAGACCGCGGCGAAGAAGACCGCGGCGAAGAAGACGGGGGCGACGAAGCCTCCGGCACGACGTCGATCGCCCGGATCCCGCGACGAGGGCGCCGGCACCGAGTGATGCGCGTCGTCACCTGGAACGTCAACTCGCTGCGCGCCCGTCTCGAGCGCGTCGAGGCATGGCTGGTCGAGGTGGAGCCCGATGTGGTGCTGCTGCAGGAGACGAAACTGGCTGACGACGCGTTCCCCTCGCTCACGTTCGAGGCACTCGGGTACGCGTCGGCCCACTACGGCCAGGGCCAGTGGAACGGTGTGGCGATCCTGTCGAAGGTCGGCCTCGACCACGTGGTCACGAACTTCGCCGGTGGCGTCGAGCCCGATCCCGACGCCCGCATCATCACGGCCACCTGCGGAGGGCTGCGCGTCAGCAGTGTCTACGTGCCGAACGGGCGGTCACTCGATCACGACCACTATCGCTACAAGCTCGAGTGGCTCGACCGGCTCCGAGCCCATCTCGAAGCCGATACCCACCCCGACCGACCGGTGCTCGTGGGAGGCGACTACAACATCGCACCCGACGATCGTGACGTGGTCGACATCGCCGAGCTGGCCGGCGCCACCCACGTGAGCGAGCCCGAGCGGAGCCGACTGGCCGCGCTGCACGACTGGGGCCTGGTCGACCTGTTCCGGCACCACCACCCCGACGCCGAGCGGGTGTTCTCGTGGTGGGACTACCGCAACGGCGACTTCCACAAGGGTCGCGGGATGCGCATCGACCTGCTCCTCGCCACTCCGTCGGTGGCCGGGACGAGCCAGTGGTGCCTCATCGACCGCAACGCTCGCAAGGGTAAGCAGCCGAGCGATCACGCCCCGGTGCTGGCGGAACTCTCCGTCTGATCGTCGGCCGCGGCGCCGTCACCCGATCGCCCCACCGACGCGAGGGTCGCGGCGATCCCGGGGAAGAGGCGCCGGGCGGTGAGCACCCCGAGACCGGTGCGGTCCGCCAGCTCGTCAGCCGATCGCGGCGGATCGTCGGCCACCGCGCGGAGCGACGAGTCAGAGCACAGCTGATCGGGCAGGATGCCGGCAGCGGTGGCGGCGTGGGCCCTCCACTCGGTCAGGGCGGCGTGGATCCGGTCGGTGTGAGCCGGGAGCGGGAGCGTGCCGCGGAGTTCGGCCGGTGGCGGTGCCGTCTCGGGCTCGGAGATCACATAGCCCTCGAGGAAGGGGCTCCGTGTGCGTCGGTACCCGCCACGTCGCTCCGCCCAGGTGACCACGAGCTGATCGGTGGCACGCGTCATGGCCACGTACAGCAGCCTTGCCTCCTCGGCTCGGGCAGCGTTGGTGCTGGCCGAGCGGTGCGGCACCTGTCCGCTCTCGACGCCGGTCACCACCACGGTGTGCCACTCGCGCCCCTTCGCAGCGTGGAACGTGAGCACGTCCACCCCCTGGTGGCCACGGAGATCGAACGGATCGGTGGTGTTGATCCATGTCCGGAGGCCGACACCGTCGCCCAACGGCTGCTCGCGGAGGAAGGCGAGCACCGCCTCGGCCACCTCGCGTGTCTCGGCGGTGGGAGCCGGATCAACCTGGTGGTCGGTGGCGCCCTGCTGGTGGCGGAGGTCGTGCCGGTGGGGATCGTGTGGGCTTCGGCCGGCGCCGCCCTGGTCGAGCACATCGTGGGCCCAGGCCCGCAGTCGAGCGGCAGAGCCCTGCCGGACGGCGGAGGCCACCGCATCGCGGTAGGGCGAGCCGGGTCCGTCGAGCCGCCTGCGGATGCCGATCCCCGCCTCGTCGAGGGCGTCGCGGATACGTGCGAGTTGTGCGTGGGTTCGTCCGAGCACGGCCACGCCGTTGTGGGCCACCAGGCCCGGATCGAGGCGACCGATGATGCCGGCCACGGTGCGGGCTTCGTGGTGCTCGTCGTCGCACCGGACGATGCGGACCGGCCGGCCGTCGCCGCGGACGGCCAGTGAGGCGGTGGGCTCGACCTGGCCGATCCCGAGCACGTGGACCCCGGCATCGAGCACCTGTGGGGTGCAGCGATGGTTCGCGGGCAGACGGACGATCTCGATGCCCGGGAGTCGATCGCTCACGTCGATCAGCAGTCCGGGGTCGGCACCGTTGAAGCCGTACACGGCCTGGGCCGGGTCACCCACGATGAACAGGTCGCTGCTGCCCTGACGGAGGAGTTCGACGATGCGGTGCTGGAGGGGGTTGAGGTCCTGGGCCTCGTCGACGAGGAGGTGTCGGTACCTCCACGCGACCTGTTCGGCGAACTGACCGTCGTGGGTGAGCGCGTCGATCGACATGACGAGCACGTCGTCGAGGTCGATCACGCCGCGCTGTCGCTTGGTGGCCCGGTAGCCGTCGAAGGCTGCGGCGACCGCCTGCACGCCCACACCAGGTCGGCGCCCCGCGGCGCGAGCAGCTTCGGGATAGCGCTCGGGGGCGATACCGCGTGCCGCGGCCCAGTCGATCTCGGCCACCACGTCGTCGAGCCCACCTCGACCAGCGCTCTCGGCCACGAGCCGGCGGCGGTCCTGTACCACCGTGGGCACGGGACGACCACGGTCGAGCAGCCGCTGACGGAGCATGCCGAGCAGCACCGAGTGGAACGTTCCCGCTTCGACCCGCTCGTGCAGGCCGAGTGCGGGGAGCCGCCGTCGCAGCTCACCGGCCGCCTCCCGGGTGAACGTGAGCACCAGCGTGTGGCGCGCGGTGGCGCTCTCGGTCGCGATGCGGTGCGCGACCCGGCGGGTGAGGACGCGGGTCTTCCCGGACCCGGCACCAGCGATCACCGCGACCAGCGTCGACTCGGTGGTGACGGCGCGACGCTGATCCGCGTCGAGATCGTCGAGCAAGCGGTCTGCGTCCACCACCGCCACGTTACGCCGACAACCGGATTACTCTTCGTCCATGCCCTATCCGACCAAGCTGCTGAACGACGACGAGACGGTGATCGTCGATCTCCATCCGCACTGGATGCACTTCGCCGAGCCGGTGATCGCCCTCGTGGGGTCGATCGTGCTGGGCATCATCTCGCTGCGCTTCGACGGGGGTCTGCGCACGGGGCTCGGCTGGATCTCGATCGTGCTGATCATCGGCACGGCCCTGTGGACGGTGAAGCGCTACATCGATTGGGCCACCAGCCACTTCGTCGTGACGAACTTCCGGGTGATCTACAGGTCGGGATGGATCCGCTACAGCGGCATCGACATCCCACTCGACCGGGTCAACAACGTACTCATCAGCCAGCGGGTGATCGAGCGGGCGTTCGGGGCGGGTGACCTGGTCATCGAATCCGCCGGTGCGTCGGGTCAGCAAGGCTTCAACGACATCCGTCAGCCGGGCAAGGTCCGCAACATCATCAACGCCCAGATCCAGGCCGAGAAGGCGAGCGGTCGCGAGACGGCGTCGCCTGCAGTCGATGTCGCAGGTCAGCTCGAGAAGCTCGAAGGCATGCTCGAGCGCGGCACGCTCACGCACGACGAGTTCGAGGCACAGAAGCAGCGCCTGCTCGGCAGCTGAACCGCTCGCGACTCAGATGCGCCGGGCACCGGCGGCGGGTCGGACGACCCAGCCGTCGAGGTCGAGTCCGGGCCGGCAGAGCGCCACCACGCACCCGCCGAAGCCGCCGCCGGTCATGCGGGCCCCGAGCACCCCGGGTGTGGCGCAGAGTTCGTCCACGGCGGCATCCATCACCGGCGTCGAGGTGGCGAAGTCGTCGCGCAGGCTGCGGTGGCCCTCGGTCATGAGTTCACCTGCATCGGAGAGGCGATCGGCCGCCAGCGCCGTGGCGAACTCCCGCACCCGGCGGTTCTCGTTGATCACGTGTCGGGCGCGGGCGCGCACCACCGGATCGTCGATGCGGTCGAGATCGTCCGGCCTGGCGCTGTGCAAAGGGCCGACGATCGCCTCGGCCCGAGCGCACTCGCCGACCCGCTCACCGTACGCCGACCCTTCGAGCGTGCGGTGAGCCACGAACCGCACGAGCACCTCGACGTGGTCGGGCACCAGCACCGGCTCGATCGCGAGGGTCGAGCAGTCGATGAGCATGGCCGAGCCCTCGACCGCTGCGGCGATGCACAACTGGTCCATGATGCCGGTGGGAACACCCGTGGCCCTGTGCTCCGCCCGCTGGCAGAGCCGAGCGGTCTCGAGTGCGCCGTCGGCGCCCAGAGCCATCGCCACGGCCACCTCGAGCGCAGCGCTCGACGAGAGCCCCGCTCCCACCGGGATCGTGGTGGAGACCCGACCCTCGAACCCTCGGGTCGCGCCCATCTCCGCGGCCACCGCGGCCACGTAGCGACCCCAGCCGGGCACCACCTGGCGCGGATCGGTCGTCATCGGCACGGCGAGGTCGACGGGCTCGGTCTCGTCGTCGGAGCGCAGCACGATCCGCTCGGCGAGTGGTCGGTACTCGATCTCCGTCGCCCGGTCGATGGCCATGGGCAGCACGAGCCCGCCGGTGTGGTCGGTGTGGTCGCCGATCAGGTTGACCCGACCCGGCGCCCGAACCCTGTGCATCGGAGCCGACGGTAGTCGGATCGGGATCGGCGGAACGGCGCGTGCAACACTCGTCGGATGCCACGCACCATCCTCGACAGCGGGATCGAGCTGGAGTACGAGACCTTCGGCTCCAGCGACGATCCCACCCTCCTGCTCGTCATGGGCTTCACGGCCCAGCTCACCGCCTGGGACACCGGCTTGTGCCGGATGTTCGCTGATCGCGGGCTCCACGTCGTGCGCTTCGACAATCGCGATTGCGGTCTGTCGACCTGGATGGGCGATGCCGTGGCCGATCCCAGCGCAGTGATGGCCGCAGTGCTGTCGGGTACCGAGCTCCCGCCCGTGCCGTACGACCTCTCCGACATGGCGTCCGACGCGATCGGCCTGCTCGACCATCTCGGCGTCGCGACGGCCCATGTGATGGGCGTCTCGATGGGCGGGATGATCGTCCAGACGATGGCGATCGAACATCCGGCACGCGTGGCGTCGATGACCTCGGTGATGAGCATGCCCGGCGACCTCGACGTGGGTCGCCCCACGCCCGAGGCGCTCCAAGCGCTGCTGGCGCCGCCGCCGCTCGAACGCGACGACTTCATCGAGGCGGCATCACGGTCGCTCGTCTGGGCATCGAAGCGCTACGCCGATCTCGAGCGCCTTCGCGCCAATGCGGCGCGCGACTACGACCGTGCGTTCAACCCGGCGGGCGGCCCCCGCCAGCTCGCAGCGATCTATGCGAGCGGCGACCGGTCCGAGGCGCTCCGCCAGCTCCAGACACCCACGCTCGTGGTCCATGGGCGAGACGACACCCTGATCGATCCGAGCGGAGGCCTGCGCACGGTCGAACTGGTGCCGGGTGCGCACCTGCTGATGCTGGCCGACATGGGACATGACATGCCGGAGCCGCTGTGGCCCACGATCGTGGGTGCCGTGGCCGGGCACGTGTTCGCGAACGATCCCGCCGCGGCCGTGGCCGCGAGCGACTGAGGAGGAGCCATGTCATCACCCGTTTCCACCGGTCCGCTGACCGGCTACCGAGTCATCGAGATCGCCGGGATCGGCCCGGGGCCCTTCGCCGCCATGATGCTGGCCGACATGGGCGCCGAGGTCGTGCGCGTCGATCGGGCAGGAGCCGTGCGCGGCCCAGCGCCCGATGGTGCCCACTACGACGTGCTGCTGCGCGGTCGTCGCAACGTGGCGCTCGATCTGAAGCACCCTGACGGCGTGGCGGCGCTGCTCGACCTGGTCGGCTCGGCCGACGCGATCATCGAGGGGTTCCGTCCCGGTGTCATGGAGCGCTTGGGTGTCGGCCCCGATGTCTGCCTCGAGCGGAACCCGAAGCTCGTCTACGGCCGCATGACCGGATGGGGTCAGGAGGGCCCGTACGCGCAGTCCGCCGGTCACGACATCAACTACATCGCGCTGGCGGGTGCGCTCGCGCACTTCGGCCGTGCCGGTGAGCCCCCGACCCCTCCCCTCAACATGGTGGGTGACTTCGGTGGCGGCGGCATGTTCCTCGCGTACGGCGTCGTGTGCGCCCTGCTCGAGGCCCAGCGCAGTGGACGTGGCCAGGTGGTCGACACCGCCATGGTCGACGGTGCTGCCGTGCTGATGTCGATGTTCTGGGCGTTCTCGACCATCGGCATGTTCGATCAGAACGGGCGCGGCACCAACCTGCTCGACACCGGCGCCCACTTCTACGACGTCTACCAGTGTGCCGACGGCGCGTACGTGTCGATCGGCTCGATCGAGCCGCAGTTCTACGCCGAACTGCTCCGTCTCACCGGCCTCGAGGGGGACGTCGAGTTCGCGAAGCAGATGGACAAGTCGGAGTGGGGCGCGCTGAAGGAGCGGCTCGCGGCCGTGTTCGCGTCGAAGACCCGCGACGAGTGGTGCGAGCTGATGGAGGGCACCGACGTGTGCTTCGCCCCGGTCCTCACGATGGGCGAGGCCGCCGAGCATCCGCACAACGTCGAGCGGGGCACGTTCGTCGAGGTGGCCGGTCAGCGCCAACCGGCCCCTGCGCCCCGCTTCAGCCGGACCTCGGCCGAGGTCGATCTCCCGCCGGCTCATCCGGGCCAGCACACCCGTGACGTGCTGACCGACTGGGGTCTCGACGCCGCCCACGTCGACTCGTTGCTCGAGACCGGAGCAGCCGCTCAGGCCTGATGGGCACGCTGGTCTGCTTCCACGCCCATCCCGACGACGAGGCGATCGCCACCGGTGGATCGATGGCCAGGGCGCACGCCGACGGGCACCGGGTGGTGCTGGTGGTGGCCACCGACGGTCGGCACGGGGAGACGCCCGACGATCTGGCCGAGGGCGAGACGCTGGCCGACCGGCGTCGCATCGAGACGATGCGCTCGGCCGAGGTGCTCGGTGCCGATCGCGTCGAGTTCCTCGGCTACGCCGACTCCGGCATGACCGGATGGGAGCAGAACGGCAGCGAGGACAGCTTCCACGCCGCCGATCTCGACGAAGCCGCCGAGCGGTTGGCGGCGGTGCTGCGCGACGAGGCACCCGACGTGCTCACCACCTACGACTGGCACGGCAACTACGGACACCCCGACCACGTCAAGGTGCACCTCGTCGGTGCGCGTGCTGCCGAGCTGGTGGCGGCCGAGTTGTCGACGATGCGGGTGTTCGAGGCCACCATGAACCGTGACGCGATGACCCGGCTCATCGCCGCCGCAGCGGGGTCAGCCGAGTTCGCCGGCGCCGACGCTGACGCCGGGGGTCCGGGTCCCGCCGACTTCGATCCCGAGGCCCCGGCCGACGACGGCAACCCGTTCGGCACCCCGGAGGCCGAGCTGACGCTCGAGGTGGACGTGTCGGCCCACGTGGGGGCGAAGCGGAACGCGATCAGGTGCCACCGCAGTCAGGTGTCCGACTCCGACTTCTTCCTCGCGATGGGCGATGAGCAGTTCGCCGCGGCGTTCGGTCTCGAGTGGTTCATCGAGCGCGGTCGCGCGCCGGGGATGCGTCGCGGTTGGCTCTTCGACGGGCCGAACGGATGACGTTGGTGCGTCTGGTGCGGCACGGCCGTGCCGAAGCCGGGTGGGATGCCCACGTCGATCCCGATCTCGACGAGTTCGGGTGGGATCAGGCACGAGCGCTGGCGGTCCGCCTCGCCCCGCTCGGACCCCTCGACGTGCTCACGAGCCCGCTGCAGCGGTGTGTGAGCACGGCCGAGCCGCTGTGCGTGGCGTGGGGGACCGAGGCCGAGGTGACCGATGCCGTGGCCGAGATCCCCTCACCCGAGGGTGTGCCGCAGTCTGAACGTGTCGCCTGGCTGCGGGCCGCCATGACCGGGACCTGGGCCGATCTGGGGCCGCGCTACACCTCGTTCCGCAACGGCGTGGTCGACCGGGTGCGCCGTTGCGAGCGCGACACGATCGTGTTCTCCCACTTCGTGGCGATCAACGCCGTGATCGGTGCCTGCCTCGACGATGACCGGCTGGTGATCCGGAGCCTCGACAACACCTCGGTCACCACGGTCGAGGTGGTCGACGGGGTGCTGCGGCTCGTCGAGGGCGGTGTCGAGGCCGACACGTTGATCCGCTGAGGCCGCGATCTGCGTCATCCTGGGGTGCCGGGGATCCGTCGCAACGTGGTCCTCGACGGCCAGACTGTCGCCATGAACCGTCCGTCCTTCGTCGCCCACGGGGCGGCGTTGCTCACGCTCTCGCTCCTTCTCGTGTCGTCGGCCTGTTCGCAATCGACCAGCTCACCGCCCGCCACGGTCGAGGTCGCTCTGCCGACCACGACCAGCACGACCACGACCACGACCACCACGACCACGACGACGCCCGCCACCACCGAGGCGCCGACCACCTCGACCACCGAACCAGAGGCCACCACCACCGAGCCCACGACCACGACCGAGCCAGCGGTGGTGCGAGAGCTGGTGCTGCGATCCGGCGGACTGGGTGCAGCGACCTTCGGCGCCGAGCCCGACGGCGTGATCGACTACCTGGCGTCGTTCCTGGGGTCGCCCACGGCCGACTCCGGTTGGATCGACTCCGATGAGTTCGCGCTGTGTCCCGGCGAGCAGATCCGGCGGATCGAGTGGGGTGTGCTGCGCCTGTCGTTCGGCGACGTGTCCTCGTTCGCCTCGGGGCGGCGTCACGTGTACGCCTGGCAGTACGGCCTCGACGGTCAGATCGGCGGTGAGCCGCAGGGTCTCCGCACCGACGAGGGAGTCGGCCTCGGCACGCCCGTGGCCGATCTGCAGGCTGCGTACCCCGACGTCGCGCTCTACGAGGGCGACGAAGAGCTGTTCTCGCCGAGCTTCGAGCTCGAGGAGGACTTCTTCGGTTTCCTCACCGGGTTGGCCGACGACGACGTCGTCACCGAGATGTTCAGCGGCTACTTCTGCGGCGAGTGACCTGACCGTGCGTGCCTGGCACGAGTACGTGGGGTGGGCGTTGATCGGTGTGAACGCCGCCGCTGGGGTGTGGGCGCTGCTGGCGCATCGGTTCTCGACGCTGGGCGGTCGCCCGCTGTGGGCCGTGATCGTGGTCGGTCAGCTGCTCGCATTCGCGTCGGCGTTCACCGGCGTCGTGTTGGTCGGGGACCCAGGTGTCGAACTGGACCAGTTCCACGCGCTGTACGGCTTCTCGGCCATCATCGCCGTGGGCATCCTCTACAGCTACCGCAACAGCCCGTTCATGCGCGGCAAGGAGTACCTTCTCTACGGCGTGGGGTGTCTGTTCATCATGGGGCTCGGCCTCCGCAACCTCTACCTGTAGCCCGAGCGCTCGTCGCCCGACCGGCCGTCTCCCGACACGTTCAGGAACTGAGTCTGGCCTCGAGGGTGTCGACGGCCACGGGCAGGCTGGCGGGCAGCTTGTCGCCGAACACGGCGTAGTGCTCGCGGATCTGTGGGATCGCTGCCAGCCAGCCCTCGGTGTCGACCGACAGGATCTCGTCGAGATCACTGGCGGGCATGTCCAGCCCGTCGGTGTCGAGATCGTCGGTGCTCGGCAGGCGCCCGATCGGGGTGTCGATGGCGCCGACGGTGCCGTCCACCCGCTCGAACACCCACTTCAGCACGCGGCTGTTCTCGCCGAAGCCGGGCCACAGGAAGCGGCCGTCGTCGTCACGGCGGAACCAGTTGACGAAGAAGAGCTTCGGCAGGTTGGCCGGATCGGTGGCCTTCCCCATCGCCAGCCAGTGGGCGAAGTAGTCGGCGAAGTTGTAGCCGCAGAACGGCAGCATCGCCATCGGGTCGAAGCGGAGCTTGCCCACCGCGCCGGCCTGGGCGGCCGTGGTCTCCGACGCCATGATCGAGCCCATGAACACGCCGTGCTCCCAGTCGTACGCCTCGGTCACCAGCGGCACGGTGGTGCGGCGCCGACCACCGAACATGATGGCTGAGATCGGCACGCCGGCGGGATCCTCCCACTCCGGCGCGATCGACGGACACTGCGACGCAGGGGTGGTGAAGCGGGCGTTGGGATGGGCGGCCGGTGTGTCGGACTCGGGGGTCCACGGGTTGCCCCGCCAGTCGGTGGCCCGGGCCGGAGGGGTGTCGGACATGTCCTCCCACCACACGTCGCCATCGGGGGTCAGCGCGGTGTTGGTGAAGATCGAGTTGCCCCAGAGCGTCTCCATCGCGTTGGCGTTGGTGGCGTAGCCGGTGCCCGGCGCCACACCGAAGAAACCGGCCTCCGGGTTGATCGCGTAGAGCCGGCCATCTTCGCCGAACTTCATCCAGCAGATGTCGTCGCCGATGGTCTCTGCGGTCCAGCCCGGGATGGTCGGCACCAGCATCGCCAGGTTCGTCTTGCCGCACGCCGACGGGAACGCGCCCGCGATGTACTTCGACTCGCCCTCGGGGTTGGTGAGCTTGAGGATCAGCATGTGCTCGGCCAACCATCCGTCGTCGCGCGCCATCACCGAGGCGATGCGCAGCGCGAAGCACTTCTTGCCGAGCAGCGCGTTGCCGCCGTAGCCCGATCCGTACGACCAGATCTCACGGGTCTCGGGGAAGTGCACGATGTACTTGTTGTCGGGGTTGCACGGCCACGGCACGTCGGCCTGGCCATCGGCCAGGGGGGCTCCCACCGAGTGCACACAGGGCACCCACTGCCCGTCGCCGAGCACGTCGAGGGCGCCCTGGCCCATGCGGGTCATGATCCGCATGTTGACCGCCACGTACGGCGAATCGGTGAGCTGCACGCCGATGTGGGCGATGGGTGAGCCGAGCGGGCCCATGGAGAACGGCACCACGTACATCGTGCGGCCGCGCATCGAACCGCGGTACAGCTCGGTCATCTCGGCGCGCATCTCGGCGGGATCACGCCAGTTGTTGTTCGGGCCGGCGTCGGCTTCCTGCTCCGAGCAGATGTACGTGCGGTCCTCCACCCGGGCGACGTCGCCCGGATCGGAGTGGGCCCAGTAGCTGTTGGGGCGCTTGGCCTCGTCGAGTCGGGTGAACGTGCCCGCTTCGACCATCTCCTGGCAGAGACGCTCGTACTCCTCGGCGGACCCGTCGCACCAGTAGACGTCGGATGGCTCGGTGATGGCCACCCAGTCGGCCACCCACGATTTCAGACGCTCGTTGCCGGTCGTTCCACTCATGTCGTCGTGCTCTCCTCGTCGGGTGCTCTGAACAGAGTCTGACGCGCCGGATGGCGGCGCGACAAAGCGAGCCGCAATGGTCAGTGACCGGGGGTGCCCATATCGACCTCGGATCCCAGCCGGAGGCGGGTGGCCGTGCCGTCGGGAGCGAGTTCGAACACCACGCGCTGGCCCTGCCGGAGCATCCGGAACAGCGAGCCCTCGAGCGCGTCGGCCGCGAGGTCGTAATCGGCGAGATCGGTGTCGCACATCACGACACCGTCGCCGGTCGAGGGGTCGTAGGCCTTGATGACGCCCTGCATGGGTGGGGACTCAGCCGGCCTTGACGATCTTGCCGGCCTTGATGCAGCCGGTGCAGACGTTCATGCGCTTGGTGCCGCCCTGCACCGCCGTGCGGACACGCTGGATGTTCGGGTTCCAGCGACGCTTCGTACGCCGGTGGGAGTGAGACACCGACATGCCCCACGACGGGCCCTTGCCACATACTTCACATCTCGATGCCATGCTCAACCACTCCTGGGGGACGTCTGTGCCGACTCGGGTCGTCGGTATCGGATCGGGGTGATCCGGACGAACAGCGTTTGGAGGCTATCAGCGGCCTCCCAGGGCCCACTACCCCGCCCATCCCGCCATCGGTACGCTGTCGCCCGTGTCCCGCCCCGACCGCCTCGACGTCGCCGCGCTCCGTGACCTGTTGACGTCGTTCCGCGACGCCGTTCGTGACCACGCCGCCCTGCTGAACCTGCTGAACGTCTACCCGGTGCCCGACGGCGACACCGGCACCAACATGGCGCGCACGCTCGACGCGGTGGTCGACGAGATGTCGGCCGCCGCCGACGACCTCGCCGCCACGTGCGATGCCATCAGCCACGGGTCGCTCATGGGGGCCCGGGGCAACAGCGGGGTGATCCTCAGCCAGATCCTGCGTGGGGTGGCCAGCACCCTGAAATCATCGGAGGTGAGATCCCCGGACGGCAGCGCCGAGGGCGCCCGACGGTTCGCCGATGCGCTCACCGCCGCCGCGACGGGGGCGTACCAGGCGGTGCTGAAGCCGGTGGAGGGCACGATCCTGACCGTGGTCCGCGAGAGCGCCGACGCGGCCGCTGCGGCTGCCGATGCGGGTGATGCACTGGTCGAGGTGGTCGAAGCGGCCCACGCAGCGGGACAGGACGCGCTCGCCCGCACCCCTGAGTTGCTGCCGGCGCTGCGAGATGCCGGTGTGGTCGATGCGGGTGGTGCCGGGTTCCTGCTGTTCCTCGACGCCGCGCTGCACGTGCTCACGGGACGCCCCGTGCCGCTGGCCGACCTCGACACGGAGATGGCCGCTCCGCTGATGTCCGGTCGCATGATGTCCGGTCGCAGTGATCCCGTCGGTCACGTCGATCGCAGCGACGGTCCGGTCGTCTCGGGTGTGAACGGTGTGCTCGACGTGGGCGAGCAGCGCTACGAGGTGATGTACCTGTGTGATCTCGACGATCAGCACATCGAGCGGTTCAAACAGGGTTGGGGGGCGATCGGCGACTCGATCGTGGTCGTGGGTGGCGAGGGGCTGTGGAACTGCCACGTGCACACCAACGACATCGGTGCCGCCATCGAGGTCGCGCTCGACCTCGACGGCCGACCCCGCCGCATCCGGGTGACCGATCTGTTCGAGGAGATGGCCGAGGAACACGCTGTTCGTGACGCCGCCATCGCCGGGGCCGAGGTGAGCGAGCTCGACACGTGCGCGGTGGTGGCGGTGGCCAGTGGCGGTGGGCTCGCGACGCTGTTCCGTGACCTGGGCGTGACCGGGATCGTGTCGGGTGGCCAGACCATCAACCCGTCCACGTCGGAGCTCCTGGAGGCGGTCGAGCGGGCCCCGGCCCGTTCCGTGGTGGTGCTGCCGAACAACAAGAACATCATCGCGGTGGCCGAGCAGGTCGACGGACTCACCTCCAAGTCGGTGCGGGTCGTCCCGACGCGCTCGATGCCCGAGGCGCTGGCCGCGCTGGTGGCGTTCGACGCCGACGCCGAGGTCGACGTGAACCACGAGCAGATGAGCGCCAGCATCTCGACGGTGGCCACGGGCGAGGTCACACGGGCGGTGCGTGCGAGCGCGAGTGCTGCAGGTCCGGTGGGGAAGGGTGACTGGATGGGCCTGGTGGCCGGCGACGGCATCGTGGCGGTCGATGCGGCGCTGGTGCCGGCCACGACCGCCCTGCTCGATCACCTGCTCGGTGCAGATCGCGAGCTGCTCACCATCGTGACCGGCTCCGACGCCGATCCCGACGTCACCGCGTCGCTCCTGGCATGGCTGGCCGATCGACACGGTGATGTCGAGGTCGAGGTGCACGAGGGCGGCCAGCCGCTGTACCCGTACCTGTTCGGCGTCGAATGACGGGGGAGATCACCTTCCGTGAACTCGACGGCATCGATGTCGGTCGCCTGAAGGGCGTGGGGGAGCGGAAGCGCAGCGCGCTGTCGTCGTTCGGGATCGAGTCGGTGCTCGACCTGGTCACCACCTATCCCCGCCGGTGGGTCGACCGGACGAGCGAGGCGCGGATCGCCGATCTCGAGATCGACCGCGACGCGCTGGTGCTGGTGACCGTCCGCTCGGTGCAGAAGCGCACCACCAGGAACCGTCGCACGATGGTGACCGCCCAGGTGGGCGACGGCTCCGGGCGGATGGAGGTCGTGTTCTTCAACCAGCCGTGGCGTGAGAAGCAGCTGCGCCAGGGGTTGCAGGTGGCGCTGTACGGGAAGGCCTCGGCGTACCGGGGCGGTCTGCAGATGGCCAATCCGGTGGTCGACCTGATCGGTGACCGCACCGGTCGGATCGTGCCGATCTACCCACAGAGCGAGAAGGTGCAGCTGGCCACCTGGGAACTCGCCGCGTTCGTCGAGGAGGCGCTGCGTCGGTGCGCGGAGCGCGGCATCGCCGACCCGGTCCCGGTCGCCGTGCTGCGCCGCCTCGGGCTGGTCGAGCGGGCCGCTGCGCTCCGCTCGATCCATCTCCCCGAGACGATGCACGACAAGGAGAGCGCTCGCCGTCGGTTGGCGTTCGACGAGCTGCTCCGGGTCCAGTTGCTGTTGGTGTTGCGCAAGCGGGTGCTCGAGCGCGATGCCCGCGGTGTGTCGCACGTGCTCGACGGAGAGTTCGTGCGACGGTTCCACGAGTCGCTGTCGTTCCCGCTCACCGGCGCGCAGCGCCGGGCCGTCGCCGAGATCGAGGCCGATCTCGCGGCTCCGCACCCGATGCACCGGCTCCTGCAGGGCGATGTGGGTTCCGGCAAGACAGTGGTGGCGGTGTCGACGCTGCTGGTGGCGGTGCAGGGCGGTCATCAGGGCGCGCTGATGGCGCCCACGGAGGTGTTGGCCGAGCAGCACGCCACGGGGGTTCGTCAGCTCCTCGACGGGCTCATGGTGCCCGATCCCGACAACCTCTTCGGTGATCGTCCTCTCCGTGTCGAGCTGCTCACGAACCGGGTGTCGGGGGCCGATCGTCGAGACGTGCTGGCCGGCATGGCCGACGGCACCGTCGACATCGTGATCGGTACCCATGCACTCATCCAGGAGGGCGTCGCGTTCCGGAGCCTCGGAGCGGTCGTGGTGGACGAGCAGCACCGCTTCGGCGTCGAGCAGCGCGCCGCGCTGCGTGACAAGTCCTCGGGCGCAGTGCCCGACCTGCTCGTCATGACCGCCACGCCCATCCCCCGCACGGCGGCCATGACCGTGTACGGCGATCTCGACGTGAGCGTGCTCGACGAGCTCCCACCCGGGCGGACGCCGATCGTGACCCGGGCTGCGGTGGGTGTCGCGGGGGAAGCCGAGGTGTGGGACGACGTCAGGGCGGAGGTGGCCGATGGCCGGCAGGCCTATGTGGTCTGCCCACTGATCGACGAGAGCGAGAAGCTCGAGGTGGCGTCGGCCGAGGAGACGTTCACCCGGCTCGCCGAGGGTGAGTTGGCTGGTCTGCGGCTCGGCCTGCTGCACGGTCGACTCGGCCCGGCCGAGAAGCAGCTGACGATGGACCTGTTCCGCGCCGGTGGGCTCGACGTGCTCGTGGCCACCACGGTGATCGAGGTGGGGGTGGACGTCCCCAACGCAACGATCATGGTGATCCTCGACGCCGACCGCTTCGGCATCGCCCAGCTGCACCAGCTGCGAGGTCGGGTCGGTCGTGGCGCCCACGCGTCGCGGTGCTGGCTGGTCACCCGTCCACAGAGTGAAGTGCTGGAGGTCGACTCGTCGGGTCAGAACCCCCGGGTGGCCGCGCTGGTGGCATCCACCGACGGCTTCGAGCTGGCCGAGGTCGATCTCGACCTCCGGGGCGAGGGCACGCTCATGTCGAGTTCGCAGAAGGGCCGCAGCGACCTCAAGCTGGCGTCGCTGCGGCGCGACCGTGAGCTGGTGAAGCTGGCGCGTGACGCCGCGTTCGAGATCGTCGACGCCGACCCGGAGCTGAGCGACCATCCCACGCTGCGCGACGAACTCGACCTGTTGTTCACCGACCGTGACGAGTCCTTCCTGACCAAATCCTGATCCGTGACCAAACCTCGACGAACTGTCTGTGACGATCGCCCGGTTCTGCCGGTTCGCCGCGGACGGTTCGGTTGTGGATCAGGTCATCCGGTCACCAGGAGTCCCAGTGCATGACCTCGGCGGCGGGGAGGCGCTTGGCGAGCTTGAACTCGGTGCCGAGGGTGTACGCGATCGGGAACAGGCCGCCCTGGGAGACCTTGTCGTAGGGGATGCCGAGCAACTCGGCGGCCTGCTCCTCGCCGCCGTTCATCAGGTGGATCGTGGTCCACGCCGAGCCCATGCCCCGCTCGCGCAACGCCAACATGAAGCTCCACACTGCCGGGAGGAGCGAGCCCCACACCGAGGCCGTGGCGAACGACGGGAGATTGTCGAGACGACCCTCGATGCACGGGATCATGAGGACGGGGGCCTTCTCGAAGTTGTCGCTCAGGTACGTGGCAGAGTCGCGGACCGCGTCCATGCGCGCTTCGCGGATGTCGCCCTCGCCGAACTCGCGACGAGGGGCGTTGGCGTAGACCTCGAAGTTGGTGCGGTAGATGTCGGCGATCGCCTTCTTCTTGACGGCATCCTCGACGAACACCCAGTGCCACCCCTGTGTGTTCGAGCCGGTCGGGGCCTGGAGCGCGATCTCGAGACACTCCTCGATCACCGCTCGGTCGACCGGCGTGTCGAAGTCGAGGCGCTTACGCACCGATCGGGTGGTGGTGAGGACCTCGTCGGCCGACAGGTTGAGCTTCATGGCCGCAGTGTTGCAGAACCCCGGCCGAGGGGCAGATGCGAGATGGCCACACTGTGGACATGAGCGACGCTCGGCGACCAGATGGAGGAACTGCCCGGCGGCGAGTTCCGGCTCATCGACCGGCCCGAACGCATCCCGCACAGCTACACGCTGCGTGCTCGACGCCCGTATGGCGCCGGTGACGATGCCGGTCGGGTGACCTGACACACTTTCGGTCATGTCCGACCGTGTGCTCATCTCCATCGCCGACGGCGTCGCCGACGTCACGTTCAACCGTGCCGACAAGCGCAACGCGCTCGACGGCGACATGTTCCTCGCCATTGCCGAGGCGGGCGAGCGCCTGAAGACCGAGCCCGGTGTGCGCGCCGTGGTGATCCACGGCGACGGTCCTTCGTTCTGCGCCGGCCTCGACTTCTCGACGTTCGAGTCGATGGCAGGTGGGGAGCGGCCGGAGAGCGAGCGGCAGGGGAACCCTGGTGCGATCGAGGAGGGGCGCATCACCCACCTCGGCCAGCAGGTGGCGTGGGTGTGGCAGGAGGTGCCGGTGCCGGTGATCGCCGCCGTGCACGGCCACGCGCTCGGCGGCGGCATCCAGATCGCGCTCGGCGCCGACATCCGCATCGTGCACCCCGACACGAAGATGTCGGTGCGCGAGGTGCACTGGGGTCTCGTGCCCGACATGACGGGCACCCACGTGCTGTCGAAGCTGGTGCGTCCCGACGTCGCCAAGGAACTCACGTTCACCGCCCGGATCTTCGACGGTCGCGAGGCGGCCGAACTCGGCCTCGTCACCAGGCTCAGCGAGACGCCGTACGACGACGCCATGGCGCTCGCCCATGAGATCGCCGCTCGGAGCCCCGGCGCCATCCGCGGGGCGAAGGAGCTGTTCAACCGGGTGTTCGCCGACGGCGCCGCCGAGCAGTTCGCCGAGGAGCGTCGCGTGATCGGCGCCCAGGTCGGCAGCCCGAACCAGGTCGAGGCCGTGATGGCCGGCTTCGAGAAGCGCGAGCCCGTCTACCAGGACTGACCTCGAGCCGGTCGAGATCGACACAGAGTCGGCTGGGGCTGCGAAACTCGGCCCGGATCGACACAGAGTCGGATGGGGCCGTGCGGGTGGGTCGCTGAAGTCGGTTCGCTGGCGGCGGTGGTTCAGATGACGGACGTGTGACAGGTGCGGGGAGTTCCGGATTCCTCGGGGAACGTTTGCGCCCCGCCTCGCACCATCCCGTAACATGGAGAAACCGTCTGGGCCAGCGTCGTCCCCGACTCCACCTCGACCCTCACCGACTCCGTGGAGTTCATCACACGATGCAGACCATGCCTGGCCCTTCGGGTCTCTACGATCCGCGGTTCGAACACGACTCCTGCGGCGTGTCCTTCGTCGCGCACATGAAGGGTGTCCGCTCGAACGAACTGGTGGCCACCGGCCTGCGTGCCCTCACCAACCTCGAACACCGCGGCGCCACCGGTGCCGAGCCCGACACCGGCGACGGCGCGGGCATCCTGATCCAGGTGCCCGATGCGTTCTTCCGGGCCGTGGTCGACTTCGAGCTCCCGGCCGAGGGTGCCTACGCCGTGGGCGCTGCGTTCCTGCCGGCCGACCCGGTCGCCTGCGAGAAGGCGCAGGACGCCATCGCCGGCATCATGGTGGACGAGGGCCTCACCGTGCTCGGCTGGCGCGACGTGCCCGTCGATCCCGGTTGCCTCGGCGCGACCTCCCGAGCCGCGATGCCCACGTTCAAGCAGCTGTTCGTGGCGGCCGCCGACGGCAGCGCCGACATCGAGCTCGACCGTCGCACGTTCGTGGCCCGTAAGCGGTCCGAGCACGAACTCGACGCCGAACTGCAGACCTACTTCGCATCGCTGTCGGCGCGCACCATCGTCTACAAGGGCATGCTCACCACGCCGCAGCTGAGCCAGTTCTTCACCGATCTGACCGATCAGCGTGTCGAGAGCGCGCTGCTGCTCGTGCACTCGCGGTTCTCGACCAACACGTTCCCGTCGTGGCCGCTGGCCCACCCGTACCGGTACGTGGCGCACAACGGTGAGATCAACACCGTGCAGGGCAACCAGAACTGGATGCGGGCCCGTGAGGCGATGGCCGCCAGTCCGCACCTCCCCGGCCTCGAGCGGGCGTTCCCGATCTGCACCCCCGGTGCGTCCGACACGGCTCGCTTCGACGAGGTGCTCGAGCTGCTCCACCTCGGCGGCCGTCCGCTGCACCACGCGGTTCTGATGATGATCCCCGAGGCGTGGGAGAACAACACCGAGATGGACCCCGCCCGTCGGGCGTTCTACCGGTTCCACGCCAGCCTGATGGAGCCGTGGGACGGCCCGGCCAGCGTCACGTTCACCGACGGCACCGTGATCGGTGCCGTGCTCGACCGCAACGGTCTGCGCCCGAGCCGATACTGGGTGACCGACGACGATCTGGTCGTGATGGCGTCGGAGGTCGGAGTGATCGACATCGATCCGTCGAAGGTGGTCACCAAGGGCCGGTTGCAGCCCGGCAAGATGTTCCTGATCGACACGTCGCAGGGTCGCATCGTCGACGACGAGGAGATCAAGTCGGCGCTCGCCGCCGAGCACCCCTACGAGCAGTGGCTCGAACAGGGGCTGGTCGAGCTGAGCGACCTGACCGAACGTCCGCACGTGGTCTTCAGTCGCGACAGTGTGCTGCGCCGCCAGCAGATGTTCGGCTACACCCACGAAGAGCTTCGGCTCATCATCGCCCCGATGGCCTCCAAGGGCATCGAGCCGATCGGGTCGATGGGTACCGACACCCCGACCGCCGTGCTCTCGCTGCGGCCCCGTCTGCTGTTCGACTACTTCCAGCAGCTGTTCGCCCAGGTGACGAACCCGCCCCTCGACGCGATCCGCGAGGAGGTCGTCACGGCGGTCGCCTCCACGATCGGGCCCGAGGCCAACGTCCTCCAGCCCGGACCCGAGAGTTGCCGTCAGCTGGCGCTGCCCTTCCCGATCATCGACAACGACGAACTCGCGAAGATCATCCACGCGAACGACGACGGCGCCCGTCCCGGCCTCGCCGCGCACGTGGTCACGGGACTGTTCCGGGTCGACGGTGGTGGTGCCGGCCTCGAGCGTCGGCTCGACGAGATCTTCGTCGAGGTGTCCGAGGCCATCGACAACGGCGCACGCGTGATCGTGCTGTCGGACCGCAACTGCGACGAGGTCGAGGCGCCGATCCCGTCGTTGCTGCTCACCTCTGCGGTGCACCATCATCTCGTCCGCACCAAGCAGCGCACGATGGTCGGGCTCGTGGTCGAGTGCGGCGACGCCCGCGAGGTGCACCACATGGCGCTGCTGGTCGGCTACGGCGCCGGCGCCATCAACCCGTACCTCGCGTTCGAGTCGATCGAGGACCTGATCGCCGCCGACGACGGCAAGGGTCTCCACGGACTCGGCGGCCTCGACCCCAAGCAGGCCGTCCGCACCTACATCAAGGCCTGCGGCAAGGGTGTGCTCAAGGTCATGTCGAAGATGGGCGTGTCAACGGTCGCCTCCTACACCGGCGCCCAGATCTTCGAGGCGATCGGCCTCGGCGAGGAGTTCGTCGAGCGCTACTTCACCGGCACCGTCAGCCGGCTCGGTGGCATCGATCTCCGGGTGGTCGCCCGGGCTGTCGAGATGCGTCACTCGATCGCCCACCCCACCCGCCCCGAGGAGCGCGCCCACCGCAAGCTCGAGCCCGGCGGCGAGTACCAGTGGCGCCGCGAGGGCGAGCACCACCTGTTCAACCCCGAGACGGTGTTCAAGCTGCAGCACGCCACGCGTGCGAAGCGCTACGACATCTTCAAGGAGTACACCTCGAAGGTGGACGACCAGTCCGAGGTGCTCACGACGCTGCGCGGCCTGTTCAAGTTCCGCGAGGGTGAGCGCGAGCCCGTGCCGATCGACGAGGTCGAGCCCATCACCGAGATCGTCAAGCGTTTCTCCACGGGAGCGATGTCGTACGGGTCGATCTCGGCCGAGGCGCACGAGACGTTGGCGATCGCGATGAACCAGATCGGCGCCAAGTCGAACACCGGCGAGGGCGGCGAGGACGCCGACCGGCTGTACGACCCCACCCGTCGGTCGGCCATCAAGCAGGTGGCCTCGGGACGTTTCGGGGTCACCTCGGAGTACCTCACGAACTCCGACGACATCCAGATCAAGATGGCCCAGGGCGCGAAGCCCGGTGAGGGTGGCCAGCTGCCCGGCGGCAAGGTGTACCCGTGGATCGCCAAGACGCGGTACTCCACGCCGGGTGTGGGGCTCATCAGCCCGCCGCCCCATCACGACATCTACTCGATCGAGGATCTGAAGCAGCTGATCCACGACCTCAAGAACGCCAACCCCTCGGCCCGCGTGCACGTGAAGCTGGTGGCCGAGATGGGTGTGGGGACCGTGGCCGCCGGCGTCAGCAAGGCCAAGGCCGATGTGGTGCTGATCTCCGGGCACGACGGCGGCACCGGTGCCAGCCCGCTCACCTCGTTGAAGCATGCGGGTGGTCCGTGGGAGCTCGGCCTGGCCGAGACCCAACAGACGCTGTTGCTCAACGGGCTGCGCGACCGCATCGTGGTGCAGACCGACGGTCAGATGAAGACCGGTCGTGACGTGGTGATCGCTGCGTTGCTGGGCGCCGAGGAGTACGGCTTCGCCACTGCGCCGCTCGTGGTGTCGGGGTGCGTGATGATGCGCGTCTGCCATCTCGACACCTGCCCGGTGGGCATCGCCACCCAGAACCCCGAGCTCCGCAAGAAGTTCACCGGTACCCCCGAGTTCGTCGTGAACTTCTTCGAGTTCATCGCCGAGGAGGTGCGCGAGTTGATGGCCCGGCTCGGCTTCCGCACGATGGCCGAGATGATCGGTCACGTGGAGGCGCTCGACGTGCAGCCCGCGGTCGATCACTGGAAGGCTCACGGACTCGACATCAGCCCGATCCTCGCTGTCCCCCAGAACCCCTACGGGCAGACGATGATCCAGTCGGTGCCCCAGGACCACGGTCTGGACGAGGCCCTCGACCAGGAGCTGATCCGCCAGTCGCAACCGGCCATCCTCGATGGTCACCCGGTGACGATCGCCGTGCCGATCCGCAACGTGAACCGCACCGTCGGCACGTTGCTCGGCCACGAGATCACCAAGAAGTGGAGAGGCGCCGGCCTGCCCGACGACACCATCGACATCACGTTCACCGGGTCGGCCGGTCAGAGCTTCGGGGCCTTCGTCCCCGCCGGCGTGACCATGCGGCTGATCGGCGATGCCAACGACTACGTGGGCAAGGGGCTGTCGGGGGGCCGCATCATCGTGCAACCCGACCCGGCGGCACCGTTCGTGGCCGAGGAGCAGATCATCGCCGGCAACGTGATCGCCTACGGCGCCACCAGCGGCGAGCTGTTCCTGCGTGGCGTGGTGGGCGAGCGGTTCTGCGTCCGCAACTCCGGAGCGCTGGCCGTGGTCGAGGGCGTGGGTGACCACGGCTGCGAGTACATGACCGGTGGCCGCGTGATCGTGCTCGGTGAGACGGGACGCAACTTCGGTGCGGGGATGTCGGGTGGAATCGCCTACGTCTACGACCGCGATGGATCGTTCGACGAGCGGGTGAACCTCGACATGGTTCGCCTCGAACCGATCGACGCCGACGATCAGGCGTTCCTCGGCGACACCGTCGCCCGTCACCGCGAGCTCACGGGTTCGGCGGTCGCGGCTCGGCTGCTGACCGCATGGAACGTCGAGATCAGTCGGTTCCGCAAGGTCATGCCGATCGACTACAAGCGGGTGCTCACGGTCATGAAGGAATCGGAGGCCGCCGGCCTCGACGAGCAGCAGACGGTCGACAAGGTCATGGAGGCGGCGCGTGGGTGAGGCAACCGGGTTCATGAAGTGGGAGCGCGAGCTCCCGTCGCGCCGTCCCGTGCCGGTGCGCCTGCGCGACTGGAAGGAGGTCTACGAGGACTTCCCCGAGGACAAGCTGAAGCTCCAGGCCGGGCGGTGCATGGACTGTGGGATCCCGTTCTGCAACAACGGATGTCCGCTCGGCAACCTCATCCCCGACTGGAACGATCTCGTCTACCGAGACCACTGGCGCGACGCGATCGACCGCCTGCACGCCACGAACAACTTCCCCGAGTTCACGGGCCGGTTGTGCCCGGCGCCGTGTGAGGCTGCGTGCGTGCTCGGCATCAACGAGGACCCGGTCTCGATCAAGCAGGTCGAGGTCGAGATCATCGACCGGGCGTGGGACGAAGGGTGGGTCACCCCCGAGATCCCGACGGTGAAGACCGGCAAGCGCGTCGCCGTGGTCGGTTCCGGTCCGGCGGGTCTCGCGGTGGCCCAACAGCTGACGCGCGGGGGTCACGACGTCGTGGTGCTCGAGCGCGACGACCGCATCGGCGGCCTGCTGCGTTACGGCATCCCCGAGTTCAAGATGGAGAAGCGTCACATCGACCGGCGACTCGAGCAGATGCAGGCCGAGGGCACCGAGTTCCGCACCAACGCCGTGGTGGGTGACAACATCGACATCGAGGTGTTGCTGGCAGCGAACGACGCCATCGTGCTGGCCTGCGGAGCCACGGCGTGGCGCGACCTGCCGATCCCCGGGCGCGAGCTCGAGGGCATCCACCAGGCGATGGAGTACCTGCCGTACGCGAACCGCGTGCAGCAGGGCGACATCGAGGCGTCGCCGATCGATGCGAACGGGAAACACGTCGTGATCATCGGTGGCGGCGACACCGGTGCCGACTGCCTGGGCACCGCGCACCGTCAGGGTGCGGCGTCGGTCACCCAACTCGAGATCATGCCGCGGCCGCCCGACAGTCGTGCTCCCACCAACCCGTGGCCGCAGTGGAACATGGTGTACCGCGTGTCGTCGGCCCACGAGGAGGGCGGCGAGCGTCTGTACAGCGTGAACACCGAACGGTTCCTCGACGACGGGAACGGCAACGTGGCCGCGCTCCGGCTCCACGAGGTCGAGATGGTCGACGGGAAGTTCCAGAGGGTCGAGGGCACCGACGTCGAACTTCCTGCCGACCTGGTCTTCCTGGCGATGGGCTTCGTCGGTCCGGACAAGGGCTCCTGGCTCGATCAGCTCGGCGTCGAGCTCGATCAGCGTGGCAACGTGGCTCGCGATCAGCAGTACATGTCGAGCGTGCCGGGGGTGTTCGTGGCCGGCGACATGGGGCGGGGTCAGAGCCTCATCGTGTGGGCCATCGCCGAGGGCCGCGCGTGCGCTGCCGGTGTCGACGAATACCTGATGGGCGAGACCCGGCTGCCGGTGCCGGTCAAACCCACCGACCGACCACTGATGTGAGTGGCCCGGATCGGTCGGCGACGACGTCCGTCGGCCCGTGGCGGTTCCCGTGACGTGGGTGACACGTCCGCGCCTCGCAGGCGTCGTACGCTGTGCGCCATGCGTTCACGTGCCATTCGCGCCCTCGGGCTGATCGGGTTCGGGCTCGGCCCGGCCATCTTGTTCGCGGGCTGCGGTGCGGAGGAGACCGGCGCACGCACCACTCTGAACTCGATCCAGCCGTCGAGTTACGTGGTTCGCCCACCCGTCACCACCACGACCACCCTGTCGCCCGACGAGGGCCCGGAGACCGACGAGGAGGGCCGATCGACCCGACCCCAGGAGTACACGGTGCAGGCTGGTGACGCCGTGTCGGTGATCGCGAGCCGGTTCGGCATCACGATGGAGGAGTTGGCGAACTTCAACGAGTGGCCCAACGGCATCAACCAGGCGATCTTCCCGGGTGACGTGATCGGCATCCCGCCGGGTGCCCTGATCCCCGGTTCGACCAGCGCGGCCCCGTCGGCTCCCGCCGACGACGCCTCGACTCCCGCTGACGACGCCACGACTCCCGGTGCGGTTCCCGAGACCACCCTGGCCGGCGCCGACGGCGAGTGCGTGCCCGGCACCCACGTGATCGTCGCGGGAGACTTCCCGAACCGCGTCGCCGCCCAGTACGACATCACGCTCGAACAGTTGCAGAACGCGAACGCGAACAACCCGGCCATGACCCAGTTCATCCCGGGCCAGGAGCTGCGCATCCCCTGCGACGACTGAACGATCTCGCGGTTCTGGGCTGCAGCCCAGGTCGCCGGTGACGCCGCCTGCAGCCCAGAGCCGGAACCGGCTGGGTCAGCGGCCGCCGAGGTCGGGCCAGCGACGCTTCTGACGGCGTCGGAGGCCGGCCACACCCCGCTTGCGGTGCTCCGACAGCTCCCACTGGCGGCGCCAGCCGTTGTAGGTGGGGCCACCGAGCGGCGGACTCTCACCTCGGGCGGCACGCTGGCGGGCCGACCACGCGTCGGTGAGCGTCTCGTCGCCGAGGGCGCTGACCGCCGCCTCGATCCGGGTGTTGAAGCGGCGTGTGTTCTCGCCGTCGTCGAGCCACATCGGATGACCGAACACCACCCGGGAGCGTCCGGGCTTCGGGCGCTTCATGCCCTTACCGAAGATCGAGCCGGTGCCGTCGATGAACACCGGGATCACGGGTGCTCCGGTGCGGGCGGAGAGGTAGGCGGCGCCGCCCTTGAACGACTGGCCCCAGCCGTCGGGCGATCGCCCGCCCTCGGGGTAGATCACGAGGCTGTGGCCCTCGGCCATCAGCGATCGGATCAGATCGGCGGCGCGGCGCCCGGTCACGTCGCGGTCGATCGGGATCGCATTGAGCGCGAGCGCCGAGACGGCAGCCTTCCACCGCTTGTCGAAGAAGTAGTCGGCGGCGGCGGCGATCACCAGGTCGTGGCGCCACTCGGGTGGGACGGCCCGGAGCATCAGGCCGGTGTCGAGATGGCTGTGGTGGTTGGGGGCGAAGATGACCGGCGGCGGATCGTCGAGTGCGGTCAGATCGGTGAGGCGGTCGTAGCCGAGGATCTCCGGATCGGTGATCAGACGGGCGGCCAGCCGGATGGGACCTTCGATGATGACGCCACGTGTGGCCCGTGCCACGGGTGATCGGGCCCAGTCGGTGTCGTAGTCGGCACCCAGCGAGGGCGCGTCGGCGGGAACCTCGACACCCCGGGGGACGGTGGGGGAGCGGTACGGGAACCCGTACGACCGCAGTGGTGATGCCGCCGTTCGGACCACCCCCTCCACGCCGCCGGCAGCCCGCTGGGCGCGGTGCAACCACACCCGCTTGGAGCCGCTGACGGACTGCTTGCCCACGACGCCGACCTACTTGACGTCGGCCACGAGCATGGCCGGGACGTGGAGATGGGTGATGGACGGTGATCGGCCGACGGTGTCGGTGGCGAGCTCGAACGCATCGTCCATGGTGGACGCCGGGGTGAAGCCGAGCCGGCGCACCGTGGCCGGGTCGCCGCCCACGATGATGACCTTGCCGGCGTGCTGCTGGCCGTGGGCACCCCAGTACCAGGCATAGAACGGGTGCACTCCGTGGTAGGCGTTGCCGGTGCGGTAGAGATGGCGGTACCACTCGTCCTCGGCGTAGCGCTGCTCCCACTTGCTCGACATCACGGCGGGGTCGTTGGTGTCGGCCAGCACCTCGTCGAAGAAGTCGATGTAGCTCGGGTGGTGCACCGGGTGGAAGTCGCGGTACGTGGGATGCGTCATGATCACCACGCCGCCCTCGCGCACCAGCGGCTTGTTGCGGTACATGTTGAACAGGTAGCCGAGGCCCATGCACATCACCAGGATCGGGTTCATGATCGACTCGGGGTTGTACGGACTGATGAAGGGGATGCCCATCGTCAAGATGTCGGTCTGACCCTCCACCTCCACCACCTGTTGGTCGAACACGTGCTGCAGGGTGATCTCGTGGACGGCGTCGGTGTCGCCCGCCTGCACGCTGGTGGTGCGGTACGGCGCCTCGATGCCGTGGAAGATCTTGCGGGCCATGCGGGTGGGCGTGCGGTCGAGCGCCTTGGCCGTGGCGAGATAGGTGGCGCGATCCTTCGCGTTCCACTCCCATTCGCGCTTGGAGAGGAAGTCGAACGGCGTCGGGAACGTGTCGGTGTTGAGCGTGGTCTCGATCTGGAAGATCTTCGGCCCGTCGGCCTTCAACACCTCACCCATCCGCCACACGCTCTTGTGGAGGTCGCTCTTGTGCCGGTCGACGAGGCTGCGGGTGTTCTGCAGGGTCTCGGGGTTGTGGTGGTGGCTCAGGCAGCGGTACGACGCGAGGCCGGTGGTGATCGACTTCCAGCCGCCGTCCATTGCCGACTGGTTCACGTTGAGGTACACCACGAGGTCGCTCTCGGCGGCCCGCTTGTTGATCTCGAGCACCTCACCGTGCGGGGTGGTGCCGACCACCGCGAGGTTGTCGGGATCCTCGGCGTCGTGCTGGTACAGCATCCCTCGGGGGTGGAACGCGTCGTAGACGCGGTCGCCGAGCACGTGGCGGAGCTCGTACTCGTGCATCCGACGGTGCAGGCCGAGCGCGGCGATGATGTGCACGTCGTCCACGCCGGCCTCGGCGGCCAGGTCGAGCACCGCCTCGATCATCCGCTGGCGCGAATCGGGACGGCGCATCTTGGGCAGCGACAGGCTCACGTCGTCGAACGCGATCGTGAGTCTCATGCCGGGGAACAGCAACGCTGGCAGTGGATCGGAGTCGTGTGGGTTCAGCAGCGCGTGCCGGATCGCACCGTCGAGGTTCTCGAGGGGCGCGAGGGGCTCGGGTGGGTAGATGATGCGGCTGCGGTCGGCGGGCAGCCGCTCGAGGCTGAAACGCTCGCCCCGCCAGAACAGGGTGGGCGGTGTGGACCGATCGACATCGAGGACGAATCCGGGACGGGGCATGGCTACGAGTCCTCTCGCAGGTCGAAGGCGATCTTGACGGCGCCCCGGCGTCCGGCGCTGGCGGCGTGCGCCACGGCGTCGACGTGGTCGGTCAAGCGATAGGTGGCCGACAGCAGGCGTTCGGCGCCGATGGCGGCGGCGGTGTCGAGGGCGAGCTGGAACGTGCGGGCCCGTGTGCCGTCGGGCAGCGTCTCGGTGCCGTAGGTGTACGCACCCTTCAACTCGGTCTCACGGTGCCACAGGCCGGTGAGGTCGAGCGTGACGTCGGCGGGCATGCCGAGCAGCACGACGCGGCCACGGGGTCTGGTGATGCGCATGCAGGCGGCCACGGTCGAGCTGGTGCCGACCGCGTCGATGGTGGCGTGGGCGCCCGAGCTGAGGTGGTCGCCCACCACATGGCAACCGACCACCCGGCGCACGGCCCGGGGCAGTTCGTCGGGTGCCACCGCGGCGTCGGCGCCGAACGCCCTCGCGTACTCCTGCTGGTGGCGGTAGCGGGCTCCGACGATGATGTGCACGTCGGGGAGGTAGCGGCGGAGACCCGCCACGGCAGCGAGGCCCATCGTGCCGGCGCCCAGCACGGCCACCACCGGACGTTCGCCGTCGGCCAGGTTGCGCTCGATCGTGGGCCAGGTGAGCAACGCGGCGTGGATGCCGCCGGCGATCGGCTCGACCAGCACGGCCCGCTCGTCGGGCACGTCGTCGGCGATGCGGTGGAGTTGGCTGTCGTGGGCCACGAACGAGGGTGCCCAACCGCCGCCGGTGGAGCAGCAGAACCCGGTCTGGATGCCGGGTTCGAGATGGCCGGTGGCGAGATGGGCGTAGTCGTCGCCGTCACCGGGCGCCGCGCCGTCGAACGGGGGAGCGAATCCGCGGGCCTCGTGGCCGAGCACCGGCTCGAGCACCACGCGGGTGCCGTCGTCGAGCGTTCCGACCACCTCGTGGCCCGGCACGAACGGGAAGCTCACCCAGTCCTCGAAGTAGGTGGAGGCATGGCCCTCGACCAGCGACAGGTCGGAGCCGCAGATGCCCGCCAGCCGCGTGTGCACCCGGTGCCAGCTCTCGCCGGGCAGCTCGGGCTCGTCCACGGTGCGGTACTCCAGCGGCCCCCATTTGGCCGCCGTGGCCGGATTGAGCGCCGACGCCACCCGGGCGATGCCGAGCCGGGCCGCGCTGCGACGGATCTGGAGCGCCTTCATCGGAGTTCACCGCCGGTGTCGGTCAGCGCCGCCGGCGCCTTGGTCAGACGTCTGGCGCGACGTGCGGTCGATTCTCTGACCAAGACGTGATGGGCAGTGACGATGCGGTTCATCGGAACACCCGCCGGCGCTCGCGCTCGACCATCATCGGGCCGATCGGCAGGAGCGGACGTGGACCGCCCTCGGCCTTCGTCCAGTGCTCGACCAACCAGCCGCGCTTGCGGGCGATGGCGGCGAGGCGGGTCTCGGGGTTGACCGCCACCGGGAAGCCCACCGCCTCGAACAGTGGGAGGTCCGACGACGAGTCGGCGTAGGCCACACACTCGTCGAGGCGCAGCCCCTCGGCGTCGCAGTAGTCGGACAGGATCTGGGCGCGCGCCTCGCCGGTGGGCGGCACGGACACCATCTCGCCGGAGTAGGTGCCGTCGGGGCGCACGCTCATCTCGGCTGCCACGATCTCGTCGAACAGTGGCGCGAGCCCGGACACGGCGAAGTCGAGGGCTCCGGTGATGAGCACCGTGCGGTGCCCGAGTGCCTTGTGCTCACGCACCCGCCGCATCCCCGCCGGGAAGCTCTTGGTGATGACGAGCTGGGTGAAGAGCTCCTGGGCGTCCTCGGCGATCTGCTCGACCGGGGCGTCTTCGTACCGGCGGTAGAAATGGCGCAGGAAGTCGGTGCGATCGCTGCGGTCGAGTTTGAGCAGCCCGGGTGCCTCCACGAGTGCACGCACCGCGTACCGGATGCGCTCGGGGGTGTCGAGGCGACGGGTGGCGAGCCACGAGTAGCTCTCGACCACGTTCGACGCGATCAGGGTGTTCTCGAGGTCGAACGCCGCCACGTGCCGCTTCGGGTCGAGCACCTGCTTGCGCATCCGTGTCATGCGGTCGGTGCCGCCGCTCTTGCCCGGGGTGGTCTTGACGCGTGCGTGCTCGACCACCGAGGGGAGGTGGATGGTGGTGACGTAGGTGGGCCAGTCGACCGCACGGGGATCGAACAGAAAGGTCTGCTGGTCGTGGGCGTCGAGCGAGTCCCACAGCTCGATGAGGTGATCGACCTGGTAGATCGCCTCGCACTCGGTGTACAGGCCGTACAGCTCGACGTACTCGAGTGCCCGCTCGACCTCCATGCGCTTGGTCTCGAGGGTGGCGGTGAACTCGGCCTGCTTGCCGCGCAGGGGGAGTGCCTGCAGCACCTTGTCGGTGCGGTTCAGCACGTTCTTGGCCCTGGTCAGCTGGGCCTGCACCCGGCCACGACCGGGGAACGTCCACTCGGGCACCACGATGGGCTGGCCCTCGCTGTCGTAGATCGGGTTCCGGGTGAACCACCCGCTCACGTTGTCGACCAGCAGTCGGTACTTGAGCGGGTTGATGCCGCCCGACGCGACCTGGGTGATGCGCGGCGCCCGCTCGGGCCCCGCGGCGGCCACGGCGATGATGGCGGCCACCACCATGTCGACGGGGATCACGTCGACGGTGCCCTCCGGCACGCCGGGGAACTCCTTCAGCAGACCACGGGCGTAGGAGATGATGACGGGCTCGGCCATCCGGAACCCGCGGATCCAGCCGGGCTTGGGCTCGGCCCAGGCGGATTCGATGATGGACGGCCGCACGATGCTGACCGGTACATCGCCCTTGGTCTCGGTGAGCGCCTGCTCGCCGAGCGCTTTGGTGTACGCGTACGCGTCGGGCCAGCCGAGACTGGCGGCGCGGGCGCGTCCGGCCTCGACCAGTCGATCCTTGACCCAGCGCTCGCGGAGCTGTTCGGTCTTGGCGGCCAGCGCCGGCGCTCCGGCGGCGCCGAGCTCGGCGCGTGCTTCCTTGCGGAACTGCCGGAGCTGATGGGGCTCGCGGCTGAGCGCTTCGCTGTCGCCCTTGAGCCGTCGGGCTGCCGCCACCTCGGTGCGCCAGTTGAGGCCCATGTCGAACGGGCCCTCGCTCACCAACTCCTCGGGGGCGTTGCCCCGACGGTTGCCGGCCACGTAGCAGGTCGACACGGCCACGAGGTGCGGGGTGACGCCCACCTCGTTGCACAGCGCGGCGATGCGGGTGGGGCCGAGCAGGTTGATCTCCACGGCCATGTCGAGTGGCGAGTCGAACGACACGGCGGCCGCCGAGTGGATGATCACGTCGCACGATGTGAAGGTGTCGCGGTCGTCGCCCACGAGCCCCAGCCCGTCGGTGCTCACGTCGCCGGCCACGGCGGTGACGCGGCGGTCCATCTCCGCATCGAAATCGTCGCCGAGCTGTTCGCGCAGCCGGTCGAAGGCGTCGTTGCGGAAGATCTCCTTGCGGGCGCGCTGGGCGGCGGAGCTGCGCCGACCGGGACGCACGAGCAGTACGAGTTCGCAGTCGGGCACGTTGCGCAGCAGTCGTTCGACGAGAGCGGTGCCCACGAACCCGGTCGATCCGGTGATGGCGATGCGTGCGCCCGCGAGCGATTCGGCGATCACGGTCGTCATGTCTAGCAGCTTTCGGTGATCCTCTCTACCACTTGGTAGAGACTCCTGCTAGAACATGCACGTGGCCGCTCTGCCCACCCGTCAGCGGATCCTCGACGTGGCGCTCGACCTGTTCGGCACGCGAGGGGTCGACGCGGTGTCGCTCGACGAGATCGCCCGAGCCGTGGGGGTCCGCAAACAGACGGTCCTCTACTGGTTCGCCTCGAAGGACGAACTCATCGACGCCGTGCTCTCCGCCGGGGCGGCCGAGCTGGTCCTCGAGATCGATGCCGCCGTGCGGGTGGCGCCCGATGAACCGCTCGCCCGGATCGACGCCGTCGTGGCCGCCGTGTTCCGTCCTGCGGTGAGGCGGCCGGCGCTGCTCGGGCTCGTTCGTCAGATCAATCGGCTGTCGTCGGACCACGCGGAGCGCCTCCGCGAACACGTCCAGCCGCTGGTCGATCGGGCCACCTCGTACCTGGCGACCGAGATGGACGCGGGCCGGATCCGTCGTGCCGACCCGCAGTTGCTCGCCGCGCTCGCCTACGCGACCGTCACCGGCATCGCCACCGAGCCCGAGGCACTCCGCGCGGTGGGGTGGACACCCGACGCCGCCGGGTTGCGGCGCCTCCGCGCCGAGCTGCGGAGCTTCCTTCGCGCCGC
This sequence comes from Ilumatobacter sp., assembly GCA_007693335.1. Taxonomy (GTDB): domain Bacteria; phylum Actinomycetota; class Acidimicrobiia; order Acidimicrobiales; family Ilumatobacteraceae; genus SKSP01. The sequence goes on along the minus strand of REDU01000085.1, from coordinate 72,581 downwards.
GTTGGCACCCTGATCCGTCGATTCGCCGCCCGGAGTACCCGCTCAGGTGGTCCGGGCATCCCACCCATCGGCCAGATCGGTCGCGACCTCGAGCCGTCTCGGATGGCCGGTGACGATCTCGAGGAAGTCCTCTCGGCGGATCGACACCAGCGTCACGTCGGTGAGACAGGTGACGCTCGCGGTCCGGGGCACGTCCCGCAGGAGCGCGATCTCACCGAACGCGGTGCCCGGCCCCAAGCGTTGCATCACGTCGCCGGCCTTGGTGACCTCCACGTCGCCCTCCATCAGCAGGTGGTAGGAGTCGCCGATCTCGCCTTCGGTGATGACAGCGTCCCCGCTGCAGTGTTCAGTGAGGATGGCACCGTGCGCGAGCCGTTCGAGCGTCGGGAGGTCGACCAGTGTGAAGATCCGGTCCTCGGCCAGCCGGCGCATGATGTCGCCCGGCGGGGGCGCGGCATCGGCGCCCACATGGATCAGCCATGCGACCGACATCCCGAGCGTGAGGGCCAGCACTGCGGCGATCACCCAGAGCGCGTCGCGCAGCACGAGGCGATCGAGCAGCAGGGCACTGCCTGCAGCCCCGACGGCCATCGCGAGCAGCGTGGCCGATTCGACCGCTCCGAAGACACGCGCCAGCGTGTCGCCGGGGGTGCGACGTTGGATGGCCACCGAACCCGAGACCAGCAGCATGCTCTGGCCGGCACCGATCAGGCCGATCAGCACGACCGCGATCGCCAACTGATCGGTCGACGCCAGCAGGGCGAACGGCACGCTGATCGTCGCAGCACCCACGACCAGGAACGCTCCCGAGCGGGCCCCGCCCATGAGGGCACTGGCCGAGAGCGAGCCGATCACGGCGCCGAGGCCGAATCCGGCGGCCAGGATCCCAGCCCTCGATCCGCCACCGACCAGTCGGAGATCGGCGAACGACACCACGAGCACGTCCATGACCCCGGATGCCAGTGCGCCGACGAAGAGCAGCACCACGAGCGCTCGGACCGCTGGTTCGTCCATCAGGGTGCGCAGTCCGGCGAACAGCTCTCGACGCAACGTCCGGAGCGCCATCGGTTCGCTCGGTGGCCGGGTGAGTGTGCCGTCGAGGCCGATCGTCGCGAGCGTGGCGAGCACGAGGACGATCGAGTACACCCCCAGCACCAGCTCGGGGCCTCCGATCGCCATCAACCCGGCGGCGGTCAGCGGACCGAGGAACAGTCCGCTGTCGGCGATGAGGTTCACGACCACGTTGGCGGCCACGAGATCGCCGGGCTCCCTGGTCACGGCGGGAAGCACCGAGTTGACGACCGGCCGGCCGAACGACACGGCGATCGTGAGTCCCACCGCAGCGCCGTACGCCACCACGGGCGCATCGCGCCACATGGCGACGGCGACGACCGTGGCCGTGAGCGCCTGCGCGGCATAGCCCGCCGAGAGCGCCCGTCCGGGCCGGAACCGGTCGCCGGCGAACGCCGCGAACGGTGAGGCGATCACCGCGGAGATCAGCAGGGCGGTGGCGACGACGCCGGTCTCGCGCACACCGCCGCGTTCGAACGCGTACACGAGGAGCGCCAGCCATGTCGCGAACTCCGCCAGGGCGGAGCCGGCGAACGCGATCTCGATCCTCCGGAGGGCGGGATCGTTCGCCACCCGGACGATCAGTCGGAGCCGCCCGGTCACCGTCGAATGATGGCACAGCCGACGCGTCGATCGGACCGGTCAGTGGCGCGTGTTGCGGCGACGGCGCGAGGCACGCTCGAGTGCCAGTTCGACCAGGCGGTCGATCAGCTCCGGGTACGGCATTCCCGAGTGGAGCCAGAGCTTGGGGTACATCGAGATCGGCGTGAAGCCCGGCATCGTGTTGACCTCGTTGCACAGGAACCCGCGTCCAGCGCCGTCGGCGCTGGACTCCTCGAGGAAGAAGTCGACGCGGGCCAGGCCGTCGCAGCGCAGCAGCCCGAAGACCTCGAGCGCCAACTCTCGGACACGCTCGGTGTCGGACGCCGAGAGTGGCGCCGGGATCAAAAGCTGGGCGCCGTCGGTCTCGTACTTGTCCTCGTAGCTGTAGAACTCGGCGCCGGGCACGATCTCGCCAGGTGTCGATGCCTCCGGCTCGGTGTTCCCGAGCACCGCCACCTCGATCTCGCGTCCGCTCACGGCTTCTTCGACCACCACCCATTCGTCGTAGGTGAGCGCGTGGTCGATGGCGTCTCGGAGGTGCTCGACGGTGTGCACCTTGCTCACCCCCACCGACGACCCCATGTTGGCCGGCTTCACGAAGCACGGTAGCCCGAGCCGGTCGACCAGGTCGTTCGGGAGCCCGGGTGAGCGCTGGTGGTCGGCGAACGCCACGTACCGCGCCTGGGGGATCCCGGCGTCGGCCAGCACCCGTTTCGCCATCGCCTTGTCCATCGACAGTGCCGAGGCCAGCACCCCCGAGCCCACATATGGCAGCCCGGCGAGTTCGAGCAGGCCCTGTATCGTGCCGTCCTCGCCGAGTGGGCCGTGCAGCAACGGCACGACCACCGTTCGCTGACCGGTGTCGGCGGCCTCGGCCAGCGCCGCGGTCGGAGAGACCACCGTTCCGGCGGGATCGAGTCGGCTCGGAAGGTGATGGGCGCCACGGGTGAGCGCGTGAGCGGCCGAGTCGGCGATGGCCCAGTCGCCGTCGGTCGAGATGCCGATGGGCGTGACCCGGTAGCGCGACGGATCGGCGGCGGCCAGCACGTGGGCTGCAGTGGTACAGCTCACGTCGTGCTCGGCAGATTGTCCACCGAAGAGCACGACCAGGTGGATGCGGTCGTCCGCCGTCATCTCACCGACGGTACTGTTCGAGGTCGTGCGATTCTGGGCATCCGACGTGGCCGCAGCGACGGGTGGTCGCGTCATCGGCCCCGACGTCGAGCTCGACGGTGCCTCGTTCGATTCTCGCACCGTCCGTCGGGGCCATCTGTTCGTGGCGATGGTGGCCGACCGCGACGGTCACGATTTCGTCGGTGCTGCGCTCGAGTCGGGTGCCGCTGCCTCGCTCGTGGTCCCCGGCCGGGTGACTCCCACCGAGGGCAGCACGGTGATCGAGGTTCCCGACACGACCGAGGCGCTCATGCAGCTGGCGCGCTGGGCTCGTTCCCGTCTGCCCGAGCGTGTCGTGGGCGTGACCGGCAGTGTCGGGAAGACCTCGACCAAGGATCTGCTGGCCTCGGCGTTGGCGGCCTCGTTCCACGTGGCTGCGAGCGAGCGGAGCTTCAACAACGAACAGGGTCTCCCGGTCACGGTGCTCGGGGCACCGGATCGCACCGAGGTGCTCGTACTGGAGATGGGGATGCGGGGGTTCGGTGAGATCGACCGTCTGTGCGGGATCGGGCGGCCCACCGTGGGCGTCGTGACGTCGGTCGGCCACTCCCACACCGAGCGCGTCGGTGGCATCGAGGGCGTGGCCCGGGCGAAGTCCGAGTTGGTGCGTGCGCTCCCGCCTGATGGGGTGGCCGTGCTGAACGCCGACGATCCGCGGGTGGTCGCCATGCGCGACATCGCTCCGGGCGCAGTGCTCACCTACGGGCGAGCCGATGACGCCGACGTGCGCGTGGTCGATCTCCGTCTCGATCACCTGGCACGCCCGCGCTTCGGCGTGGAGACCCCGTGGGGTGCAGTCGAGGTCGAGTTGGCCGTGAGCGGTGCCCACATGGCGTTCAACGCCGCCGCTGCGATGACCGTGGTCGGTGCGCTCGGCGCTGCTCTCGGTCCCGCCGTCGCAGCCCTCGCGGGAGCCGAACTGTCGGCCATGCGCATGGAGACCGGTCGGACGGCGTCGGGAGTGGTCGTGGTGAACGACGCCTACAACGCCAACCCGACCTCGATGCGGGCTGCGCTCGAGTCGCTCTCGGCGATGACCGCTCGTCGGCGGGTGGCCGTGCTGGGGATCATGGCGGAACTCGACGATCCGGTTGCGGGCCATCGCGAGATCGCCCAGCTGGCTTCGGAGTTCGACATCGAGCTGATCGCCGTCGGCACCGATCTGTACGGTGTGTCGCCCACCGACGACCCGATCGCCGCCCTGGGGGCTCTCGGCTCCGGCGATGTCGTGCTCGTCAAGGCCAGCCGCGTCGCCGCCCTCGACCAGGTCGCCCGCCGCCTCCTCGACACCCCCTGACGAACTGTCTGTGGTGATCCGGTGGAACTGCCGGATCACCGCGGACAGACACCCCAGGTTCGCCGTGGTGGGTTCGAACCGTCTGTGGTGATCGGGTGGAACCGGCGGTTCCGCGCGGACAGTTCGGAGGTGGGTCAGCCGCCGGCGACGATCCCGTGTTGGCGGATGTGGGCGGAGTCCGTCGGCTCGTGGGGGGTGTCCGGGGGCAGGAACTCGCCGGGAGGCAACCGACGCAGATCCGCCCACCACGCGAGGAACAGCGCGAACGCGGCGCCGAACAGCAGCACGCCGCGGGCACCCACGGCGTCGACCACCGGCCCGAAGATCACGTTGCCGATCGGCACGGTGCCGCCGAAGGCCATGAACCACAGCGGCATCACCGCCGCCCGCTCGGTGTCACGCATGTTCTCCTGCACGATGGTGACGAGAGCGGTCGCGGTCATGAAGTAGAACGCCCCCAGTACGAAGGCCACCGGGAAGGCAGGGGTCGGGCTCCGCAGCAGCGCGAACACCGCCAGGCTGATCGAGAAGCCGACGAACCCCATCGTCACCAGCCGCCGACGATCGAAGCTCGAGAAGAGGGTGCTGACCGCCAGCGCTCCGATCGCAGCACCGAGTCCCCAGGTGGCGTAGAGCCACTTGTAGGTCGCTCCGGTGGTGTCGATGCCGAGGTTGAGCCGGGTGACCGACGGGAACAGACCGATGTACACCAGCGAGAACAGCGAGAACAGGCACATCGCGACCAGCGATCGTGAGAGCACTCGTCGCCCCCGTGCGATGTTCACGCCCGTGAGCAGTCGGCGCCACCCCTTCTCGGGGTGGACCCCGCGGACGTCGGGGATCTTCACGGCCAACATCGCCCCGATCAGGAACAGGTACGTGGCGGCGTTGACGAGCAGGAGCTGCGCGATCGAGAACCCCAACAGGGCGAGCACCGCGGCCATCGCGGGGCCGAGCACCCGGCTCACGTTGATCATCACCGAGTTCAGCCCCACGGCGCCGGCCAGATCGCGACGAGCGACCATGAGCGGCACGCTGGCCTGGAACGCGGGCGCGTTGAGCGCGTTGCCGATGCCGATGAGGAGCTGCACGGCGAACAGCGTCCACAGCGCGGCGTCGAACGCCACGAGCGCGGCGATCACGATGGTGAACACCATCTGGATGGCCTGCATCGTGATCAGGAACGGTCGTCGGGGCACCCTGTCGGCGAGGATGCCGGCGGGGATCGACAGCAGGAGCAGCGGACCCAGCTGGGTGAACACGAGCAGTCCGACGAGGGCAGCGGACTTGGTGCGGTCGTCGAGGTAGGCCGGCAGCGTGAAGTTCTGCATCCAGGTGCCGACGTTCGACAAGAACAGCCCGAACCAGATCACCCGGAAGTCGCGGTAGGCCAGCGCCGCCCGTGCCGTGCCGGGCTTGTGCAGTTGTTGCGGGACGGGGGGCGTGTACGACGTCATTCCTTGACCGGCGGGTCAATCTACCGAGGGGTCCACGTCGCGGACCAGTGCGGGCGCGACGATGGCTGTCGTATGCGTCACGACGATTCACCCTCGACCATGACCGAAGCAACGTGCCGGTCACCGCTCGGTACGTACCCGGAGTGCCCGCTGTGCGGCAGCGATCTGTTCCCCGAACACGCCCACTTCAAGTGTTCCGGGTGCGGCTGGCGCGACTCCTGCTGCGACTGAGCCGCGGCCGGCGCTCGCTCGATCTCTTGCGTCGGACCTCAGCCGAAGTGCCTCGTCCAGCTGCCCGCGGACTCACCGGGGCGGAGATGGCGGATCGACCTGCCCGACATTCCTGTCGGCTTGAACCCCTCGACCGTGTGCCCGGCAGCGACGGTGTAGTTCCTGTCGTTCCTCGTCATGTTCTGGAACGTGCCCAGGGCCGAGGCCGCCGTCGACATCCAGCCGGGGGCCTCCCCGTCCTCGGCATCGAGCGTGCCCTTCACCGACAGCGGGATCTCGACGTCGACCGTCTCCTCCTGACCCGGTGCCAATCGGATCTCGACCGGGCGCTCGTAGGTGATGAAGGTCGTGGGCGGAGCCGCTGACTTCTGTTTGCCGTCTTTCGAGTTCTGCGACGACGTGGACTCCGAGATGGTGAAGCTGAGCTTGACGACCACCCGCTCGTCATCGGTGCTGTTCGTGAGGCGCACCGCCACCGGCAGCACCGGATCCTGCCACGAGAAACCCGGGGGGAGGTCGAGCTTGCGTTTCACGCCGCCGAAGTCGAACGCCTTCTTGATGCGACTCCACACCATCGGGGTCAGCCGTTCACGATCTCGGCGAACACCGGCAGGGCGGCGGCCGGTCCACTGAGCAGGAACGTGGTCAAGCACGTCTCCCGCCAGCGGTCGAGTTCGCCCCGGATCTTGTCCGGCGGGCCGATCAGCGCCACGTCTTCGACCATCTCGAGCGGGATCGCTGCGGCCGCCTCGCCCTTCTTGCCCTCGAGGTACAGCTCCTGCACCTTGGTGGCCACGTCCTCGTAGCCCATCCGGGCGAACACCTCGAAGTGGAAGTTGGCGCCCCTCGCGCCCATCCCGCCCGCGTAGAGCGCCAGGAAGGGGCGGACCATGTTCGCGCAGGCCTCGACATCGTCGCCGGGGATCAGCATCACGGTGGCGGGGATCTCGAAGCGGTCTCTCTTGGTCGGGTCGCCCGAGGCAGCGAAGCCCTCGTCGAGGCACTGGCGGTAGAACGCGTCCTCTTTCGGCGAGAAGAACAACGGCAGCCAGCCGTCGCAGATCTCGGCCGACAGCGCCACGTTCTTCGGCCCCTCGGCTGCCAGGTAGATCGGGATGTCGTTGCGCAGCGGGTGCACCGTCGACTTCAGGGGCTTGCCGAGTCCAGCGCCGCCGGGGAACGGCATGTCGAAGTGGTCGCCGTGGAACTCGACGGGATTGTCACGTGCCGTGATCCGGCGGATGATCTCGACGTACTCGCGGGTGCGGGCCAGCGGCTTGGGGTAGGGCTGGCCGTACCAGCCCTCGACCACCTGGGGGCCCGAGGCGCCGAGGCCGAGGATGAACCGGCCGTTCGACAGGTGGTCCATGGTGATGGCGGCCATCGCGGTGGCGGCCGGTGTGCGAGCCGCCATCTGCATGATGGCGGTGCCGAGCTTCACGGTCTCGGTCTGTGCACCCCACCACGCCAGTGGACTGAGCGCATCGGAGCCGTAGGCCTCGGCGGTCCAGATCGAGTCGAATCCGAGTCGTTCGGCCTCCTTGATGCCTTCCAGCGCGCCCGCCGGGGGGCCCGACGACCAGTAGCCGGTGTTGTAGCCGAGCTTGATGTCACCCATCCCGTCACCGTAGGCGCGATCCGACGTGCCACGATCACCCTGTGGTGCAGGACCCCGACAGCGGTGAACTGATCGTGACGCGCTCGGTGCGCGTCCCGCGCCGTGAGCTCGACGTGCGGTTCACCACCTCGGGTGGTCCGGGCGGTCAGCACGCGAACCGCACTGCCTCGAGGGTCGAGCTGCGCCTCGACGTGGAGGCGTCATCGGCATTCTCCGACGCGCAGCGCGCCCAGGTCATCGAACGTCTGGGACCCGTGGTGCGGGTGGTGGCCGACGACGAGCGCAGTCAGATTCGCAATCGGGCCATCGCCGAGGAACGACTCGTCGCCCGGTTGGCATCCGCGCTGCACGTGGAGCGTCCACGCCGCCCCACCCGACCGTCGAGGGGTGCCGTCGAACGGCGCATCGCCAGCAAGAAACGTCGGAGCGAGACCAAGAAGAACCGTCGTCGTCCGTACGACTGACGCTCAGGTCGGGGTGCCCGACGGGGTGAACGTGACGGGGAGGTGCTCGGGGCCGAAGATGCCGACCGTCGGGGGTTTCCACGTCACGGCGCCGTCGATCGCCAGGTCGGGCATGCGGCGGGCGAGGATCGGCAGTGCCTCCTGCAGCTCGGCGCGGGCCAGTGCGGCGCCGAGGCAGTAGTGGATGCCCGACCCGAACGTGAGTTGCGGCCGATCGGGAGCCGGTCGGGTGATGTCGAACACCGATGGGTCGTCGAACGCCGCAGGATCGTGGTTGGCGGCCGAGAACGACGGCGAGACGAGCGTGCCCTCGGGGAAGAGGATGTCGCGGTAGACGATGTCGGTGCTGGCGAATCGGCCGGTGCCGCGGATCGCGCCGAAGTAGCGCATCGACTCCTCGACGGCCCGCGGTGCGAGCTCGGGCTGTTCGGCGAGGAGACGCCACTGCTCGGGATGATCGGCGAACAACGCCACGGTGCAGCCGAGCTGGTTGCGGGTGGTGTCGGTGCCGCCCACGATCACGGCCTCCACCATCATCACGAGTTCGTCGGTCGAGAGACGGTCACCCTCCTCCTCGGCGGCGATCAGCGCAGTGATGAGATCGCCGGCGGGGGAGTTGCGGCGGTCGGCGATGAGCCCCCGGGTGTACTCGTCGAGTTCGTCCTGCGCCTGCATGATGATCGGCAGCTCCTCGGCCACGGTGGCGTTGAAGATCCTGAGCACGTCGGTGGCCCATCGGCTGAAGAGCTGCCAGTCGTCCTTCGGTGCACCGAGCAGCTCGCAGATGATGGGGATCGGATACGGCTCGCAGATGTCGACGGCGATGTCGGCCCGGCCGGCGGGAGCGACCGGATCGATCAAGCCGTTCACGACCTCGCGCATGAACGGGCGCAGCCGGTCGGCGGCGCGGGGTGAGAACGCCTTGCCGACCAGACGTCGGAGACGGGTGTGCACCTCGCCCTCGGCGGACAGGATCGATTCGCGTCGGCGTGCGAGGAACGCCGGGTCGGTGATTCCGAGCATCTCGGGGATACGGCGCGACGCGCTGTGCCAGCGCTTGTCGCGGAGCACGGCGACCGTGTCGTCGTAGTGGAGGATGGAGAAGCCGAACGGATGCCGGGCGATCCAGTGGTCACGCGCCAGTTCCCTGATCGCGGCGGCGTTCTCGTCGAAGGTGAGATCGACGTCCATCGCGCCGAGATCCGGGAGGTCGAGATCGAAGACGTTGGTCGCAGTGCTGTCGGTGATGGTCGTGCTCCCCATGCGCGCACTGTATGCGGTGGGCCGCCGTGTGGGCCGAGCGCGGTCAGTGGAGCGCGACCATGGGCTCCACGAAGTCGACGCCGATGAACTCGGCGACGGGCTCGATCGTGACCTGCCCGCCGACGGTGTTGACACCGTGTGCCACGGCGGGATCGCGGCGGGCCGCTCCGGCCACGCCGTGCAGCGCGACCGCGAGCTGGTACGGGAGGACTGCGTTGGTGAGTGCGTAGGCCGAGGTATGGGGCACCGCTCCCGGCATGTTGCCCACGGCGTAGTGGACGATGCCGTGCATCTCGTAGGTGGGGTCGTCGTGGGTGGTCTCGCGGGTGGTCTCGATGCAGCCGCCCTGGTCGACGGCCACGTCGACGATCACGGCGCGGGGCTTCATCGATGCGACCATGTCGTCGCTCACCACCACCGGCGCCCGACCACCCGCCACGAGGATCGCGCCGATCAGGAGGTCGGCCTCGAGCACCGAGCGCTCGATGGCCCCGCGGTTCGATGCCAGGGTCATGATGCGTCCCTTGTGGATCTGGTCGACCCAGCGCAGACGGTCGAGGTTCTTGTCGATCAGCACCACCTCGGCCTCCATGCCCGCGGCGATCCAGGCTGCGTTCCAGCCGACGTTGCCGGCGCCCAGCACCACCACTCGCGCCGGGCGCACACCGGGTGCACCCCCCATCAACACGCCTCGGCCGCCGTTGTGTCGTTCGAGGAAGTGGGCGCCCATCTGTGGGGCGAGTCGACCCGCCACCTCGCTCATCGGGGCGAGGAGCGGCAGGGACCCGTCGGACAACTGCACGGTCTCGTACGCGACGGAGGTGGTGCCCGAAGCGATCAGTGCCTTCGCCACGTCGGGGTAGGCCGCCAGGTGGAGGTAGGTGAACAGCGTCAGGTCGTCACGGAGGAACCCGAACTCCTCCTCTTTCGGTTCCTTGACCTTGACCACCAGCTCCTGGGACCAGGCATCGGCCGCGGTCGGCACGATGTCGGCACCCGACGCCCGGTAGTCGTCGTCGCTGATCGAGGCGCCGTCGCCCGCTCCGGTCTCCACGAACACGTCGATCCCGTGGCGCTCGAGTTCGCGGACTCCGTCGGGGGTCATGGCCACGCGGTGTTCGGCGGACTTGATCTCGCGGGGGACCCCCACGGTGCGGATGGCGGGTGCGCTCATGCCGGACATCATGCACCAGTGGAACGGTCGTACCGGTCAAACGTCACGTCGACCCCGGCGCCGTCGGTGCGGTGATCGGTGCGAGCATGACGGCATGACGGCTTCCAACGACTCCGTGGTGTTCGGCGTCACCGAGCGCCTGTCGAACGAGCAACTGGCCGACGAGCAGGCACGTACCCTGGCGACGCCGCGCCGGCGGGCGTCCCCCGCTGCCGCGCTGCTGTTCATGATGATGGACCTGCTGTACGGCAAACGGCGCACATTCGCGAAGTTCCGGGTGCTCGAGGTGATCGCCCGGGTGCCGTACCAGGCGTGGGAGCACGTGGCGTACGTGGCCGTGACGCACCGCTACTCGGAGCCGAAGTTCGCGCGCCGCATCTTCGACCGGGTGGCCGAGAGCCGTCGCCAGCAGGACAACGAGCAGTGGCATCTGCTCATCCTCGAGGAGTTGCTGCACGAGGAAGGGCGTCGTGAGCCGTACATCCGCTACCGCCTGATCCCCCAGGTGATCGCTTTCGCGTACTACCAGCTGTCGTGGTTGCTGTACGTGGTGAAGCCGGCCTGGAGCTACCGACTGAACGCCGACTTCGAAGATCACGCCGAGCACGAGTACGCCCTGTTCGTGGCCGAGAACCCATCGCTGGCCGAGCGTCCGTACGACGGGCTGTTCGCCGAGGAGTACGGCCGGTTCGACACGCTGGCCGACCTGTTCCGACAGATCGGCTACGACGAGCGGATGCACAAGCTCGAGAGCCTCGAGGCGATGGACGCCCCCCGTTTCACCTGACCGTTCGGAACTGCCCCCGGGACGGTCCGCGATCTGCTACACCTGGCGCGATGAGGGCCTTCCAGAACTTCGTGAACGGTGAGTACGTCGACGCCGCCGATGGTGCTACCACTCCGGTGATCGACCCCACGACCGGTGAGCAGTACGCCACCGCGCCCCGATCCGGTGCCGAGGACATCGACCGGGCCATGTCGGCGGCTGCGGCCGCGTTCGACGGGTGGGCTGATGCCACACCTTCGGAACGATCGCTCGCGCTGATCCGCATCGCCGACGCCATCGAGGAGCGGGGCGAAGAGCTGATCGCACTCGAGAGCGAGAACTGCGGTAAGCCGATCGAGCTGACCCGCAGCGAGGAGATCCCGCCCATGGTCGACCAGATCCGGTTCTTCGCCGGGGCGGCCCGTCACCTCGAGGGGAAGAGCGCGGGGGAGTACATGGCGAACATGACCTCGTGGATCCGTCGTGAGCCGGTCGGGGTGTGCGCCCAGGTGGCGCCGTGGAACTACCCGATGATGATGGCGGTCTGGAAGTTCGCCCCGGCGCTGGCCGCCGGCAACTCGGTCGTGCTCAAGCCGAGCGACACCACCCCCGCATCGACCACCCTGCTGGCCGAGATCGCCGCCGAGTTCCTGCCGCCCGGCGTGCTGAACGTGATCTGCGGCGACCGTGACACGGGCCGCGGCATGGTCGAGCACGACACGCCGGCCATGGTGTCGGTCACCGGCTCGGTGCGGGCCGGTATGGAGGTCGCGTCGGCGGCGTCGTCGAGTCTCAAGCGGGTGCACCTCGAGCTCGGCGGCAAGGCCCCGGTCGTGGTGTTCGACGACGCCGATCTGGCGTTGGCCGCCGAAGGCATCGCCACCGCCGGCTACTTCAACGCCGGGCAGGACTGCACGGCGGCCACACGCGTGCTGGCGGGGCCCGGCATCTACGCCGATCTGGTCGACGCCCTGGCCGAGCAGGCGGCCGGTGCGAAGGTGGGCAAACCCGCCGACGAGGACATCCTGCTCGGCCCGGTCAACAACGTGAACCAGCTCACCCACGTGAGTGGCTTCTTCGACCGACTGCCCGATCACGCCCGTGTGGCGGCCGGGGGATCACGGATCGGCGACACCGGCTACTTCTTCCAGCCGTCGGTGGTGGCCGATCTCCGTCAGGACGACGAGCTCAGCCAGCGCGAGGTGTTCGGCCCGGTCATCACGGTGCAGCCGTTCACCGACGAGGACGAAGCGGTGCGCTGGGCCAACGGCGTCGAGTACGGCCTGGCCTCGAGCGTGTGGACCCGCGACTTCGGGCGGGCGATGCGGATGTCGAAGCGACTCGACTTCGGGTGCGTGTGGATCAACACCCACATCCCGCTGGTGGCCGAGATGCCCCACGGTGGATACAAGAAGTCGGGTTACGGCAAGGACCTCTCGGCGTACTCGCTCGACGACTACACCCGCATCAAGCACGTGATGGCCAACCTCGAGAGTTGATCGGCCCCGGGAGCTGACCGGTCCTCCGAACTGTCCGCGGTTTTCGGGTGGTTCCGCCGGGTCGGCGCGGACAGTTCGGTGGGGTTGGGTCAGTGGGCTCCCCACTGGAAGGTCTGCTTGACGAGGTCGAGGTAGACCATGGTCTCGGTGGCGGACACCCCGTCGATCGAGCGCAGCCGGTTGGTGAGCTCGAGCAGGCCGGCATCGTCGGCCACCACCGCCTCGCAGAGCAGATCGAACGATCCGGCGGTGACCACGAGGTACTCGACCCCGTCGAGTTGCTGGATCTGGTCGGCCAGCGGCTGCACCGGACCGTTCACCTTGATGCCGATCATCGCCATCCGCCGACCGGCCAGCCAGAGCGGGTTCGTCACCGCCACGACCTGCATCACATCGGCGTCGAGCAGTCGTTGCACCCGCTGACGCACGGCGGCCTCGGAGAGCCCCACGGCGGTGCCGAGCTTCGTGAACGGCATGCGTCCGTCGCGCTGCAGGTGTTCGATGATCGCCCGATCGATCTGATCGAGTTCCGTGGACGGTCGCCCTGACGGGCGCGCGGCCGGTCGCTTCGCGGAATCGCTCACCGGGGTCTCGGCTCGTGCGTTCGGACGTCCATAGAGGTCCCAGCGTAGGGACTACCCTGCGGGCGCGATGTCACCCGCCACCGCGTCAGCTTCCCCCCGCATTGCGCTCGGCCCCGACGCCGGGGTGCCGTGGCTGGCCGATGCGATCGAGCGGGGCGGCGGTCGGCTGGTCCCGTTGGCCGAGTGCGAGGCGATCGTCTGGGCCGATGCCAAGGCACCCGAACGGCTGGCCGAGGCACTCGACGCCGCGCGGGATGCCCGATGGGTGCAACTGCCGTTCGCCGGCATCGAGAACTTCGTCCACCTGCTCGACCACGACCACCTGTGGACGTGCGGCAAGGGTGTGTACGCGGAGCCGGTGGCCGAGATGGCGCTGGCGCTCGGCGTGGCCGGGCTGCGCGGCCTCGGCGCCTACGCACGAGCGGGACGCTGGACGGGCCCGCGCGGCCACAACCTCCTCGGCGGACGCGTCAGCATCCTCGGCGGCGGTGGCATCACCGAGTCGCTGGTTCGACTGCTGCAGCCGTGGGACTGCACGATCACCGTCGTCCGACGCCAGGTGCAGGACATGACCGGGGTGGATCGGGTGCTGCCCGACGATCGCTTCGGCGAGGCACTCCCCGGCGCCGATCTGGTGGTGCTCGCCCTCCCGCTCACGCCCGGCACCGAGGCGATGATCGGCGCCGCTGAACTGGCGACGATGGAATCCCACGCCTGGCTGGTGAACGTGGCACGGGGCCGCCACATCGTGACCGATGACCTCGTGGCCGCCCTGGAGTCCGGGGTGATCGGTGGCGCCGGCCTCGACGTGACCGATCCCGAGCCGCTGCCGGCCGATCACCGACTGTGGACGCTCGAGAACTGCCTGATCACCCCGCATGTCGGCAACACACCCGAGATGGCGGTGCCGTTGCTGGCTGCCCGGGTCGCCGAGAACGTACGCCGGTTCGGTGCCGGTGAGCCCCTCATCGGACCGGTCGACGTGGACGCCGGGTACTGAGCCGACCGCCGTAGCATCGCTGGTATCCGCTCCCACTACGACGTCCTCGGGATCGACCGGCGCGCCGACGCCGCCCGGATCCGCAACGCCTACCGTGAGCGCGCTCGCATCGTGCACCCTGATCGGGTCGCCACGGGTTCGGCCTCCGAGATGGCGGCGCTGAACGAGGCGTACCGGGTACTGGGTGATCCCGGTCGGCGGGCCGTGTACGACCGGACGCTCGACGGTGGCGGCCCGAGCAGCGCCACCGGGTCGGCGGCGCCGGCGGGCCGATCCGCCACGACGGACGACGACGACCTGATCGCGACCATCCGTCGCACCACCTACAACTACGACGCACCGACGCTGGAGCCCGCCCGCGTCCCGTGGAGGTTCCTGGCGGTGCTCGCCACCATCGGCATCGGCTCGGTGCTGCTCGGTGCCGCTCTGATCGACGGACCCACCGAACGCGAGCCCGACGGCGTCATCCGGTCGGGTTCCTGTGTGGAGATCCTCCCCAACACCGATGTGCGCGAGGTCCGCTGCGAGGGAGCTGGAGATCTGGTGGTCGACCGTCTGATCCCGCTCGAATCGAGATGTCCGGGCGGTACCTCGCCGCACCGTGACCGGCTCGGGCTCGGCATCGCCTGCGTGCTCCCGCCCACACCCGCCGCGCCCGCCACATCCTCTGCCGGCTGAGCCCGTCTCGGTACGGTCGAGTCATGCCAGCGTTCGATCTCGACATGCTCCACGCCCAACTCGAGCAGTGGGCGGCCGCCCATCACCACGAGGGCGTCACCGTGCCACGGCCCGAGGTCATGCCCGGTCATGCCGGGCTCTCGTTCGGCTTCCGCGTCGAGTTCCGCGGTGAGGTGGTCGAGGAGCTCGTGGTGCGCCTCCCGCCCAAGGGGGTGCGCCGGTCGGGCAACACCGACGTGCTGCGACAGGTACCGCTCCTGAGGGCGCTCGGCGCAGCTGGTGTGCCGGTGCCGCCGGTGCCGTGGTTCGACGCCGATGAACGTTGGTTCGGCGTGCCGTACATCATGACCACCAAGCTCCCGGGCTCGACCTACCAGGTTCGCGATCCCGCCCCGGCCGTGGCCGACATCGCCCCGGGCGAAGCGCTCGGTCAGGCCGTCGAGGCGCTCGCATCGATCCACACGTTCGATTGGCGGACGCACCTCGCCGACTGGGAGGAGCCCAAGCAGCTCGAGCAGGAGATCCGCTTCTGGGACCCGATCCTCGCCAAATCGGCCGATCCGGCCTGGATCACCATGGGGGAGCGCGTGCGCGATCGCCTCCTGGCGGCCATGCCCGCGAATGGCGACGTGGGCGTGTTCCACGGCGACTTCCAGACCAACAACGTGCTGTTCCACCAGGGCCGTCTCAACGCCGTGCTCGACTGGGAGATCTCGGGCATCGGTGATCAGCTGCTCGACATGGGCTGGCTGCTGATGATGAACGATGCCGCCAGCTGGGCACACGGCGCCGAGATCCCCGAGCTCCCATCGTTCGGGGAGCTGGTCGGTCGTTACGCCTCGGCGACGGGACGAGACGTGGCCCTCGACGATGTCGCCTGGTACCGCGCGCTGGCGGGGTACCGGTTCGGCGTCATCTCGTGCTTCAACGTCATGTTGCACCGCACCGGCAAGCGACCCGATGAAGAGTGGGAGCACATCGCACCGAGCGTGGCGTACCTCTTCGGCCGGGCGGCCGAGCTGCTCGGCTGAGGGGCTCGGCCGGAGCACACCAGGTGGCTGGCGAGGTGTGGGGCCCGGCGGTCTGCTGATATCCTGCGGCACCCGCAAGGGCGATTAGCTCAGTTGGAAGAGCGCCACGTTCACACCGTGGAGGTCATGGGATCGAGGCCCGTATCGCCCACTCGGTGAAGCCAGATCAGCGCACTGGCCGAAGCGATGCCGTTGCCCATGGCGCACCAGGGGTGCTCAGCGGGGCACGACGTCGTCGCCGGACCAACGGAAGAACGTGCCATCGGCGCGGGTCCAGAGCACCTGGGCGAGGTCGGCGGTCTGGGCGGCCCTGGTGCACTGTTCGATGACCGGATCATTGTCGTAGCTGAGCCTGCGGTCCTCGCCCAGCACCAGCAGTTCAGCGGCCTGCGCCAGGCACTCGACGTGCTGGAACCAATCCAACGGGCCGAGGAACTGCGCCAGGTGGGCTGATGCGAACCTGGCACTTCCCCCGGCGCGGAAGTCGAGCACGTGCATCGCCTCGTGCGGGGTCGTCTGATCGCACAGGAACTCGAATGAGTTGGCCGTCCCGAGGTTGACGACATTGAACCGGTCGACCCCCCTGATGACCAGAGGTGCGCTCCCACCGCTGCCCGGGACGGCCAACCAGCGGGTGTTGAGCTGGTCGAGGCGGGCGAGCACCGTGCCGGGGAGGCAGAGGCGGGCGTACTGGCGAGCCCATGCATCGCTCGGCGCCGGCAGTGGATCCCGCGGAGACGGCGGCAGCGGGTCGAGAACGCCCTGTCCGATCGTCGGGACCAGTTCGAGCCGGTGCGGGGCCGGCTGCCCGACGAACCCACCGGTGACGTCGATGAGTACGTGGGCGGCGGTGCTCGATCGCAACCAGCCGAGCCCCATCAGGTCGACGGTCACTCCGACGAACGCGTTCGCCACGGCACCGGCGTCGGCGTTGACGTTCGAGACCGCCTCTCCGCAGTCGAGGGCGGGGGTGGGCGCGCACAGGGTCGCGAATCCCCCGGCGCCGGGAGCGACGATCATCGTGACGTTGCCGGCCACCTGGGCGTACCTGTAGGGCGATGCGCCCCGGAACAGCACGTGCCCACTGGGTGCCACCGGGGTGGCCGACGGCCGGGTGTCGAGCACCCGGACCGGATCATGGGGCACGAACAGCCCGCTCGAGCTGGGTATGGCCGACGGGCCGGTGAAGAATCCGGTCACGTCGACGATCACGTGATCGCCCGCAGAGGTGAGCACCTCGAAGCCGGAGGGCCCGACCGGCACGATCGCGGAGGCCGCGCGGGTCTGGCCCGGGCCGTCGGTGTTGAGCACCGAGGCCTCCGGCACGTCCGAGCCGGCGGCGAACGCCGTGAAGTAGCCGGCCCCGACCGAGTCGGTGGTGGTGACGTTGATGGCGAGCGCCGTTGCGTCGGCTGGGACCTCGGCGGGCAATCGGACCCTCACGGTCGACTCGGCTGCGGGACGGTCCGCGCCTCGGGTGTCGACGAGACGCTGCGGATCGATGGCGACGAAGCGGCCGTTCGCGACCTCCTGGGCCGGGAGGAAGACGCCCGTGACGTCGACGAGGAGATGTCCGCCGGCGTCGAGGTGGACGTCGATGGCACCGCCCCTTCCGACGCGCACGATCGCCGAGTTGGCGCGTGTCTCACCGCGCGTGAGGTTGAGGTTCGACACCTCGGGTCGGGCGCCGCCGGCGGGCCACAGCGTCAGGTAGCCGTCGCGTGCGGCGCTGGTGCCGGTGACCGTCACGGCGAGGGCGGCAGCAGCGGCCGGGATGTCGCAGCGACCGGTGGCCTCGACGGTGAGGTCGGATCCCGGCGCCAGCGCCGCTCCCGATCGGGTGTCGACGAGCCGGCACGGTGTCACGGGCTCGAATCGTGATCTCTCGCCGGACGCGTCAGCCACGCCGCGGGGGAGAACGACCATCACGGAGATGAGCATCGCGGCGACGAGGGCGATCGTCGGTGCTCGCCTGTCGATGTGCTCCATGGGCCGTGGCGGCTGCCCCGTCGTCGTCATCGTGATGCTCTTTCGATCGGTCGCCTGTCGTGCGAACGGCAGGTCTCCATGAGCGGGCCTGTCAGATCGCCGATGTCGTAGACCTGGCTGACACTGCTGTTCGGAGAGTGTAGATCCTCCGAACAGGTGCCTTTCGAAGGTGATGGCGACCGCGTCACGGATCGCCATGTGCCAGCCGTCGGGGAACGGACGAGACCGCGTCGCCGTCATTCACCGACACACCGGTGGCGGTCCCGGTGAGGGGTGTTCGTGCACCCGAATCCGCACCAGGGTCGGCTGGGCACACGACGACATCGCGTTGGCGCGCTGCGGGTCGCGACGCAGTGACGACTGCTGGGTTCACCTGCGTGAGTCGTCGGCCTCGATCGTCTCGACCGCTCCGGCGGCGCCCGCCGCCAGCAGAGCTCCCTCCGCCGCGTCGCCTTCGGGTACCCCGTGCACCCAGACGGTGTGCTGCGGGAACGGGATCTCGATCCCTTCGGCGTCGAGTGCCTTCTTCACCTCGCTCCGCAGCATCCGCGCCAGCGACCACTGCTCGGCCGGCGCGCACTTGACGGCGATTCGGATCACGACCGCCGAGTCGCCGAGGCTCTCGACACCCCACAGGGCCGGCTCCTCGAGGATCCGCACGGGTGCCTCGGGGTCCTGCCAGACCCGGTCGGCCGTGGCCTTGATGATCTCGCCGGCGCGCTCGTGGTCGGCCCGGTAATCGATGTCGAAATCGATGATGGCTCGGGCCCACAGCTGGGTCCGGTTACCGACGCCCTCGATGATGCCGTTCGGGATGAACCACAACGTGCCCTCGATGTCGCGAAGTTTCGTGATCCGCAGCGTGACCTCCTCGACGGTCCCGCTCGCCCGGCCCGCGTCGATGTTGTCGCCCACGCCGTAGTGGTCCTCGAACACGACGAAGATGCCGGCGAGGAAGTCGCGGACCATGTTCTGGGCGCCGAAACCGAGCGCGACGCCGCCGATACCGGCACCGGCGAGCAGCGGTCCGAGCGTGATCCCGATCTCGCCGAGGACGATCAGGCCGGTGATCAAGAAGATGACGACGCTCGCAGCGCCCCCGATGGCCGATGTCGCCGTGTTGACGCGCAGCTCGTCACGCCTGATCAGTTCCGGGTCGTCGTAGCGCTGGGCGGTCGACCGGGCGGTCGCCCGTGCGGCGTACGAGGCGATGCCCCGACGGACGAGTCGGTTGGCACCGAATGCCAGGAGGAAGATGATGGCGAGGCGGAGCGGGATGTCGTAGACCCACTGGGCGGTCTCGGCGAGTGCCTCGTTGCCCGTCAGCGCGAACACCGAGTCGCAGACCCAGCCGGCGTCGAACCCGCACACCTGGACGACGTCGACGAACCGTCGGAACTGCTCCTCGGTGAACCCGGGTGGCGGACCCGGTGGGAACACCGTGGTCGGGGTGTCGGGCTCGTCGGGCTCGTCCGCGGGATCGGTCTCGGGATCGTCCGCGGGATCGGTCTCGATGTCCTCCTCGGGTCCGGTCCGGGGTGCGGGCTCGTCCGCGTCCGGATCACCGACGGGGGCGGTCGGGTCGGTGCCGGGCGGTTCCTCGTCGGGTTGTCCGGGTGCGGCGATGGTGGCGACGGCCGGTCCGGGCTGGGGTGCAGCGCCCGACACGGAGGGGCCGGCGCCGGGCACGACGAGGAGGGTCGCCAGTGCCGCCACCAGGCCCGCGACGATGCGCGACGGGCCGCGCCGTGCAGACGGTGGAGGGGCGATGGGGAGTTGGTGCGGCATCAGATTCGTCGCGAGCGTGCCCAGCATCGACGATCGTGAAACAGCTCGCCCCCGGAACCACCGGTAGGTTGATGGTGTACACCGGTCGTCCCGCCGGTCGGCGGGTACATCCGGGAGCCCACCATGTCGCCGATTCCCCGATCCGAGACCACCGTCCGCCGTCACCGGTGGGCGTGGGCGTTCCTCGTGGCCCTCGTCGGCGTGTTCACCCTCGCGAACCCGAGCGGCAGTGGTGCGGCACACCCGTCGGGGGTCCCCGCCCAATCCGGCGAGTTCGCGGCGGCGCGGGTGCTGCAGGCCACGATCAAGGCGCCCATCACGCCCGTTGTTTCCGGCCACCTGGCCGACGGGATCCGACGCGCCGAACGTGAGGGTTACGACGCCTACCTCGTCCGACTCGACACGCCCGGTGGGCTCGACACGTCGATGCGCGACATCGTGCAGCACATCTTCGCCGCCGAGGTACCGGTGATCGTGCACATCGCCCCGGCGGGCGCCCGAGGGGCCTCGGCTGGCGCGATCATCACCTTCGCCGCCCATGTGGCAGCGATGGCACCGGGAACCACGATCGGAGCGGCCACGCCGGTGGGCGGCGACGGTGGCGACCTCGACGAGAAGGTCGTCAACGATGCGGTGGCGTACGCCGAGGCGATCGCCGATGCCCGCGATCGCGACCGTGGGTTCATCGGCGACACCGTGCGTGACGCCCGGTCGGCGGGCGCGACCGAGGCGCTCGACCTCGGGGTGATCGACGTGGTGGCGAGCTCGACCGCCGACCTGCTCGACGCCGTGGATGGCCTCACCGTCACCGTGGGGCCGACTGATCGCGAGGTGACGCTCCAGCTCTCCGGGGCCCTGGTCGACGAGCACGACATGGGGGTGTTCCGATCGATCCAGCAGGTGCTCGCCGACCCGAACATCGCGTTCCTCCTGCTGTCGATCGGCACTCTCGGGTTGATCTACGAGCTCGCGTCGCCGGGCATCGGCGTGGGAGCGGTGCTCGGACTCACGTTCGTCACACTCGGGCTGTTCGGTCTCGCCGTCTTGTCGGTCAATCTGGTGGGTCTGGTGTTCCTGCTGCTCGCTGCTGCGCTCTTCGTCGCCGAGGTCTTCGCGCCAGGACTCGGCCTCGCCGCTGCCGGCGGGGCGTTCGCGCTCGTGATGAGCGGCATCTTCTTGTTCGACGATGCCCCGGGTCTGCAGATCAGCCTTGCCGTGATCCTTCCGGTCGCGATCGTCGTGGCCCTGTTCGTGGTGATCGCCGGTCGGTTCGCGATGCGGGCCCGCACGGCTCCCTCCACCACGACGGGTGCGGGATTGTTCGTCGGCCACAGGCTCACGGTGCGGTCGGCGCGCGGTCACCCACAGGTCTTCGTCGGGGGTGCCTGGTGGAACGTCCGACCGCGCGATCCGGGTACCGTGCTCGCTGACGGCGCCGTGGTCGAGGTGGTCGATGTCGAGGGCCTCACCCTCGTGGTCGTCCCCGCCGCACCGGCCCCGGCGAGCACGCCGCCGCTCGAACCACCGATCACCCCACCCGTCACGCCGCCGGTCGGCGGGCAACCCGAAGGAGCCTCATGAACGAAGCACTCCTCTACGGCATCGGCGCCGCCGTCCTCGTGGTCGTGCTGCTGCTGGTGGCGGCCATCAAGATCGTCAACGAGTACGAACGCGGTGTCATCTTCCGGCTCGGTCGGGTGATCGGTGCCAAGGGGCCCGGTCTGTTCTTCATCATCCCGCTCATCGACAAGATGGTGAAGGTCAACCTGCAGACCATCACCGCCGACATCCCACCCCAGGACGTCATCACCAAGGACAACGTCACGCTGCGGGTCAACGCCGTCACCTACTTCAACGTGGTCGACCCCGTGCGGGCCGTGGTCGCCATTCAGAACTACCTGGTCGCCACCTCGCAGATCGCCCAGACCACCCTGCGGAGCATCCTCGGTCAGGTCGAGCTGGACGACCTCCTCATCAAGCGCGACGACATCAACACCGAGCTGCAGCAGATCATCGACGGTGTGACCGACCCGTGGGGGGTGAAGGTCACGCTGGTCGAGGTGAAAGACGTCGAGTTGCCCGAGACGATGCGCCGGGCCATGGGTCGTCAGGCCGAGGCCGAGCGCGATCGACGGGCGAAGGTGATCCACGCCCAGGGTGAGCTCGAGGCGGCCAGCGCGCTCGGCGAGGCGGCCCGCACCCTGGACCAGAATCCGGGTGCCATGCAGCTGCGGTTGCTGTCGACCATGAGCGAGGTGTCGGCCGAGAAGAACTCGACCCTGATCTTCCCCGTGCCGGTCGAGCTGTTGCGCTTCGCGCAGGCCACCGCCGATCTCGCCGACCAGAACCGACGATCACAGGCGCCCGATGCGCCAACCGCCGCTCCCGACGACCGCCTCCCGCCGCCGGGTGCCGATGACTGAGCAGCTCACCGAACAACTTTCGTGGCACGCCGCCGAGCCCGAGGAGGTGGCGGCGCGAGTCGGGACCGATCTCGAGCGTGGTCTCGCCGACGACGATGTGGCCGAGCGGCTCGCCGAGCACGGTCGTAACGAACTCGCCGACGATCCGCCGACCCCGCCGCTGGTCGTGTTCTTGCGGCAGTTCACGAGCCCGCTGATCTACATCCTCCTGGCGGCAGCGGTCGTGACGATCCTCCTCCAGGAGTACCTCGACTCGGCGGTCATCGCGGCCGTGCTCGTGTTGAACGCGGCGATCGGTTTCACCCAGGAGCGCAAGGCCGAGAGCGCTGTGCGTTCGCTGATGAGCCTCGTGGTTCCGCACGCCCGGGTGGTCCGTGACGGGTCCGAGGAGGAGATCGACAGCCGTGACCTGGTGCCCGGTGACGTCGTGTTGCTGGATCCGGGGAGCCGTGTGCCCGCTGACGTGCGTCTGGTGTCGACGATCTCGCTCCGGGTCGACGAGTCGCTGTTGACCGGTGAGTCCGTGCCGGTGGGCAAGCACGCGCGCCCGGTCGACGCCCACGCTTCGCTCGCCGACCGTGCCAACATGGCCTACTCGGGTGCCGTCGTCACGAGCGGCCGTGGCCGCGGGGTCGTCGTGGCGACCGGCGATGCCACCCAGCTCGGCGCGATCGCCGGGATGATCAGGACCGAGGAGGACCTGGAGACCCCGCTACAGCAGCGTATGACGCGGTTCGCCCACCTCGTTGGCGCCTTCGTCGGTGCGTCGTCTCTCATCGTGTTCGTGTCCGGTGTGGCGCTCGGCGGCGACGTCCAGGAGATGTTCCTCACCGCCGTGGCGCTCGCCGTCGCCGCGATCCCCGAGGGGCTCCCGGTCGTGTTCACGATCACCCTCGCGATCGGCGTCCGCCGAATGGCCCGGCGGAACGCCATCATCCGTCGGCTGCCGGCGGTCGAGACCTTGGGGAGCACCACTGTCATCGGTTCCGACAAGACGGGCACCTTGACCGAGAACCGGATGACCGTCCGCACGATCTGGACTCATGCCGGTCGATTCGAGCTGGCCGGATCGGACCCGCAGGCGGGTTTCCGACCTCTCGGCGACTCGGGCGACTCCGAACTGGTCACCGTGGAACCGGGCGCCGACGATGGGCTCGCCCGGACGATCATCGCCGGGATCCTGGCGAACGAGGCGGTCACGACGAGCGTCAACGGCGAGCGTGGCGCGATCGGTGATCCGACCGAGGTTGCGCTGCTGATCGCCGCGATGGGCGTCGGCATCGATCCGGGTGCCGTCCGTGAGCGGTGGCCCGTCGTGGCGGAGATCCCGTTCGAGTCGGAGCGCCGCTACGCGGCCGCCGTGAGCGAGATCGACGGCGAGCACCAGATCTTCGTCAAGGGCGCGCCCGAGCGGGTGCTTGCGATGTGCAGCCATGTCGCCACTCCGGAGGGCCTGGTCGAGATCGACCCGGACGTCGTGCGCAGGGCCGCCCACGAGCTGGCCGCCGAAGGATTGAGGGTGCTCGCCATGGCGAGCGGCACGGTCCCTCCCGACGTGGTGGATTCCGACGACATCGACGATCCTGACGGACTCGTCCTGCACGGGATGCAGGGGATGCTGGACCCGCCGCGCGAGGGCGTGCGCGAGTCGATCGCCACGTGCTCCCGGGCCGGGATCGCCGTCATGATGATCACCGGCGACCACGCGGTGACGGCCAGGGCCATCGCCCGGGACCTCGGAATCGTTGCCGACGACGCCGATGATGCCGAGGTGCTGACCGGCGCCGATCTCGACGACATGGACGATGACGCGCTCCGCGAGGCCGTCCGGCGGGTTCGCGTGTTCGCCCGCGTCGCACCGGAGGAGAAGCTGCGGATCGTCCACGCGCTGCGCGACAACGACCACGTGGTCGCGGTGACGGGCGACGGCGTGAACGACGCGCCCGCCCTCAAGGCGGCTGCGATCGGCATCGCGATGGGGAAAGACGGCACCGACGTCGCCCGGGAGGCCTCCGACATGGTGCTCACCGACGACAACTTCGTGAGCATCGCCGCGGCGGTCGAGGAGGGGCGCATCACCTTCGAAAACGTTCGCAAGGTGACGTTCTTCCTGGTCTCCACGGGCGCTGCGTCGATCTTCGCCATCGCCGCCGCGGTGTGGCTGCAGTGGCCGCTCTTGATGTTGCCGGCCCAGCTGCTCTGGCTCAACTTGGTCACCAAGGGCCTCCAGGACGTGTCGCTCGCGTTCGAGCCCGGGGAAGAAGGGGTCGTCGACCAGCCACCGCGCTCGATCGACGAGGGCGTGCTGTCGCGGCGTCTGTGGGAGCGGACGCTCTCTTCGGGTCTCGTGATGGCCATCGGTACGCTCGTGCTCTTCCGATGGCAGCTCGATCGCCCGGGGATGGATCCCGACACAGCACTCGTGCTGGCCCAGACGACGGCACTCACGACGATGGTCGTGTTCGGCGCGCTCCACGTGGGCAACTCGCGGTCCGAGACCCGATCGCTGTTCCGCCTCGACCCGCTTTCGAACCCGTTCCTGTTGGGCGCCACCGGGCTGGCGCTCTCGATCCACGTGCTCGCCCTGTATCTGCCACCCACGCAGTTCGTGTTGCGGGTCGAGCCGCTGGACCTCGCGACGTGGGTGCGGATCCTCCTCGTCGCAACGACGATCGTCGTGGCGATGGAGATCGACAAGGCGATCCGACGCCTCCGCAACAGCACGGATGTCGCACCTCACGCGCAGTAGATTCGGCGGCATGACGAAGCTGTGCGAGCGACCGGGCTGCTCCGAGCCCGGTGCCGCCGCCTACGGCATGCGTCCCGAAGACCTCGTGTTCTGGCTCTCGCCGCTCGACCGGTGGAACCAGCACGCCAACGGTGTGCTGTGCAAGCGCCACGCCGACGCGATGGTGGTGCCCCGTGGGTGGACCCTCGACGATCGCCGCGAGCCCATCCCGCGGTTGTTCCGACCGCCCACCTCGCCGAAGCGGGCGAAGGGTACGACGTCCGAACGGCGAAGCGCTCCACGTCGCCGTACCGCCGGCACGACGGCAGGCACCGCCAGCCGCGCTCCGGCGGCGTCTGAGCAGCTGCAACTCGACGCCACCCCCGTCGAGACACCCATGGTCCCCGCCGATCTGGTCGAGGCCGGAGATGTGACCCCGACCGGCGACGGTGAACCGGCGTCGGAGTGGATGCCCACGTTCGACACCGACGACAACCTCGACGGGCTCCTCGAGGTGCGTAGCCCGCTGCTCGCCCGGGCGTTCCGTGGCGAAGACCTCCCGCCGCGTCGCCCGGGTCCATGAGGACCACGGCCGCGCTCGAGGCCGACTGCGCGCCCGGGCTGCTGTTCGAACACATCGAGGCGCTCGACCGCTATCCGGCCTGGATGACCCTGGTGCACGCCGCTGAACCGGTCGAGACCGACGGCGCACCGGCGTGGATGGTCGAGTTGCGCACCCGCGTCGGACCACTCGCGAGATCGAAGCGTCTCAGGATGGAGCGGACCGGGCTCGAACCCGGCCGGTCGGCGCGTTTCGAACGCCGTGAGCTCGATGGCCGCCATCACGCAGCATGGACGCTGAACGCGCTCGTCGAGCCCCTGGGCACGGGCAGTCGTCTCACGATGGATCTCTCGTATGGCGGGTCGTTGTGGACCGGTGGGATCCTCGAGCGGATCCTCGACGACGAGATCCGGCGGGGGAGCGAGCGGTTGATCGAGTTGGTCAGCGCCGACCCCACGCCGTGAGTCGACCATCGGGCCGTCGATCGAGCTCGAGCGGCAGCCCGAAGCACTCGCTCAGCCCCTCGCTGGTCAGGACATCGTCGATCACGCCCGACTGCAGGATCCGACCGTCGCGCAGCAGCGCTGCGTGGGTGACCCCGGGTGGTACCTCGTCCACGTGGTGGGTCACGAGTACGAACGGTGGTGCGGTGGGATCGGCCGCCATGTGCTGCAGCGCCACGACGAGCTGTTCGCGTCCGCCGAGGTCGAGCCGGGCCGAGGGCTCGTCCAAGAGCACCACCGCCGGGTCGTTCATCAGGGTGCGGGCGAGGAACACCCGCTGCTGCTCACCCGACGAGAGTGTGCCCAGGGTCCGGTGGGCGAGAGCGTCGACGCCCATCGACCCGAGACAGGCGACCGCCCGGTCGTGGTCGTCGCGGTCGTACTGATGCCACCACGGCTCGAGTGCGGCGTACCGGGCCGTCTTGACGATGTCCACGGCAGTGAGTTCGGTCCGGAACTGTGCACCGAGGGCTGCCGATGCGTACCCGATGCGTCGGCGGAGCACACGCACGTCGGTGACGCCCAGTCGCTCTCCCAGCACCGACACGGAACCGCTCGACGGGTGCTCGTAGAGCGCCGCGATGCGCAGCAGCGTGGTCTTGCCGCTGCCGTTCGCGCCCAGCACCAGCCATCGCTGGCCGGACTCGACCCGGATCGTGACCCGGTCGAGGATCGCTCGTCCGTCGCGCCGGAACGACACGTCGTCGACCACCAGCGGATCGCTCGCGTTCGAATCGTTCGGCATGATGTCGGACATCGTCTCGTTGTAGCCGCGGCGCCGGGTCCCGTGCATGATCCGAGCGGTAGTGTCGGGCTCCGTATGGGTGCACCAGGGGCGAGGCCGGTGATGGGGTTCGCGCTCGTTGTCGCTCTCGCAGTCACGAGCGCTGTCCTCACCGTGGCACCGTCGTCGCCCGTGCTCGCCGGCTGGGCAACGGCTGTGCCCGCGATCGACGATCGCCCCATCGAGCACCTCCCTGTCGATGACCCTCCCCTCGACGATGCGGCAGCCGAGGAGGCGGCGCGGGCGATCTCGGCGGCGCGCGAACGCGCCAACGCGCTGGCCGACGAGTTGTGGAGCACGCAGTCCGCCTACGACCTCCTGCTCGAGCACGAGCTGCGCCTGACCGCCGAGATCGACGAGCTCGAGGTCGAGGTCGAGATGCTCCGCGCCAACGTCGAATCGATCGCGATCACGAGGTTCGTGGCGAGCGGCTCGGAGGGCATCCCGCTGCTGACCGACATCAGGGCGCCGAACGAACGGGTCCGGGCCGACGTGCTGGTGGGCGTGGTCGCCGATGTGGGCGCCTCGCGGCTCGACGACTTCGATGCGGTTCGTCGAGAGCTCGATGTGGCGCGTCTCGATCTCGCCGCCACCCAGCGGGCATCACGTCGTCAACAGGAACGCCTCGAGCAGCTGCGCGTCGACGCCGAGGCGGAGGTGCAACGGCTCCGCGAGGTCGAGGGGCAGCGACTCGAGGACGAAGCGGTACGCCGGGCACTCGAGGCCCGACAGCGCGAGGCACAACGCGAGCTCGAGGAAGCCGAGCGGCGCCGGGTGGAAGATGCCCGTCGTGTCGAGGCCGAGACCGTGGCCGACCAGACCGATGTCGCCCCCGAGTCCGGTCGACGGATCGATCCGACGGCGAGTGCCGTTGGCGGTCGCACCGGCGCTGGGGGCGGCGGATCGAACCCCAGCAGTCTCTTCGTCGACGCCATCGTGTGCCCGGTGGTGGGTGGCTCGGCGTGGGGGGACACCTGGGGCGCCCCGCGCAGCGGTGGTCGCCGACACCAGGGCGTCGACATGTTGGCCCCGACGGGTACGCCGCTCGTGGCCGTGGTGTCGGGGTCGACCGAGCACCGCGCCAACCGCCTGGGAGGTCTCACGGTCTCGCTGGTGGGTGACAACGGCGTCCGGTACTACTACGCCCACCTCAGTGCATACGAGGGACCCGCCGGACGGGTCGACCAGGGCCAGGTGATCGGGTACGTGGGCGAGACGGGGAACGCCACCGGTGTGCCGCATCTCCACTTCGAGATCCGGCCCGGCAGCGGGGTTCCGGTCAACCCGACCCCTTCGGTGCGAGCCGCCGGCTGCTGAGCCGCCAAGCTGGAGCGATGCCTTCGGCCCCGGCTCCCGAGACCTCGACCGAGTTGAGGGTCGAGCTGGCGTCGATCCTCGGCGCCGAGCACATCGACGATCTGACCCGGCTCTCTGGAGGAGCGTCGCGCGAGACGTGGCGCTTCCGTGCCGACGGGCGGCCCCTCGTGGTGCAGCGCCAACGTGGCGGCGACGAGCGTGACATGTCCGTCGAGGCGCGAGTGCTTCGTGCCGTCACTGCCAGCGGGGCGCCGCTCGCCGAGCTGGTGGCGAGTGGGGTGGGTGCGTCGGGGGCGTCGTACATCGTGTCGGCTGCGGTCGAGGGTGAGACGATCGCCCGCAAGATCCTGCGCGATGATCGATTCGCCTCGGCCCGTGAGCACCTCCCGGCACAGTTGGGGGAAGCACTGGCCCGGATCCACACGATCGATCCCGACGGCATCGATGGTGTGGTGGATGTCGATCAGCTCGAGCTGTACCGGGTCGTGCTCGACGAGTTCGGTGCGCCGCACCCGGCGTTCGAGCTCGCATTCCGGTGGCTCGAGGATCACCGGCCCCCGCCCACTCGGCGCACCCTGGTGCACGGCGATTTCCGGCTCGGCAACGTGATGGTGGACGAGCACGGTCTGCGAGCGGTACTCGATTGGGAGTTGGTCCACGCCGGCGATCCGATGGAGGATCTCGGCTGGTTGTGCGTACGGGCATGGCGCTTCGGTGGGCAGGGTCCCGTGGCCGGGCTCGGGCGCTACGAGCAGCTGTTCGAGGCGTACGAAGCCGAGAGCGGCCTGCGGGTCGATCCCGAGGTGGTCCACTGGTGGGAGGTGCTCGGCACCCTCAAGTGGGGGATCATGTGCATCGGCCAGGCCGAGACCCACCTGTCGGGTCGTGCTCGCAGCCACGAGCTGGCGGCGATCGGCCGACGGGTGTGCGAGAACGAGTACGACCTGTTCCTCGCGCTGGAAGGACGCTGGTGATGGGCGCACCACACGACGCACCCGACATGGGCCAGCTGGTCGAGGCCGTCCGGGAATGGCTCGAACGCGACGTGATGCCCGGCACCGAGGGCCGTCTGTCGTTCCACGCGCGGGTGGCCGCGAACATGCTGAAGATCGTCGAACGCGAGCTGGCCGTGGCGCCCGAGCACGAGGCCCGTCACGGCGAGCGGCTGGCGACGCTGGGCGTGTCCGACGACACCGAACTCGCGGCGGCGATCCGCACCGGAGCGCTCGATCACCGCATCGAGGAGGTCCGCGCCGTGGTCCGCGACAGCGTGCTCGACAAGCTCGCGGTCGCGAACCCCCGCTACGTGCAGTGACATCCGATTCGCCCGTCCGGCGCTGTGGCTGCCGGGTCAGCGCGCCGAGATGACCACGGGCTGACCGGCGGCGAGCTGACCGCACGCCGCGTCGATGTCGGTGCCCCGGTTGCGCCGCACGGTGGCGTTGGCGCCGAGCGTCTCGAGCAGGTCGCGGAACTCGTTCACCCGTGTCAGCGGTGATCCGACGGTGGGGAAGCCGGGGGTGGGGTTGAGCGGGATCAGGTTCACGTGGGCGCCGGGACGCAGCGAGCGGCAGATGGCAGCCAGCTCGGCGGCATCGCTCGGCCGGTCGTTCACGCCGTCGATCATCGCCCACTCGAAGCTGATCCGGCGGCCCTTCTCGGCCAGGTAGTCGCGGCACGCGCCCACCAGGGTGTCGATGGGGTAGCGGCGGTTGATCGGGACGAGTTCGTCGCGCAGCTCGTCGTTGGCGGCGTGGAGGCTCACGGCCAGGTTGACCGGGAGGGGCCGTGTGGTGAGCGTGCGGATCCCTGGCACGAGACCGACCGTGCTCACCGTGAGGTGTCGCGCCGACAGACCGAGATCGTGGTGGAAGCGCTCGATCGACGCCCACACGGCTGCCTCGTTGGCGAGCGGCTCGCCCATGCCCATGAACACGATGTTCGACACGCGTCGGTCGACCTCGCGTGCACGACGGATGGCACGGATCACCTGCTCGACGATCTCGCCGCTGCTCAGGTGACGGGTGAAGCCGGCCTGGCCGGTGGCGCAGAAACCGCACGCCATCGCGCAGCCCGCCTGGCTGCTGACGCAGACCGTGGCCCGGTCGGGGTAGAGCATCAGGACGGTCTCGATGCGGCTCCCGCCCTCGAGCTGCCACAGGAACTTCACCGTGTCGCCGCGGTCGCTGACCGATTCGGTCACTGGCGTCAGTGCCGTGGGAAGATGCTCGGCCAGCTCGGCGCGCAGGGCCTTCGGCAGGTTCGTCCACTCGGCCGGCTCGGTGAGCTGCTCGTACAGTCCGGCCCACACCTGATCGACCCGGTAGCGCGGGAGATCGGGGTCGATGCGGGCGAGCAGCTCGGTGAGACCGTCGCGGGAGTGGTCGTAGCGGGTGGCCACGCCGTCGACGCTATCGGTGCAGCTCAGTGCCGATGGTCGAGGTCGCGGAGCTCGTCGAGGTGGTGGCCGAGTCGTGTCCAGAGGATGCCGGCCGCCGACGTCCCGGCGAGCACGTCATCGCCTGCATCCTCTTCGAGGATTCGGTTCCTGCCGGTGGCCACCACGACCCCGTCGGCATCGGTCACGACGGCACCGATCCCGAAGCTCCCGGCTCCGAACGACCGCCACGCGAGGTCGAGCGCCGTGTGCATCGGCGGCTCGAGGTCGACTCGCACGGGACCGACCGTCAGAGCTCGGCCGCGAGCCGCGTGTAGTCGTCGATGCGGGCGCGGAGCACGTCGAGGCTCGAGGTCCAGAAGCCTTCGTCGGTCACGTCGAGGCCGAATGCGTCGCCGAGTTGTTCGGCCGTGTCCATGCCCGCACGTGAGAGCAGGTCGTCGTATCCCCGTCGGAAGCGGTCGGCGTCCTCCTGGAACTTCGAGTAGAGCCCCAGCCCGAACAGCAGCCCGTAGGTGTACGGCCAGTTGTAGAAGTGGGAGCCGTAGTAGTGCGGCTTCAGCAGCCACATGTGCGGGTGCGCGGTCGATCGGTCGAGGCCGTCGCCGTACGCCTCGGCCTGGGCCTCGTTCATCAGCTCGTCGAGCTCGTTGGCGGAGAGCGTCCGGCGCTGACGGCGGGCGAACACCTCGGTCTCGAACAGCCAGCGGGAGTGGATGTCGACCACGATCTGGTTGGCACCCTGGAGATCGATGTCGAGGAGCGCGAGCCGGTCGGGTCCCTCGAGGTGCGCCAACCCGGCCTCGACCACCAGCGTCTCGCAGAAGATCGAGGCCGTCTCGGCCAGGGCCATGGGGAGCTGGCGTTGCAACGGTGTGCGGCCGGCGAGCGTGGTGTTGTGGTAGGCGTGACCGAGTTCGTGAGCGGTGGTCTGTGCCGACTCGAGCGATCCCGACCAGTTGAGCAGCACCAGCGATCGGTCGTCGACGAACGGCATGCAGAATGCTCCGCCGGTCTTGCCGTCGCGCGGGGAGGCGTCGATCCACCGCTCGTCGAGGGCCCGGTCGACCAGGGCGGCCAGCGTCGGGTGGTAGGAGGCGAACCCCTGTCGGACGACGTCGAGGCCCTGCTCCCACGACACCTCCCCGGCGGCGTGCGGGAGGGGTGCGACGAGGTCCCACCAGGGGAGCCCGTCGAGGTGACCGTGCAGCCCGGCCTTGGTGCGCATCCAGCGGCGGAAGTCGGGCAGTGATGCCACCACCGCCGACTGCATGGCGTCGAACGTGGCCCGACCGACGCTGTTGGCGAACAGCGATGCGTCGAGGGGAGACGCCCAGTTGCGCCGACGGTTGACCGTGTTGGCCTCACCTTTGATCGCGTTCATCGCCGCCGCGACGGGGGTGGCGATGGTCGGCCACGCGGCCAGCTCCGCCCGGTAGGCGGCCTCCCGCACGGCCGGATCGCCGTGGGTGGCGAGGCCGCGCACCGCGGTCAGCGGCAGGTGCTCCACCCGGCCGTCGGGGAACGACACGTCGGTCGACAGCTGCGACGTGACGTCACGCTGCATCCGGCCCCAGGCCGACGCTCCCGTGGTGGTGAGCTCGGCGAAGAGGGCCTCCTCGGCCTCGGCCATCTGGTGGGCGGCACGCTGGTCGAGCCGGCGGAGCGGCCCGACGTGGTCGTTCACCACGGGGCTCACTTCGGCCAGCTCGTCGACGCCCAGCGAGTGCACCCAATCGGCCAGCCGCGCCGACAACGGCGTCACCTTCGCGTCGAGGACGCCGATCTCGCTCAGCAGTGACTGCGCGTGCGAGTCGCGTGAGTCGGTCGACACGGTGGCGTACACGACCGCTCGGATCACGTGCAACGACTCGATGGTGGCGTTCAGCGCGCTGATGACCTCGTCGGCCGTCGCTCCGTCGTCGGCCGACACCGGCCGTGGCTCGATGGCTCGGACATCGCGCGAGTCGAACAGCGCGACCAGTCGGTCGACGTCGGCGGTTGCGCCCTCGAACGCATCGGTGAACGACCTGGCGTCGAGGGATTCGTGGACGTCGGCCACGCTCCATCGGGGGAGTTCCTGCTCATCGAGGGTGGTCGTCGTGGTGGTCGTCGAGGCGGTCATGCTGGTGCTCCTGGAGGGGTCGCCGGCGGTGGTCCGGTGAAGGCGACGTCGGTGCGGTGGATGCTGAACCCGAGTCGTTCGTAGAGACGTACGGCAGGAGTGTTGTCGGCGTCGACGAACAGCATCCCGATCGTGACGCCTCGTCGGGCGATCGAATCGAGGCCGGCCAGGGTGAGTTGACGCCCGATGCCGGCGCCGTGCAGGTCGGGGTCGACACCGATCACGTAGATCTCACCCTCGACCGGGTCGAGCTCGTCGTGGAGCTTGGTCCAGCAGAAGCCGACCATGCGACCGTCGACCTCGTGCACCAGGAAGCCCTCGGGATCGAACCAGGGCTCGCCCATGCGCTGCCGCAGCGTGGCGAGATCCCAGCCGCCCTGTTCACCGTGGGCGGCGAAGGCTCGGTTGTTCACGTGGATCCACGCCTCGTCGTCGTCGCCGGGGCGGAAGGGCCGGACATCGATCGTCACCGGTTCGCCCGTCGGCAGGCGCCGACGCATCTGGTACAGGCGGCGAGCAGGGGACCACCCCAGATCGGCCGCCAGGCGGTGATGCGACTCATCGGGTTCGGCGACCCACCACGTGACCGGGTGGGCGTCGGCCCCGGAGAGGTCGTCGGTGACCTGAGTGGCCAGTCGGAGGAGCGGTTCGCCGACCGTGGTGAGATCGTCGCGGTGGTCAGGGTGGACCACGAGCTGCACGACCGTCGACTCGTTCCCGGGTGACGATTGGGTGTAGCCGATCACCCGGTCCTGTTCATCACGGGCGACGACCGCCAGGGATCCGGGTCGGCCGCCGTGCTCGAGGTCGAGCCGGAGCTGATCCGACAGCGGATGCCGTTGGTCGGCGTCGGCTGCGGCCACGAGCAGCTCGGTGATCGTCGGAACGACCGAGGTGAGGTCGTGGATCACCTCGATCCGGGGGTCGACTCGGGTCACGGGGGCGAGGGTAGCGGCGACCAGCGTCGTGATCGCCTCGTCGATCGTCAGCCGAAGTCGAGCTCGCGTTCACGATCGGGCTCGAGGACCAGGATCGAGAGCGGCGGCAGCGTGAGGACCAACGAGTGGCGGTGTCCGTGACAGGGGAGTGGGACCGATCCGGTGCCCCCATGGTTGCCGGCGCCACTGCCGCCGTACTCGGCGGCGTCGGAGTTGAACCGCTCGGCCCAGTAGCCGCGCGCTGGAACACCGACGCGGTAGTTCGTTCGTGTCACCGGGGTGAGATTGGCGATCACGGCCATCTGGCGCGTGCCGTCGCGGGTGCGGCGGAGATAACTGATGACGCTCTGCTCGCTGTCGCTCGCGTCGATCCACCGGAATCCGGACGGATCGACATCGCCGTCGTGCAGCGCCGGTTCGTCGCGGTAGAGGCGGGCGAGGTCGCCGAGGCACCGGAGCAGCCCGCGGTGCAGCTCATGTCCCGGATCGTCATCGAGGAGGTGCCAGTCGATGCTGCGGTCGTGGTCCCACTCGCGCCACTGACCGATCTCGCCGCCCTGGAACAGCAGCTTCTTCCCCGGTGTGGTGAACATGTAGCCGTACAGGGCGCGCAGGTTGGCGAACTTCTGCCAGTCGTCACCCGGCATCTTCGACAGCAGCGAACCCTTGCCGTGCACGACCTCGTCGTGCGACAGCGGGAGGCAGTAGTTCTCGGTGAAGGCGTAGACGGCGCGGAACGTGAGCTGATCGTGGTGGTACTTGCGGTGCACGGGCTCGAGCTCGAAGTACGCCAACGTGTCGTGCATCCAGCCCATGTCCCACTTCAGGCCGAAACCGAGCCCGCCCACGTACGTCGGGCGCGACACCATCGGCCACGCGGTGGACTCCTCCGCCAGCGTCTGCACGCCGGGGAACGACTGGTACACCTCTGTGTTGAAACGTCGCAGGAAGGAGATGGCCGCCAGGTTCTCGTTGCCGCCCCACTCGTTCGGGATCCACTCGCCCTCCTCGCGCGAGTAGTCGAGGTAGAGCATCGACGCCACGGCGTCCACCCGGATGGCGTCGACGTGGTACTGGTCGAGCCAGAACATCGCGGATGACAGCAAGAAGCTGACGACCTCGTTGCGGTCGAGATTGAAGATCGCGCTCTTCCAGTCGGGGTGGAAACCCTGGCGGGGGTCGGCGTGCTCGAACAGGTGGGTGCCGTCGAACTCCGCGAGACCGTGGGTGTCGGTGGGGAAGTGCGACGGGACCCAGTCGAGCACCACGCCGATGCCGGCGCGGTGGAGTCGGTCGACGAGACCCTTGAAATCCTGCGGGGTGCCGAACCGCGAGGTCGGAGCGAAGTACCCGGTGGTCTGGTATCCCCATGATCCACCGAAAGGGTGTTCCATCACCGGCATGAACTCGACGTGGGTGAAGCCCATCCGATCGAGGTGCTCGATCAGTGGATCGGCGAGTTCGGCGTAGTTGAGCGGCCGGTCCAGTTCGTCGCCGCCCCATCTCCACGACCCGAGGTGCATCTCGTAGATCGACATCGGGCGGTCGAGCCGCTGGCGGTCCTCGCGCGTCGCCATCCACTCGTGGTCACCCCACTCGTACGAGAGGTCCCACACCTTGGATCCCGTGAGCGGGGGTGTCTCGGTGTGGACCGCGAACGGATCCGCCTTGTCGACGCGGGTGTGGCCGTGATGGGAACGGATGTGGAACTTGTAGGTGGTGCCGTGACCCACGTCGGGCACGAACAGCTCCCAGATCCCCGACACGTCACGAGCCGACATCGGGTGCTGGTCGTGGTTCCAACCGTTGAAGTCGCCGATGACCGAGACCGATGTGGCGTTGGGGGCCCACACCGAGAAGTGCACACCGGTGGTGCCGTCCAGTTCGCCCGGGTGCGCCCCGAGGCGGTCGCCCAGCCGGAGGTGGGTACCTTCGTTGAACAGGTGGAGATCCAGATCGGACAACGGTGAGCCGTTGCCGTCGTACGTCGTCATGTTGCCTCCTCGTCGCCGAGGATCTCGGCGATTCCGGCGAGCGGGATGCCCACCCACTCGGGTCGGTTGTTCATCTCGTAGCTCAGCTCGTACAGCGCCTTCTCGAGCTGGAACGCGTCGAGCAGGATCGCGGTGTGGTCGGGATCGGCGGGCACGAACGGGTGACCGTCGGCGGCGGTGAAGTATCCGTGGAGATAGGCCGCCGACACCCACCGGTTCCACTCCCGCAGCCGTTGGCGGAGCGCCTCGTACGATGTGGTCCCACCCTCCACGGTGCCGCGCTCGACCTGGAACTGGAGGGCTGAGTACGTGGCGTACTGGAACGACCGGAGCATCCCGGCCACGTCGCGCAGCGGTGATCGTTTGATCCGCCGTTCGCCGAGCGGACGTGCCGGTTCGCCCTCGAAGTCGATGAGGACGAAGTCGCGTCCGGTGCACAGCACCTGCCCGAGGTGGAAGTCGCCGTGGATCCGCGTGCGCAGGGTGTCGATCCGTTCCGTCGAGAGGCGACGGAGGAGCTCGAGGATGTCGTGTTCGCGTGCGATCAACTCGACGATCTTGTCGCGAGCGCCCTCGTCGGTGATCGAATCGAGGCTGTCGCGTGAGCTCTGCAGCCCTCGTCGTACTGCATTGCGCATCGACTGGTACACGGAGCGCTGGTAGAGCCGGGTGAACCCCTCTGCGGCGAAGGCCCGGTCGTCGTTGCCGGCCGCGGCGAGCGCGAGGTGGAGCTGTGCGGTGCGTTCGCCCAGGAGCTGGGCGGCGCCGAGGAACGGACCGATCGCGTCGTGCGGCGCGTCGGGGATCGGCTCGCGTGCGAGGCGGATCGGCGGGTCGTTCGATCGGGGGAACAGACGGTCGATCTCCTCACCGTCGGTCACGGCGCGTTCGGAGAACCGTTCGAGCTCGTCGAGCGTGTAGACCCAGGCGTCGCCTTCGTTGGGCACGAACCGGTGCAGCATCGCGAGGGTGCGTGGCTCCTTGGCCCCCTTCGGTTGGTAGTCGAGGGTCCCGAGCAGCTCTGGGACGTGGTCGATCCGCCCGGCCAGGTAGCGGCCGATCTCGACATCTGGTGACATCCCCGGCTCGAGTTTGCGGACCATCTTCATCAAGAAGCGATCGCCGAACCGCACCGAGGTGTTGCTCTGTTCGACGCGCAGCAGTGCCGGCTCGAGATCGGCCAGCTCGGCGGCCGACCCCAGTGCCGTGTCACGTCGGCCCACGATCTCGCCGGAGCCGGTTCGTGAACGACGCTTCCGGTTGACCGTGTCGAGCAGCAGCGAGGCTGCCCTGGGGTCGTGCAGTGCATCGAACAGCAGCCCGCTGTGGGCCTTGGCGCCACGACCCTTCACCTCTGCGAGCACGGCGCCCGGCGATGTGGCCGCCAGACGGCCCGCCTCCTCCCCGTCGGCGAAGGTGATCGGGAGCACGTACTCCTCGGGCTCGCCGTCGACGTATTCGACGTGGACGATGAGGATGTGCAACGTCGGATCGTCCTTCGCTCCGAGCGGAGCGACGTCGGAGACCGTGACGTTGCGGAGTGCCCTGGCCTTGCCCCCGAACCAGCGTTGACGCGCCAGGACGTCGGGCAGCACGGCCTCGAGCCGTGCGAGGCCCCGGCCGCGCAGCAGCGCGTTCCACTCGCCCGAGACGTTCACGCTCGGGACGCCGTCGTGCGGATCGTTGAGGGGCTCGGTGAGCGCGTGGTCACGCATCCGCGACATCGAGAGCCGGCTGGGGGCTCGCTCGATGGCGAACCAGTAGAACTGGTACGGCCCGAGCGTCAGGCCGTAACCCTGGTCGGTGATCGGCGGGAAAGTGGTCCGGCCGAACATCTCGATGAGCGACTGGCCGTCGTGGGCCGAGAGGTCCAGTCGACAGGCCTGGGCGTGCCGCGAGAGGTTGGCGACCACGAGCACGGGGACCTCGCCCGAGCCGTCGTCGCCGTCCGGCGGCGTCCGCACGAAGGCCAGCACCTTGTGGTTCCCGGGATCGACGAACTCGATCCCGCCGCGTCCGAACGTCTTGGTGTGGCGCTTGCGGAGGGCCAGCAGTCGCTTCATCCACCACAGCAGCGATCGCGGGTTGTGCTGCTGCCACTCGACGTTCACGGTCTCGTAGTGGTACTCCGGATCGATGACGACCGGCAGGAACAGTCGCTGCGGGTTGGCCGAGCTGAACCCGGCGTTGCGGTCGGCGGTCCACTGCATCGGGGTGCGGACACCGTTTCGATCGCCCAGGTAGATGTTGTCGCCCATCCCGATCTCGTCGCCGTAGTAGATGACGGGTGTGCCGGGCATCGAGAACAGCAGCGAGTTCATCAACTCGATCAGCCGACGGTCGTTGGCGAGCAGCGGGGCGAGTCGCCGTCGGATGCCGAGGTTGATGCGCATCCGGGGGTCGTGGGCGTAGGCGCGATACATGAAGTCGCGCTCCTCGTCGGTCACCATCTCGAGGGTCAGCTCGTCGTGGTTCCTCAAGAACAGCGCCCATTGGCAGCCGTCGGCGGCCTCGGGTGTCTGCTGGAGGATGTCGATGATGGGGAAGCGGTCCTCCTGACTCACCGCCATGAACAGGCGGGGCATGAGGGGGAAGTGGAAGTTCATGTGGCACTCGTCGCCGTCGCCGAAGTACTCGGCGGCGTCCTCGGGCCACTGGTTGGCCTCGGCCAGGAACATCCGGCCGTCCCACTTCGAGTCGAGGTGGGCTCGGAGCTCTTTCAGGAACGCATGGGTCTCGGGCAGGTTCTCGCCGTTGGTTCCCTCCCGCTCGTAGAGATAGGGGATGGCATCGAGGCGGAATGCGTCGACCCCCAGTTCGCACCACCGGTCGAGTGCGTCCTTGACGGCCTGGCGGACCTCGGGGTTGTCGAAGTTGAGGTCCGGCTGGTGGTGGTAGAAGCGGTGCCAGTAGTACTGCTCGGCCTCGGGGTGCCACGTCCAGTTCGAGGTCTCGAAGTCCTGGAAGATGATCCGGACCTCGGGCCACTTGTCGGCGTGGTCGCTCCACACGTACCAGTCGCGGTACCGGCTCCCGGGCGGGCTGGCGACTGCTCGCTCGAACCACGGGTGTTGATCGGAGGTGTGGTTGATGACGAGCTCGGTGATGATCTTCATCCCACGGTCGTGGGCCGCCTTCACGAACCGCTTGAACTGGCGGAGCGTGCCGAAGTCCGGGTTGATGTCGTTGTAGTCGGCGATGTCGTACCCGTCGTCCCGCCCGGGCGACGGATAGAACGGCAACAGCCACAACGCCGTGACACCGAGGTCCTGGAGGTAGTCGAGGCGCTGGGTGAGACCTTTGAAGTCGCCCATCCCGTCGCCGTCGGCGTCCATGAACGACCGGACGTGCAGCGAGTAGATGACCGCGTCGCGGTACCACTGCGGGTCGTCGAAGGGCTCGTACTGGTGTTCGGTGGTGCTGCTCATTCGGTTGCCTCTCCGGCATCGGGTGCGGTCGGTGCCGGGCGATCGACCGATGTCGAGCGATCGAGTGGTGTGAGCACGAAGACGTGTGCCGGTGACACGTTCGGATCCAGCTCGATGTAGTTGTCGTTGCCCTGCCACACGAACCTCGCACCGCCGAGTCGGTCGTGGGCTTCGAAGCGCTCGTGCTCGGCCAGCCCGAGGGCGTCGAGGTCGAGCCAGGTCGTGGCCGCCTGGGTCGAGTGCGGATCGAGGTTGACGATCGTGAGCACCACGTTGTCGCCCGCTCGCTTCGAGTACGCGATCAGCTGGTCGTTGCCGATGTGATGGAGGTGGAACGAGCGATCCTGCTGCAGCGCCGGGTTGTCGTGCCGGATGTGGTTGACCCGGGCGATCAGCTCGGCCAGTGAGGCCGGCTCGTCGAGGTCCCAGTGGCGGATCTGGTACTTCTCGTTGTCGAGGTACTCCTCGGCGCCGGGTCGGGCCTCGTGCACCATCAGCTCGAACGGCGGGCCGTAGATGCCGTAGTTCGCCGTGAGCGTGGCGGCGAGCACGAGCTTCTGGACGAAGCCGGCCCGGCCGTTGCGTTGCAGGAACTCGGTGAGGATGTCGGGAGTGTTGGGCCACGAGTTCGGTCGGAAGTAGTCGACCACGTCGGTCAGGAACAGCTCGGTGTAGTACTGCTCGATCTCCCACTTGAGATCCCGCCAGGCGAAGTAGGTGTACGACTGCGTGAAGCCCACCTTGGCGAGCTCTTTCATGACCTTCGGGCGCGTGAACGCTTCGGCGAGCACGATGACGTCGGGGTGCGCCTGCGTCATGTCGTCGATGCACCACTCCCAGAACGCGAACGACTTGGTGTGGGGGTTGTCGACCCGGAAGATACGGACCCCCTCGTCGATCCAGTGCTGGAAGACGGCCCGCAACGCTCGCCACAGGCCCTCGGCGTCGTCGGTCTCGAAGTCGAGCGGGTAGATGTCCTGGTACTTCTTCGGGGGGTTCTCGGCGTACTGGATGGTCCCGTCGGGCCGGCGGGTGAACCACTCGGGGTGTTCGGTCACCCAGGGATGGTCGGGGGAACACTGGAAGGCGATGTCCATCGCGATCTCGAGCTCGTGGTCTCGAGCGGCCTTCACGAGCCGGCGGAAGTCCTTCGCCGTCCCCAGCTCTGGATGGATCGAGGTGTGACCGCCGTCGGCGCCGCCGATCGCCCACGGTGACCCCGGCTCGCCCGGGGCGGCGTCGACCGCGTTGTTGGCGCCCTTGCGGTGCGACAGCCCGATCGGGTGGATCGGCGGGAGGTAGAGCACGTCGAATCCCATCGAGCGGACGTAGGGGAGCCGGGCGACGACGTCGTCGAACGTGCCGTGCCGACCGTGATCGGTGGCAGCCGAGCGTGGGAAGAGCTCGTACCACGACGAGAAGCGAGCGCGGGCGCGATCCACCCGTAGCGGGAACCGGTCGGTGTCGGTGGCGTGACGACGCGGGTGGTTCCGCCGGACCAACTCGGACGCGTCGTCGTCCAACGCCGGAGCGGCTCGCTCGACGAGGGTGGTGGTGCGGTCGAGGAGGCCGTCGATCAACGCCTGGAGCGCCCGGCGGTCGTCGCCGCCCGTCGCGCTGGCGATGTCGGCCAGCACCCCTGCGCCCACCTCGACGTCGACGTCGGTGGCCACGTCGGCGGCGATCTTCTTCGCGATGTCGCGCTGCCACGTCGAGAAGTGGTCGATCCACCCGCTGACCCTGAACTCGTACCGGCCCGGCTCGTCCACCTCGAAACTCGCGACCCACCGGTCGTTCACGGTCGCTTCCATCGGCACCTCGTGCCACGTCGGGGTGCCCTCCGGTCGCCACCGGAGCACTGCGGCCACCAGGTCGTGGGAGTCGGCGAACACATCGGCGCCGACGGTGACGGGTTCGCCCACCGATGCCTTGGCCGGGAACCGTCCGTGATCGACCACAGGGGAAAGGTCACGGATGCTCACGCGACGTCTGGTGGGTTTCACTCGTGGTTCCTCGCTCTCGTGTCGGTGCTGTCGAACCTAGACCGGTCCAGCGAGCGTCGTCGGCCCGCTACCGGGAGGGTGCCCCGGTGGGACGCTGACGTAACCTTCGCGGTCATGGGCACCCCCCGGACACCGAAGGGTCGGGCGCGCACCGCGGCATCGCGCCTCGCGTCGGAGTACCCCGAGGCCATCTGCGAGCTCGACCACTCGAACGCGTTCGAACTGCTCGCCGCGACGATCCTGTCGGCCCAGTGCACCGATGCCCGGGTCAACCTGGTGACCCCGGCGCTGTTCGAGCGGTATCCCGGACCCCACGAGCTCTCGGTGGCCGATCCGGACGAGGTCGCCGGGATCATCCGCTCGACCGGCTTCTACCAGTCGAAGACCAGACATCTCATCGGGATGGCGCAGGCCGTGGTCGAACGCTACGACGGTGAGGTGCCGACGCGGCTCGAGGATCTCGTCACGCTTCCGGGCGTTGGTCGCAAGACCGGGAACGTCGTCCGCACCGTGGTGTTCGGGTTGCCCGGTCTGCCGGTCGATACGCACGT
Source organism: Ilumatobacter sp. (assembly GCA_007693335.1). Taxonomy (GTDB): domain Bacteria; phylum Actinomycetota; class Acidimicrobiia; order Acidimicrobiales; family Ilumatobacteraceae; genus SKSP01. Next base: position 31,141 of record REDU01000085.1, on the reverse strand, counting down.
GAAGCGGTTGTCGAACCGGCTCGGCCTGACCGAGCACGACGACCCGGTCAAGATCGAGCACCAGCTCAACAGCTTCCTGCCGGCCGACGAGCGCGGTGCGTTCAGCCTCAGGATGATCCTCCACGGACGGAGGGTCTGCGATGCCCGGGCGCCGCGGTGCAGCGATTGCGTGCTGGCCGACTTCTGCCCGTCGAGCTCGTTGAGCAGGCGGCGATGACGGTTCCGCTCCAGGGGCCGGTCGTGTAGAGTAGTTGATTACCAGGTTCCCGCCACCTGGTATCAGCGCGACTGCTGGGATCCGCCGCCCGGCGTCGCCTCGTGCGACGGCCCCCGCTGGGGGCCGTCGTTGCGTTTTCGGCCGATCCCTGACGTTCTGACCCCTGACGTGCTGACCCCTGACGTGCTGACCCGAGGTCTCGTGGGGCGATGTGGGACGGGACTCAGCCGCGCACGATCTTGAGTGCCCGTTGCAGTGCCCGTTCGGCGCCCAGGAGCTGACGTTCGGCCTCGTACACGGCGGTGACGATGTCGTCGCGCTCGGTGCCGAGGAACGGTTCGGCCATCCCGGCCACCCGCTCGCGTGAGCGCTCGACCGTCTCGGTGACGGCGGCGAGCTCGGCGGCGGTGGAGGCGGGATCCGGGGTGCTCATGAGCACCACGATACGGGGACGGCGGAGACGGGGCGGCGGCGAGCGGGCGGGAGTGATATCGGGTCGGCCGGCGCACCGTGCCCGTCGGTAGCCTGCCTGCGTGATCCCGGTGCGCGACGATCTGCGGTCCCTCGAGGGCTACCACTCGCCCCAGGTCGACGTGCGTGTTCGGCTCAACACCAACGAATCGCCCCTCGCGCCGCCGGCGGCGTGGCGTGATGCGTTCGTCGCCGAGCTCTCCCGCGTCGAGTGGCATCGCTATCCCGACCGTGCCGCGACCGACCTCCGCGCCGCCATCGCCGGGTGGCACGGAGTCGACCCCTCCCAGGTCTTCGTGGCCAACGGCTCCAACGAAGTGTTGCAGACGCTCCTGCTCACCTACGCAGGTCCTGGTCGCACCGTCGCCACGTTCGAGCCCACCTACCAGCTCCACGCACACATCGCCCGCATCACCGGCGCCACGGTGGTCGAGGGCGAGCGCGCGACCGATTTCACCCTCGATCCCACCGAGATGCGCCGCGTCGTGGCCGAGCACCAGCCCCACGTGACGTTCCTGTGCTCGCCCAACAACCCGACCGGGGTGGTCGAACCCCCCGAGCTGCTCGAGCAGTTGCTCGAGGTGGCACCGGGCCTCGTGGTGGTCGACGAGGCGTACGCCCAGTTCGCCGAGTGGACCGCGCTCGGTCATGTCGACGATCAGACCCCGGTGGTCGTCGTGCGCACGTTCTCCAAGACCTGGAGCATGGCGGCGTCGCGACTCGGCTACCTGATCGGGCCACGTTGGCTGGTCGCCGAGCTCGAGAAGGTCGTGTTGCCGTACCACCTCGACGCGGCCAAGCAGATCGCGGGTCGGCTCGCGCTCCAGTTCGTCGACGACATGGACGCCCGGGTGGCCGAGATCGTCTCCGAGCGCACCCGACTCGTGGCGGCCATGGAGTTGCTCGATCTCGAGGTGTTCCCGAGCGGTGCGAACTTCGTGCTGATCCGACCGCGGTCGATGCCGGGCCGTGAGCTGTGGCAGGGACTCCTCGACCGCGACGTGCTCGTACGCGACTGCTCGTCGTGGCCCCGGCTCGACCACTGCCTCCGCGTCACGATCGGCACCCCCGCCGAGAACGATGCCTTCCTCGACGCCCTCACGGAGGTCCTCCCATGAGCCGCACCGCCTCACGTTCACGCTCCACCGCCGAGACCTCGATCGAGATCACCCTCGACCTCGACGGCACCGGTGCCACCGATGTGTCCACCGGCATCCCGTTCTACGACCACATGCTCGATCAGCTCGGCCGTCACGGCGGCTTCGATCTGACGGTGCGTGCCGAGGGCGACCTCCACATCGACACCCATCACACGGTCGAAGACGTCGCCATCGCCCTCGGTGAGACCTTCCGCGAGGCACTCGCCGACAAAGCCGGCATCCGCCGGTTCGCGAGCGGTCGCTATCCGCTCGACGAGGCACTGGTCGACGTGGCGCTCGATCTGTCGGGCCGTCCGTTCGTGTTCTGGGACGTCGTGATGCCCGAGAGCCTGCCGCTGGGCTCGCCCGCGTTCGATCCGCAGCTGGCCGAGCACGCGGTGTCGTCGTTCGCCACGTCGGCCGCCATGACGCTGCACGTCGAGCTGATCCGAGGCCAGAACGTGCACCACATCATCGAGGCCACCTTCAAGGGGTTGGCGCGGAGCCTGCGCGACGCCGTACGGATCGACACCTCAGGCGCCTCTGGTGGAGTGCCCTCCACCAAGGGTGTGCTGTGACGCCGGCCGCGTCGGCCGCGGGTTCGGACACGCGACCGCTCGTGGCCGTGGTCGACTACGGCATCGGGAACCTGCACTCGGCCCACAAGGCGCTCGAGCGCATGGGTGCCGACGCACGGCTGACCGCCGACGCCGGGCTGATCGCGGACGCCGCCGCCGTGGTGCTGCCTGGTGTCGGTGCGTTCGCGGCGTGCATGCAGGCGCTCAGGTCGGTGGGGCTCGAGCAGCCCGTGCTCGACGCCACCAGGTCGGGTCGGCCGTTCCTCGGGATCTGCGTCGGGATGCAGATGCTCTTCTCCCGCAGCGACGAACCCGGACCCGACGGTGCGCCGGTCGAAGGTCTCGGCGTCATCCCGGGCACGGTCGAGTGGATCCCGCCGGGGGTGAAACGGCCGCAGATGCAGTGGAACCGGCTCGACGTGGTGAAGAGCGATGAACCGTTGCTCGCCGGCCTCGAGGGCGACGACGCCTGGGTGTACTTCGTGCACTCGCTGCACGGGGTGCCCGACGATCCGTCGGTGGTGGCCGCCACCTGCGACTACGGCGGCACGATCAACGCGGCGTTCCGATCAGGACCGGTGTTCGCCACGCAGTTCCACCCCGAGAAGTCGAGCGCTCCGGGCCTCCGGCTGCTGGGCAACTTCGTGGGCGTGGCCGCGGCGGTGACGGCATGACCGGCGTCGAGCTGTATCCGGCCATCGACCTCCGGGGTGGCCGCGTGGTGCGCCTCACCAAGGGCGACTACGACGCCGAGACCGTCTACGGGCACGATCCCGTCGAGGTCGCGACCTCGTTCGCCGAGGCCGGGGCCACGTGGATCCACGTGGTCGATCTCGATGCCGCCCGGTCGGGCGATCCGGTGAACCGGCCGATCGTGGCCGCGGTGGCGCGCGCGCTCACCGGTCGCGCCTCGGTGCAGACCGGGGGTGGTGTGCGGTCGGTCGACGACGCCGTCGCCCTGCGTGACGTGGGTGTGGCTCGCGTGGTGATGGGGTCGGCGGCCGTGCGCGACCCGGACCTGGTCGAGCGGGTCGCCCGCGAGCTGCCCGTGGCGGTCGGCCTCGACCACCGCGACGGTGAACTGGCCGTGCACGGTTGGACCGAGGGCAGCGGAGTACGCCTCGACGACGCCCTCGCGCTGTTCCCGTCGGCGGCAGCGTTCGTGATCACCGACATCGCTCGCGACGGCATGCTGACCGGCCCCGACGTGCATGGGCTCACAGCTGCGGTCGACGCCACCGATGTCCCGGTGATCGCCAGTGGCGGCGTCGCCAGCCTCGACGACATCGCGGCGCTGGCCCGCATCACCCGGCTGGGCGGGATCATCACGGGCAAGGCGCTCTACGAGGCACGCTTCACCGTGGCCGATGCCCTCGACGCCTGCCGGAACGGGAGCGCTGGATGAACGTCGCCCGGGTGATCCCTTGCCTCGACGTGACCGGGGGTCGCGTCGTCAAGGGCACCAACTTCGTCGACCTCCGCGACGCCGGTGATCCGGTCGAGCTGGCGGCCCGCTACGACGCAGAGGGCGCCGACGAGCTGGTGTTCCTCGACATCACGGCATCGAGCGACGACCGCGAGACCACCGTCGACATGGTGTACCGCGTGGCCGAGCAGGTCTTCATCCCGTTCACCGTCGGGGGCGGCATCCGGTCGCTCGAGGACGCGCGGCGGTTGCTGCGGGCCGGCGCCGACAAGGTGAGCGTCAACACTGCGGCGGTGCAGCGTCCCGAGCTGATCAGCGAGATCGCCGCCGAGTTCGGGAACCAGTGCGTCGTCTGCGCGATCGACGCCAAGCGGCGCCCGCCCGGAGCCGTGACCGGGCCGCTGTTCGAGGTGTACCTGCACGGTGGTCGCACGCCCACGGGTATCGACGCCGTCGCCTGGGCGGCCGACGCCGTCGCTCGAGGTGCCGGTGAGATCCTCCTCACCTCGATGGATCGCGACGGCACCCGTGAGGGCTTCGACGTCGAGCTCACCGGTGCCATCGTGGCCGCCGTCGACGTCCCCGTGATCGCCAGCGGTGGTGTCGGCACGCTGCAGCACCTCGTCGACGGGGTGGTGAACGGTGGAGCCGATGCCGTACTGGCTGCGTCGATCTTCCACTTCCGGGAGCACACGGTGGCCGAGGCGAAGGCCCTGATGGCCGCCGCAGGTGTCACGGTCCGCCCCGCCTGACCGACAGCCCCCCGAACTGTCTGTGGGGATCGCCCGGATCCGCCCGATCGTCGCGGACGGTTCGGGAGTGACCACTCGAACTGTCTGTGGGGATCGCCCGGATCCGCCCGATTGTCGCGGACGGTTCGGGGGTGGGTGTACGTTCGCGGGGATGGGTGACAGCACGGTTGAACAGGTCTCATCTCCAGCTCTCCGCACCGAACGACTCGACGGTGTGGTCGTGCTGCACCTCGACGACGGCAAGGTGAACGCCCTCTCGACGGAGCTGATCGCGGCGATCCGTGCCGAGATCGATGCGGCCGACGCCGATCCCGACGTGGGCGCCGTGGTGCTGCACGGGCGGGAGGGCAAGTTCTGCGCCGGATTCGACCTCTCGGTGATGAACACCGGTGATGTGGACGCGATCTCGACGTTGGTGTCCGACGGGGGCGATCTCGTCCGCGCCATCTACGGATCGGGTGTGCCCACCGTTGCTGCGTGCACCGGGCACGCGTTGGCGGCGGGTGCGCTTCTCCTGCTCGCCTGCGATCTGCGGATCGGTGGCGACGCGCCCGCCAAGATCGGCATGAACGAAGTGGCGATCAAGATGGTGCTGCCCCCGTGGGCGATCACCATCGCCGCCGAACGGCTGAGCCGCCGTCATCTCCAACGGGCGCTCGCCAACGCCCGGCTCACCGACCAGGCCGGTGCCGTCGATGCGGGCTTCCTCGACGAGGTGGTGCCGGCCGATCGCGTGCTCGACGTGGCCATCGAGCGTGCCACCGAGATGGCGAACACGCTCGACCGCCGGGCCTACGCCGGCACGGTGCGGACGCTGCGGGGCGAGGTGCTCGCAACGATGGAGCGGCAGATCGCCGCCGACCGCGAATCGAAATCCGCCCCGACTCACTGACTCGCCGAGCGGTCGGTAGGGTCACCCCCATGCCGACGACCCCAATGGAATACCGCCGTCTCGGACCCTCTGGCCTGCAGGTCAGCGTCTTGTCGTTCGGGAGCTGGGTCACCTTCGACACCCAGCTCGGCGACGACACCGCGCTCGAGTGCATGCAGGTTGCGCACGATGCCGGCTGCAACTTCTTCGACAACGCCGAGGCGTACGCCGGGGGCAAGAGCGAGGAGCAGATGGGTCGGGTGCTGCACCAGCTCGGATGGCCGCGGTACTCGTACGTGGTCACGACGAAGGTCTTCTGGGGCCTCCACCAGAAGGTGCCGAACATGGTGCACACGCTCAACCGCAAGTACCTCATGCAGGCGATCGACGGGTCGCTCGAGCGATTCGGTCTCGACTTCGTCGACGTCCTGTACTGCCACCGCTCCGATCCGAACACGCCCATCGAAGAGACCGTGTTCGCGATGCACGACATCATCACGTCGGGCAAGGCGCTGTACTGGGGCACCAGCGAGTGGTCGGCCGACGAGATCCGCACGGCCATCGACATCGCCGAGCGCCACCACCTCCACAAGCCCATCACCGAGCAGTCGCAGTACAACCTGCTCGAACGGCGCAAGGTCGAGCGCGAGTACGCCCGCCTGATCGAGGACCACCACTACGGCAACACGATCTGGAGCCCGCTCGCCTCGGGGCTGCTCACGGGTAAGTACCGCGACGGCATCCCCGAGGGATCTCGCGGTGCGCTCGAGGGCTACGAGTGGCTCCAGGACCGACTCACCGACGGCGAGGCACTGGCGAAGATCGAGAAGTTGCGCCCGATCGCCGATGAGCTCGACTGCTCGATGGCCCAGCTCGCCATCGCGTGGTGCGCCTCGAACCCGAACGTGTCGTCGGTGATCACCGGTGCCAGCCGTGCCAGCCAGGTGCACGAGAACTTCGACGCGCTCGACGTGATCCCGCTGATCACCGACGAGGTCAAGGATCGGATGAAGGCCGCCGTCCGGTGACCCACTCGCCGACCAGATCGACCACCACCGACGCTCGACCGACGAGGAAGTGATCGGCCATCGAGACGGTGGCCAACGCGGCGTCGCCCCATGTGTCCACCACCGCACGGGCGGCCTCGGGGGGACAGAACTGATCGTGCTCGGGCACGATCACCAATGTCGGACCCGCGAGCGGACCATCGCTCGCCAGTGCAGGGTCCATCGGGAACGGCGGCGCGATCAGGACGCGTGACGCGACGCCGGCATGTGCGGTGCCGAGCGCGACCATGGCGCCGAAGGAGTAGCCGACGAGGTGCACGGGCCGCCCGTCGAGTCGCCCGGCCAGCACGTCGATGGCCGCCGCAGCATCGATGCGTTCGTCGATGCCGCCCCCGTACGCCCGACGGAAGTCGAAGCGGAGCACCGAGATCGCATGATCGGGCAGACCGTCGAAGAGCGCACTCACCACGTGATCGAACCGCGACCCGCCGTACTGGGGGTGCGGGTGGCACAGCACCACCCCGGCGCGGGCGTCGGGCACCTGGCTCAGATCGGCATCGAGCACGTGCCCGTCCGATGTCGTCAGCTGCACCCACTCCACGTCGGCACGGTAGCCCGGGCCGGTACCCTCGCCATCGTGACGACCGGCGACAAACTCCCGATCAAGATGCTCAACGACCGGCTGCTGGTGAAGATGTCGAACGAGAACGGCGAGCGTCAGTCGTCGGGCGGCATCCTGATCCCCGCCACCGCCCAGATGGCCAAGCGTCTGGTGTGGGCAGAAGTGGTGGCGCTCGGCCAGAACGTACGGGCGGCCGAGGTGGGTGATCGCGTGCTGTTCAGTCCCGACGACCGCTACGAGGTCGAGGTGCAGGGCGCGGACTACATCATGCTGCGCGAGCGCGATCTCCACGCCGTCGCCGCGGAACGCATCGAGGGGTCGACCGGCCTCTATTTGTAGGCTGACCGTCATGCCCACCGGCACCCGCATCGACGTCACATCCGAGCAGCTCGACGCCGTCGCGTTCAACGCCGACGGCCTCGTGCCCGTGATCGCCCAGGACATCGACAACCACGAGATCTTGATGATGGCCTGGATGAACGCCGAGAGCCTGCAGATGACGTTCGACGAGGGTCGGATGGTCTACTGGAGCCGGAGCCGCCAGGAGCTCTGGCGCAAGGGCGACACCAGTGGCGACCGCCAGTTCGTGCGCGAGGCGTACTACGACTGCGACGGCGACACGCTGCTGTTCAAGGTCGAGCAGGAGGGTGCTGGTGCCTGCCACACCGGGGCACGCACCTGCTTCTTCCGGCAGTTCGGTTCGTGACCCGGTCCGCGTCGTGAGGTTGCAGCCGGACCGAGACGAGTTCCATGCACTGGCGGCCGGTCACACGGTGGTGCCGGTGTGGACCGAACTGCTCGCTGACCTCGAGACGCCCGTGGCGGCATTCGTGAAGCTGGTGGGCGATGGTCCCGGGTTCCTCCTCGAGTCGGTCGAGCACGGCGAGCGTTGGAGCCGTTTCTCGTTCGTCGGCCGCAACCCCTCGGCCACGCTGATCCTGCGCGACGGTGAGGTCGAGGTGCACGGCGACCTGCCCGTGAGCGTTCCCACCGACCGGGGCATCCTCGCCGCGATGGAAGCGTTGCTGGCCGAGTACCGCAGTCCGTCGTTCCCCGATCTCCCGCCCCTCCACGGCGGCATCATGGGCTTCCTCGGCTACGACGTGGTCCGCGAGGTCGAGCACCTGCCCGATGTGCCCCACGACGATCGTGGCCTGCCCGACGCGATCATGGGTGTGATCGGTTCGCTCGCAGCCTTCGACCACTGGAGGCAACGGGTCTCGCTCATCGAGAGCGTGCCCACGTTCGGCCTGACCGCCGCCGAGCTCGATGCCGCCTACGACGCCGCGGCGGCACGGGTGGCCGCTGCCGTGGACGATCTGGCGCGTCCCCTTCCCTACGTGGCGGTCGAACCACCGCAGCGCGACGACGTGGTGCCCGAGCTGCGCTCGTCGATGCCCGACGGCCAGTACCAGCGGGCGGTCGAGGTCGCGAAGGAGCACATCCTCGACGGCGACATCTTCCAGGTGGTGCTGTCACAGCGGTACGACCTCGAGCTGGGGGCCGACCCGTTCGACGTGTACCGGGTGCTCCGGCAGGTGAATCCCAGCCCGTACATGTACTTCGTACGGCACCCCGAGATCACCATCGTCGGCTCGTCGCCCGAGCCGATGGTGCAGGTGCTCGCCGGCGCTGCGAGCGGCGGTGGCAGCAGGGTCGTCTCGCGGCCGATCGCCGGTACCCGTCGTCGCGGTGCCACCGACGAGCACGACCGGCGCATGGCCGCAGAGCTCATCGAGCACCCGAAAGAGCGCGCCGAGCACGTGATGCTGGTCGATCTGGCCCGCAACGACGTCGGTCGCGTGGCCGAGTTCGGGTCGGTCGTGGTCGACGAACTGATGACGCTCGAGCGGTACAGCCACGTGATGCACATGACCTCGCAGGTCTCGGGCGATCTGGTCGATCATCTCGGCCCGATCGACGTGCTGCGCGCCACGCTGCCGGCGGGCACCGTCAGCGGCGCACCGAAGGTGCGGGCGATGGAGATCATCGACGATCTCGAGCCGGTGAAGCGCGGCCCGTACGCGGGAGTGGTCGGCTACGTCGACTGGAGCGGCAACCTCGACACCGCCATCGCCATCCGCACGATGTTCGTGCGAGGTGATGGCACGGCCGACCCCGCCATCGCCAGCCTCCAGGCCGGTGCGGGCATCGTGGCCGACTCTGTGCCTGACGACGAAGATCTCGAGTGTCGGAACAAGGCGGCCGGATTGCTGGCGGCCATCCCGGCGGCCCGTCGCATGACGGCCGCCCGCCGCGCCGCCGGCACCCCGGCCTGACCAGCCGGTCCGGCGGGCGCAGTTGCTCAGGACAGCGCCAGCGCCACCAGGAAGATCAGGCCGAACAGGGCGAACATCGCGGTGATGAACGTGGTGGTGATGAGCACGACCCCCAGCTGCTTGAGCGACTGGATCGCCAACGGGATCCACCGGAACCCGGCCATCCGCGAGCTGTCGACCGGCGCCGAGGCGAACTCGCGGGTCCAGATCTCCATGGCGACCTCGTCGCTGATCTCCGGATCGGCGAGATCGATCACGACCCGCTCCGCGTCGGGCCGCTGGTTCATCCCCATCAGCAGCTCGGTCTCGAGCGCATCCCGGTTGCGGGAGAGCTTGGCGACGTTCCAACGCACGCGGATCACCCGTGACAACGAGATCCATCCGAAGACCACGGCCAGCAGGATCCACACGGTCTGTGCGCCGCCGTCGAGCGCAGCGATGCCCAGCAGCAACGACGCGACGGAGATGACGACCGCTCCCACCGCCAGCTTGGAGACGTACCCGCCGACGCGTTGCACCTGGCTGAGCACCCCATCGGCGATTCGACGGACGACTTGCTCTGGATCAGCCATGACCCGTCGAGTGTGGCACGGCACACTGGTGTCATGGAACCCAGCGACGTGACCCCCCGGCTCGACACCCCATGGTTCGACGGTGTGGCCGACACCGTGGTGGTGTCGGGCCCCGATGCGCTCACCTACCTGCACTCGCAGATCTCCCAGGACATCCGCGAACTTGCGCCGGGGGAGGCGCGATGGACCTTCCTGTTGCAGCCCACCGGCAAGATCGACGTGCTCGCCCGGGTCATCCGCACCGACCACGAGACGTTCGCATTCGAGACCGACCCGGGGTTCGGTGAGTTGCTGCTCGCCCGTCTCGACCGCTTCAAGATCCGGGTGAAGGCCGAGACCGCTCTCGTCGCCGGCCCGGGTCCCGATGCGGTCACCCCCGAGGTCGAGCGGTCGCGGATCGAGGTCGGTTGGCCGCGGATGGGTGCCGAGATCGTGCCAGGCGAGACCATTCCCGCCGAGACCGGCGTGACCCTGCACGCCGTCGACTTCCGCAAGGGCTGTTATCCCGGCCAGGAGCTGGTCGAGCGCATGGACAGCCGGGGCGCCACCCCGCCCCGTGCGCTGCGACGTCTCGACGTGGCCGAGGGCGCGTCACCGGGCGAGCCGATCGTCGACGCCGACGGTGCCGAGGTGGGCGTGTTGACCAGCGTCAGCGGCACCCTGGCGCTCGGCTACGTGAAGCGTGGCGCCGAGGTGGGCACCGTGATCGACTTCAGGTAGCACCGAGGGCGGCGCGGAGCCGGCGCACCTCGGTGTCGTGGCGGAGCGGTTCGAGCTCGCCGGCGCCATCGATCGCCCTGGCAAGATCAGCGGCGGACACATCGGGGCTCTCCGACGCGGCATGGAGCCATTTCACGGCGGTGTCCCGATCCCCGAGCGCCGCCGAGGCGCGGGCGACGAGCAGCGCGCTGGCCGCCGAGCGCGTGCGCGAGTAGGTGTCGGCGGCGTAGTAGCCGGCGGTCACCCGGTCGCCGGTGCGCAGAAGGATCTCGGCCAGTACCTGTTCGCTGAGTGGGTTGCCGTTCGGGAGCGGCTGGGGGAGCAGCGCCACGAGATCGTCGAGCTGTTGTGGTGATGCGGCGTCGGGCGGCCACCATCGGCGGGGGCCAGGATCGCTGAGGTCGGCCACGATCAGCTCTCGGGCCTCATCGCTCCGGCCGCCCAGCATCGCCCGGTGCGCCCGGTACCACGGTGAGAGCTCCTGGCCCGGCAGGAGCATTCCCGACCGCCCGGTTCGCCACGCCGACCGCTCGGCTTCGGCTGCCGCGGCGATGCGCCGGTCGAGCGGTGCCTGCCGCGACGCGGATCTGCTCGACACCGCCTGGAGCATCTGGAACTGTGAAATGAGCAGGAACGCCACGAAGATGGCGTAGAAGCGGCGGTCAGGATCGATCAGGCACCACACCGCGAACCCGCCCGTGGCTGCCAGGCTGAACACGATCATCGCTCGCTGGGCGCGCTCACCGATCGTGGCTTCGAGGCCGGTCTGGGCGATGTGGCCGCCGTCGAGTGGCAGTACCGGCACCAGGTTGAACAGACCGATCACCGGCCCGGCCCACCAGATCGCCACGGTGGCAGCCGACTGGCCGATGCTGTCACGGTCGATCGGATTGACCCCCATCGCCACGAGTACCCCGAGGCTCACTGCGATGTGGATACCCGGACCGGCGAACGAGATGAACGCACGTCGCGATCGTGACAGAGCGGAGGTGGGTCGGTACGAGGTGTACCCGGCCAGGAAGTCCAGCGAGATCTCGGCGTGCGCGCCGGCGCGTCGGGCGGCAAGGGCGTGCCCCAACTCGTGCAGCAGCGTGAACGCGGCGAGCGACCCTGCGAGCCAGACGCCGAACGCGTCGCCGTACAGGAACACGATGAGCAGCATGAAGACGACGAAACCGGGCCGGACGCGCACGTCGAACCCGAGCAGTCGGAACATCGGACTCCAGGCTAGGGCATCGGCCCGGCGCATCGGCCCTGCACATCGGTCCTGCACATCGGGTCGACGACTCCTAGACTCGTGCGACGTGCCCTACGTCTACGCATTCGACCACAAACATCGTCGTCCCCCGATGGAGTACAAGGATCTCCTCGGCGGCAAAGGGGCCAACCTGGCCGAGATGACGAGCGTGCTGAAGTTGCCCGTGCCCCCGGGATTCACCATCAGCACCGAGGCGTGCGTGGACTACCTCGCATCGGGATGGCCCGATGCGCTCGACGCGGAGATCGCGAAGCAGATCTCCAAGCTCGAGAAGGCGATGGGACGCAAGTTGGGTGATCCGAGCGACCCGCTACTCGTCAGCGTGCGTTCGGGCGCCAAGTTCTCGATGCCCGGGATGATGGACACCGTGTTGAACCTGGGCCTCAACGACCAGAGCGTCGAGGGGCTCGCCACCGTGACCGACGACGAGCGGTTCGCATACGACTCGTACCGCCGGTTCATCGCCATGTACGGCCGCATCGTGCTCGGCGTCGACGGCGAATTGTTCGAAGAGCCGCTCGAGCATGCGAAGCATCGCGCCGGCGTCATCAATGATGCCGAACTCGGTGCCCCCGAGCTCAAGCATCTCTGCGAGGCGTACAAGGCGGCGGTCGAGAACGCCACCGGTTCGCCGTTCCCGCAGAAGCCTCGTGAGCAGCTCGATGGTGCCGTGGAGGCCGTGTTCAAGAGCTGGAACGGTGCTCGCGCCATCGCCTACCGGGTCCGCGAGAAGCTGAGCCACGACCTGGGTACCGCAGTGAACGTGCAGGCCATGGTGTTCGGCAACCGCGACGACAACTCGGGCACCGGCGTCGGTTTCACCCGCAACGCGGCCACGGGTGCGAACAAGCCGTACGGCGACTTCCTCGTGAACGCCCAGGGTGAAGACGTCGTGGCCGGGATCCGCAACACCGAGGATCTCGACCACATGAAGGAGAAGTTCCCGAAGATCCACACCGAGCTCCTCGTCATCTTCAGGCGGCTCGAGGCGCACTACCGCGACATGTGCGACACCGAGTTCACCATCGAGCAGGGCAAGCTCTGGATGCTCCAGACCCGCGTCGGTAAGCGCACCGGCGCTGCTGCGCTGAAGATGGCCGTCGACATGACCAAGGGCACCGGCAAGGGCGACGATCGCTGGAAGATCTCACGCGAGGAAGCGGTGATGCGGGTGGACGCACATCACCTCGATGCCGTGCTCCACCCGCAGTTCGCAGGGAAGGGCCTGATGCTCGCGAAGGGCCTGGCCGCATCGCCCGGTGCTGCGGTCGGCAAGGTCTACTTCACTGCTGACGACGCGGTGAACGCCGCTGACCGGGGCGAGCCCGTGGTGCTGGTTCGCAGCGAGACGAGCCCCGAAGACGTTCACGGCATGATGGTCGCCGAGGGGATCCTGACTGCTCGTGGCGGTCTCGTGAGCCACGCCGCGGTGGTCGCCCGTGGCTGGGGCACCCCGGCCATCGTGGGTGCCGAAGACATCAAGATCAAGGGCAAGCAGTTCAGCGTCGGCGACATCGTGGTGTCGGAGGGCGACGTGATCTCGCTCGACGGCACCAGCGGCGAGGTCGTGCTCGGCGCGATGGAGCTCGCCAGCGCCGAACCTCCGGCCGAGTTCCACACGATCCTCAAGTGGGCCGACGTGATCCGCAAGGGCAAGCTCGCAGTGCGCGCCAATGCCGACACCGGTGAGGACGCCGCCAACGCCCGCGAGCTGGGTGCCGAGGGCATCGGACTGTGCCGGACCGAGCACATGTTCCTCGCACCCGATCGTCTGCCGGTGGTTCGCGAGATGATCCTCGCGAACACCCCGGCCCAGGAGGAGATGGCGCTCGAGAAGCTGCGCGCCGCCCAGGAGGCCGACTTCCTCGACATCCTCGACGCAATGGACGGGCTCCCCGTCACGGTGCGTCTGCTCGACCCGCCGTTGCACGAGTTCCTGCCGTCGGCCGAGGAGCTCCGTCTCAAAGAAGCCACCGATGGGCTCTCGAACGAGGAGCAGGAGATGCTCGCCGCCGCCGAGAGTTGGGCCGAGCACAACCCGATGATCGGCACCCGTGGCGTGCGCCTCGGCGTCATCAAGCCGGGCCTGTATGCGATGCAGGTGCGGGCGCTGCTCGCCGCTGCGGCCACGCTGCGCGAGCGGGGCAAGAAGCCGATCGTGGAGGTCATGATCCCGCTCACCGTCACCCGTGAGGAGATGGCGCTGGCCCGTAGTTGGGTGCAGGCCGAGATCGACGACGCCTTGAAGGGGATGAGGCGCAAGCCGAACATCACGATCGGCACGATGGTCGAGACGCCACGTGCAGCCATCTGCGCCGACGAGATCGCCGAGGTGTCCGATTTCTTCAGCTTCGGCACCAACGACCTCACCCAGCTCACGTTCGGGTTCAGTCGCGACGACGTCGAGAGCCGGATGATGCCGGCCTATCTCGAACAGGGTCTGCTGAAGCGGAACCCGTTCGAGACCATCGACCAGGACGGTGTGGGCGACCTCGTGCGTCTCGGCGCCAAGCTCGGTCGGGAGACCAAGCCCGACCTCAAGCTGGGCGTCTGCGGTGAGCACGGTGGCGATCCCGAGTCGATCCAGCTGTTCTACGACGCGGGCCTCGACTACGTGAGCTGCTCGCCGTTCCGGGTGCCGATCGCCCGGCTGGCGGCGGCGCAGGCGATCATCGGCTCGGCCGAGTCGACCGCCTGACGGTCCGCACCGAACGCGCCGCGCCCGACCCCGGGGGGCGACCAGTAGATTCGGCCCATGGCGATCGCGGATGACGACATCGAGCGGATCCGCTCCACGGTGTCGATCGTCGATGTGGTCTCCAAGCAGGTCCAGCTCCGCAAGGTGGGTCGGAACTGGGTCGGGTTGTGTCCGTTCCACGCCGAGAAGTCGCCCTCGTTCAACGTGCGCGAAGAGTCGGGGCGCTACAAGTGCTTCGGTTGCGACGCGTCGGGTGATGTGTTCACGTTCGTGCAGGAGATCGAACACGTCGACTTCGTGGGCGCGGTCGAGCAGCTGGCCGGCCGCGCCGGTATCCAGCTCACCTACACCTCCGCCGGTCAGAGCAAGGAGCGCGCCCGACGCAAGCAGCTGGTCGAGGCCATGGCCACCGCCATCGACTGGTACCACGACCGGCTGCTGAACGACCCTGGTGCCCGACCGGCCCGCGACTACCTCCGCAGCCGAGGGCTGTCGGGTGACATCGCACGCCAGTTCAAGCTCGGCTGGGCGCCCGATGACTGGGATGCGCTGGCCCGGGGAGCCGGTGTGTCCGCCGACCTGCTCCGTGAGGTGGGTCTGGTCTTCCAGAACAAGCGCAACCGGTCGCAGGACGCGTTCCGTGCCCGGGTGCTGTTCCCGATCTTCAGTGACACCGGTGAGGCGATCGGCGTGGGGGGTCGGGTCCTGCCCGGCTCCGACGATCCCGCCAAGTACAAGAACTCGCCCGAGACGCCCATCTACACGAAGTCGAAGACCCTCTACGGGCTGAACTGGGCCAAGTCCGACATCGTCTCCAGCGATCAGGCGATCGTGTGCGAGGGCTACACCGACGTGATCGGCTTCCACCGGGCCGGATTGCCCCGGGCGGTCGCCACGTGCGGTACGGCCTTCACCGAAGAGCACGTCCGCCTGCTCAAGCGCTACACCAGCCGGGTCGTGCTGGCATTCGACGCCGATGCCGCCGGCCAGGGCGCGGCCGAACGCTTCTACGAATGGGAGGAGAAGTACCAGGTCGAGGTGAGCGTGGCCCGGTTCGTGGGTGGCAAGGATCCCGGCGACCTCGCGCAGAGCGACCCCGAGGCCCTCGCTGCGGCCGTCGACGATGCGCTCCCGTTCCTCGGGTTCCGGCTCGACCGGGTGCTGACCGGTCGGGCACCGCAGTCGCCCGAACAGCGGACCCGCCTGGGCGAGACCGCGATGTCGGTGGTGAACGAGCATCCCAACGTCAACGTCCGCAAGCTCTACGCGGGACAGGTCGCCACTCAGGTCGGGCTCCCGGTGGCCGATCTCGTCCAGCTGGCCGAGCGGGGCACCCGTCGGCCGCAGCTGCGGGTGTCGGCGCCGGTCCGACGCGGACCCCGGGAGAACGCCGAGTTCGCCGCGATCGCCCTGCTCGTTCACGAGTGGAACGCCATCGCTCCCTGGCTGGTCGAAGCGCTGTTCGTGGACGATCTCTGCCGACGGGCGTTCTTGGCCCTCGCCGGCGCCGAGGGTGATCTGACGTCTGCACTGGAACGGGCCGATCCCGACGCGAGGGAGTTGCTCGAATCCGCCGCGGTGATCGACATCGTGGCCGACGCCGAGATCGAGGCTCGGAACCTGATCGCAGCTGCCACCCGCCGCGAGCTCGGGCGCGGGTCACGGCTCTCCGATCCCGACCTGATCCGCCGCGACCGCGAGGCACGCCTCCAGCTCGAAGACCTCCAGAGTGCCGACCGCGTCCACGAGGCGGCGGCGTGGTTGCTAGCGTGGCTCTCGGATCGAACGGAGGAACGAGTCCATGGGGGGAGCTGAGGTGGCCGACACGACCGCCGAGACTGCTGACCCCGTCGTCGAGCCCTCGCCGCCCTCGCCGCCCTTGTCCGGTGTCGACATCGACGAATGGGTCGAACTCGTCCGACTCGGTCAGATCACCGGGGAGCTGCATGCCGAAGACGTGGCCCACGTGCTGCGCAGCGTCGAACTGACCGGCGACGCGTTGGCGGTGGTGCATCGTTCCCTCGCCGGCCTCGGTGTGACCATCGACGACGACCTCCACGAAGCGCTCGACGACACACCCTCCACCGGGGTCGGCCGCCGCATCGTGATCGAGGACGACGAAGCCGAACAGCTCCTGGCCCGCCGCCGCGGGCGTCGCACCGCTCGCCGCCCCGCCAAGGGCACCGAGTCACCCGGTACGGCCGACGGGGTGCGCATGTACCTCCGTGAGATCGGTCAGGTCGACCTCCTCACGACCGAGGACGAGCGCCGACTCGCTCAGCTGATCGAGGAGGGCAACGTCGCGGCCGAGCAGATCGATCGCGCTGGTGACGAGGACCGGGTGCTCGAGGCGTCCGAGATGCGGATGCTGACCCGCGCGGTCCAGCGTGGGCAGCGGGCGAAGAGCGAGCTCATCCAGGCCAACCTCCGGCTGGTCGTGAGCATCGCCAAGCGCTACTCGGGTCGGGGGATGCAACTGCTCGATCTCATCCAGGAGGGCAACCTCGGGCTGATGCGTGCCGTCGACAAGTTCGACCACACCAAGGGTTTCAAGTTCTCGACCTACGCCACGTGGTGGATCCGTCAGGCCATCACCCGCTCGATCGCCGATCAGGCCCGCACCATCCGTATCCCGGTGCACATGGTCGAGCACATGAACCGCCTCACCCGCACCCGTCGTCAGATGCAGCAGGAACTCGAGCGTGAACCGACCGTCGACGAGCTGGCGGCCAAGCTCCAGATCGAACCCGAGCGGGTGCGCGACCTGCTGCGGATCTCGCTCGACCCGCTGTCGCTCGACTCGCCGGTGGGCGAGGAGGACGAGTCGAACCTGGGTGACTTCATCGAGGATGCGTCCACCGACGGCCCGGCCGACGCCGCCACCCGCACGATGCTCACCGAGGCGGTCGAGTCGGTGCTGGGTGAGCTCAGCGAGCGGGAGCAGGAGATCGTGCGCATGCGGTTCGGCCTCGATGGTGCCCGCGCCAAGACACTCGAAGAGGTCGGCAGGGAGTTCGGCGTCACCCGCGAGCGCATCCGCCAGATCGAAGCCAAGACCCTCGCCAAGCTCCGTCACCCCCAGCGCTCCCACAAGCTCCGCGAGTTCCTCGAGGCCGAGTAGCGTCAGGCCCCGTACCGGGCCGAGTCGTGGACGCTCGCCGAGATCGCCCGCTGCGACGCATGGGGGCTGATCCGTCGATCCGGCGGAGCAAGCATCCGATGGGTTGTCCGTGCTCTTGTACTCCAGTAGTTCGGTGCATCGGCGTGTGATGGGATTGGTGCGGGCGATAACCTTTCCCCGTCCTTCCGGGGTAGCTCAGCTGGCAGAGCAATCGGCTGTTAACCGATTTGTCGTGGGTTCGAGCCCCACCCCCGGAGCTCACTGACGATGGGGTCCCGTTGGGACCCCATCGTCGTGTTCGGGGCGGTAGCTCAGTGGTCAGAGCAGGGGACTCATAATCCCTGGGTCGTGGGTTCGATACCCACCCGCCCCACTACCCGTCTCGTCGGATGATGGACGGTTCGACGCGCCGTGCGGGGCAGGTCGCCGGCGATCATGGGACGCTCGGTCAGGGCAGATGTGTCGGTGCCTGCGGCGAGTGTTTGCTCGGCTCGCGGGCGTGTCCTGGCTGAACCGGTTGAGCCAGTGGTCGCCGATCCGGGTCCGCAGCGACGTGATGTTCCAGATCACGGGAGTTGCGTCGGAGTCGTTGTCGCTCGATGCCGGCCGGACGAACGTTGCACGGTACGAGAGCAAGACGTGGTCGGCGGACACGACCATCACTCGAGGTTCCGCCAGTTCGTACGAGGCGACGGTCGGGCCGGCTGCATCCTTGAAGGTGGCGAGGCGCCGGTACAGATCGGCGGCCGCTACCGCGAAGCCCGCGGGAAGATCGTGCTCGTCGAACGCGCCCGCGATCTGCTCCATCTCACCGACGAAGCGCCACGCTTTCGGGGCGTTGCCGAACGCTGAGCGCTCCGATTGCCCTGCGAGATCCGGAATCGAGATCGCCCATTCATCGAGGAGGGCATCGTCGATGCCCTCGGCGCGAGCCAGGGCTCGGATCGCCAGCAACAGCGCGGCCGATCCCTTCGTCCAGGCAGCGAAACAGACCTTGACCGCGGAGGCGGCGCCCGCAGGATCGTCGAGTACCCGGACGTCGAGCGCCGATCCGTCCCAGAGCGCGGCGACGGCGCTCGCCTCCTCACCGGCGAGGTAGAGGCGGGTCGAGCCGGGATGCCGCACCGGCGGCCCGATGATCCCGCCGTCGACGAACCGGTCGAACAGGTCGCCGATCTGCCGGGCCGTACTCGGTGAGACGGCGTTCGCGTCCACGTAGATCCCGTCGTAGCCGACGGCCGAGATGGCTTCGGCCTGAGTGAGCGCGGCGGCGGGTGGGCACACCGACACGATGACATCGGCCCGCTCGGCCAGCTCGTGCAGCGACCAGGTGTCGACGAGCCCTGCGTCGTGCGCACGCTCTCGTGTGGCGTCGGTCCGCCCGTCGCTCACCCACAGGCGTTGGCCGGTGCACACAGCAGCGAGCGACGCACCCATGGAACCCGGATGGAGGAAGCCAGTGATCACGTGCCGAGTTTCGCGGACCCGGGATCACGGTTCTGACACCACCGGCTGGGGGTGTTCCCACCCCGGATCCGAATCGCGGTCAGCTGGCGGCGGCGAGTTCTCCGTCACCGACGTTCAGTTCCACGCGACGCAGCAGCTGGGCGTTGAGGGCGACCACGACCGTGGAGGTCGACATCAGGATCGCCCCGACGGCGATGGGGAGGATGATGCCCCATGGCGCGAGGATCCCGGCGGCCAGCGGGAGCGCGACGATGTTGTAGCCGGCGGCCCACCACAGGTTCTGGACCATCTTTCGGTAGGTGGCCTGGGACAGATCACGGATCGCCACCACCCCGCGGGGGTCGTCGGCTGCCAGGATGATCCCGGCCGACTCGATCGCGACGTCGGTGCCGGCGCCGATGGCGATGCCGACGTCGGCACGGGCGAGGGCCGGCGCATCGTTGATGCCGTCGCCGACCATCGCGACGCTGCGACCCTGGTCTTGGAGCTCGGCGACCTTCTTGTCCTTGTCCTCGGGAAGGACCTCGGCGAACACCTCGTCGATGTCCAGTTCGGCGGCCACTGCATCGGCCACCTGTTGGGCGTCCCCGGTGATCATCGCAACGGTCACGTTCGCTCGGTGGAGCCGGTCGATGGCCTCGCGAGAGACCTCCCGGACCTGGTCCTCCAACGCGAGCGCTCCGATGACCGAGCCGTCACGCACGACGTAGAGGATCGCCGCGCCACGCTCTCGCCAGGCGTCGAGGTGCTCGTCGAGGTCGTCAGGTGCGGCGAGTTCCCGGTCGTCGAGCAGAGCGGGACCCCCGACCGCCACCGTGGTGCCGTCCACCTCGGCCTGGACGCCCCTGCCGGTCATCGATTCGAACGCGCCGGCACTGGGCAGTTCACCGACCTGTTCACGCGCGTGGGCGTGAATGGCGCGAGCCAGCGGATGTTCGGAGTCGGCCTCGACCGCGCCCGCCAGGCGCAGCATCTCGTCGAGTTCGACGCCATCGGTGACGGCGGTGTCGGCCACCTTGTGCTCGCCGAGTGTCAGGGTGCCGGTCTTGTCGAACAGCACCGTGTCGACGCGTCGCATCGCCTCGAGCGCGAGTCGGTCCTTGACGAGGATGCCAGAGCTGGCGGATTTCGACGTCGAGATGGCGGTCACCAGTGGGATCGCCAGTCCCAGCGCGTGGGGACAGGCGATGACCAGCACCGTGACCGATCGGTTGATCGCGAAGTCCGGTTGACCCGTCAGGGCCCACACGATCGCGGTGATCGCCGCGACCGCCACCGCGACGTAGAACAGCAGCGCAGCGGTTCGGTCGGCCAGCCGTTGGGTCTTGGATTTCGATTCCTGGGCATCCTCGACCATCTTCTGGATACCTGCCAGGGCGGTGTCGTCGCCGACCGCGTCGACCTTCACCCGGAGGCTCGAGTCGGCGACCACGGTCGCTGCCACCACCCGCTCGCCCTCGCCACGCGACACCGGTGTGGACTCGCCCGTGATCATGGATTCGTCGACATCGGCGGCGCCCTCGACGATCTCACCGTCGGCGGGGACCCGGGCACCCGGGCGCACCAGTACGACGTCGCCGACCTCGAGAGCGGTCACCTTGACCGTCTCGGTCTCGCCGTCGTCGGTCACCCGCTCGGCCTCGTCGGGCATCATCTCCGCGAGTGCTGAGAGCGCACCCTGGGCCTGGCCGACCGCGCGCATCTCGATCCAGTGGCCGAGCAACATGATCGCGATCAGCAGCGCCAGCTCCCACCAGATCTGGGTGTCGAAGAGGCCCAACGAGGTGGCGAGCGACGCGACGTAGGCGACCGTGATCGCCATCGCGATCAGCATCATCATCCCGGGCTGCCATGGGCGGGCCTCGTCCTTCGCTCCGGTGAGGAACGGCCAACCGCCGTAGAAGAAGATGATCGTGCCCAGGATCGGTGCGATCAGTTCGTCGCCGGGGAACTGCGGGGCGGTGTAGCCGAACCAGTCCTGGATCATCGGTGCCCAGATCACGACCGGGACCGACAGCACCAGTGTCAGCCAGAATCGATCCCTGAACTGTGCGGCGTGGTCGCCGTGATCGCCGTGATCGCCGTGATCATTGCTCGGGTCGCTGGCGTGACCGCGATGGCTGTCGTCGGCTTCCGCAGCCGCGTCGTCCGCCGCCGCCGTGGACTGACGTCGAGTGTGCGCTTCGTTCATCTCGGCTCTCCTGACGTCGACCGGTCGCGACGTGTGAACCCCCTGGTGATCAGGCAGCGGTGCCGGCGTCGATGACGGTGGCCGCTGCTTCGATCAACTGCTGGGCTCGGAAGTCGGCAGCCAGATTGGCGGCCATCGTGTTCATGGCGTAGGCGAACGCAAGGTCGCGCTCGGGCTGGGCGAACGCGACCGAGCCGCCGGCCCCGGGGTGGCCGAAGCTGCCGGGGCCCGCGTAGGGCGTGAAGAGGCCATGCGTCATGAATCCCATTCCGAACGTGGTGGGCAGCAGTAGGCAGTTGTCGGGCTCACCGTGCGGTGTCACCTGGGTGCGGACGATCTCGCGGGTGGCGTCGTCGATGAGTTGGACGCCGTCGACCGGGGCGAGTGTGGCCGCATAGATCTTCGCGAGCGCCGCGGCGTTCGAGATCGCGTTGGCCGCGGGGATCTCGGCGGCGTGCACGTCGCGCCGGTTGAAGGCCCCGTCGACCGAGAACGCCCCGCTCAGCGAGAGGGCGCGGCCTCCCAACGTGCCCGGACCGATCACCTGGTCCATCATGGCTTTCACGTCGGGATCCATGTCGCCGTCGGTGACGCCGATGCCCCCGACGAGTGGTGAAACGCGGTGTTCCTCCGACTCCGGAAGGCCGATCCACAGATCGACGCCCAGGGGTCCGGCGATCTCATCGGCCACGAACTGGCCGATCGACCGTCCGTCCACCCTCCGAACCAGTTCTCCGGCCAGCCATCCGAAGGTCAGTGCGTGGTAACCGTGCGCGCTGCCGATCGGCCACTCCGGTACTCCGGCCGCCAGCCGAGATGTCACCGTGTCCCAGTCGAGCGCCTCCTCGAGCGTGATGCCGTCGATCGTGATCAGACCGCACTGGTGGCTGAGTAGCTGGGCCACCGTGGCGTCGTCTTTCCCGCTGGATCCGAACTCGGGCCAGTACGTCGAGACCTTCTCGTCGTAGCGCAGCATGCCTCGCTGGACACACATCGCCACGGCGATCGAGGTGATGCCCTTGGTCGTGCTGAACACCAGCTGGAGCGTGTCGTGGTCGTACGTGCGGTCACCGGTCGCGTCGAATGCGCCACCTGCGATGTCGACCACGCAGTCGCCCCGGTGGTAGACGGCGACCGATGCGCCGAGGTCGTCGCCCCGCTCGATGCTCCCCGAGAGGGCATCGGCGACGGATTGCCAGCCGTCGGCGACGTGGCCGCTGACATTGGTGTTCTCGCTCATTCGTTGATCCTCCAGGCCGGTCTCGTTCGAGACCCGAGTTGCGGAGTCTGGCAGGCCCGGTTCCGGCGCGGCCGGTCCGAGCGCTGAGTGCTGTGATGTGACTACAGCAGCACGATGAGCAAGATGATGATCAGGATGACAACGAGTACGCCTCCACCGATGTACATGATGGGTTCCCTCCGAGCTTGAGTTGGTGGCGACGGATCTGAGTCTCCGCGCCAGTTCAGATCGGCAATACCCAGTTGTGCCGACGTTGAACCACCTCTTCGGGTCAGCTGCTCCCGAAGCTCATCGCACCGGAGCGACCCCGCACCGCTTCGAGTGGATCGCGGACGTCGTCGATGTAGCCGAGCGCATAGGCCCCGATGCGGTAGCCCATCAGCCGTAGCAGGTCGTCGTCGAGCGTGGCCGCCACGTCGAGGGGCACCGACAGGTACTGGTTCTCCTCCTGGCGCAGCCATCCCACCACGTACGTGATGTTCAACCCGATCCGGGTCGCGTCGGAGTCGTTGGCGCCTCCACCGTGGTACACCTTGCCGGTGTAGAGGAGGCACGACCCCTTCGACATCTCGGCGGCGACGGTCTCGTCGTGGGTGTGTCCCTGATCGTCGGGCCAGTCCTGCGATCCGGGGATGATCCGGGTGGCGCCGTTCTGTTCGTCGAAGTCGGTGAGCGCCCAGATGGTGTTGCACTGCACGTGGTGGTCGGTGGGGAACGGGAAGAAGTCGAACGCCCACTGGTCGCGGTGGATGGGCTGGGCCGGTTCGTCAGGGCCGATGGCGATGATCTGGGTGAGATGGAGCTGGTAGCTCATGGCCCGGTCGAGCAGGCGGCCGGTGACGTCGAGCACCAGCGGGTGCTGCACCAGCTGTCGACCGGTGGCCGACCGGGCGACCAGTGCACCGGTGCGCCGGGTGCGGCGTCCGGAGAAGTCGTCGCTCCCGGTGGGTGTGGCGTCGATGTACGGCTCCATCTCGGCCAGGACGCCGTCGATCGTGGCGTGGTCGGCCAAACGATCGATCACGACCGCACCGTCGCGTCGGAGGACGTCGAGGATCAGCTCGGCATCGGCGTCGGGCTCGACATGGATGATCGCCATGTCGGCACGGTACCGCAGTGCTCTCGGGGCACTGGGCTCGAGGACCAGCTGGGTTGGGGCCCCGGAGGTTCAGACGCGGCCATGCTCCTCGCGTTCGCTGCCGAAGTCGTCAGTCGGGTCGCCGTCGTCCACTACGGTGGACGTGATGACGCAGCCGTTGTCGGAGAGGTACGAGCAGCAGGCCGATGCGGCGCAACACTCGGCGTTGCCGGTGCTGCTCAAGTTCGCACGTGCGGTCGTCTGGTTCTTCTACGCCCTCATCCTCGTACAGGTACTCCTGCTGCTGACGGCGTTCGTGCTCCGCCTCCTCGGCGCGAGCACCGATGCGGCGTTCACCCGGTGGATCTACCGCAGCTCCGACCGGTCGATGGAGCCGTTCCGCGGCATCTTCCCCGCCACCGAAGTGGGAGAGGTCTCGGTGCTCGACACCTCGCTGCTGTTCGCAGCCGTGGTGTACGTGGTGGTGGCACTGGTGCTCGACTTCGCCCTCCGCTGGCTTGCCGGCAAGGCCGCCAGCCAGGACCGCCGAGTACGTGACCTTCGCGCTGCAGCCCAGCAGGCGGCGCTGAGCGAGTACGAGGCCGCGAAGCAGCTCGCACTCCAACAGGCCGCCGCCCAGCAGGCGGCCCAAGCGGCAGCGGCGGCGACCGCCGCTCAGGCTGCTCAGGCCCAGCAGCGGCCGATGCCCCCGCCGACCTGACCCGGCTATTCGCTCTGCTGCTCGACGGCGTCGAGGAAGACGTCGACGTCGGCGTCCTCGCCGCCGATCAGCCAGATCGTGAGACCGCCCTCGTCGTCGCCCTCCGCTTCGTCCTCCCACGGGAGCACGCCGTCGATGGCGAAGCGGTCGACCGTGATGTCGTCGGCCTCGTCGGTCACGGGGGCCACCACGGCGAGTTCGACCTCGGCGTCGGCCGGTTGGTCCCGCAGGATGTCGATCAACTCGCTCACTCGCATGGCGTCCTCTTCTCGGTGGGCCGTTCTCGATGGTCGGCAGCTGTGGCTGTGGGTTCAGATCCCGTCGAGCCAGGCGTCGGCCCGGTCGAGCAGGAACAGGCTGACATGTTTGCACTTCTCGAGGCTGATGGTGACGGACCCGTCGTTGTTCAGGTAGACGTCGGCCAGATCGACCGACCGGCGAGCCACGATCGAGAGGCTGCGCTCGGGTGCGTCGGTGACCGACGGGAACGAGTCGATCGCCGAGACCTCCACGGGGAGCTCGACCCCCCCGATACCGGCCAGCTCGGTGGCGAGCACCAGCAGGTCGGGCGGTTGGGGGAGCGGCGGGAGCGTCCACGTGAACAGCAGCGGGAACGTGAAGCCCGAGGGCGGATCGTCGTCGACGTCGTCGAGTTTGATGATCTCGTCTTCGAACCCGAGGAGCGCTCTGGGGTCGACATCGAGCGACAGGTGCAGGTCGATGGGGCCGCTGCACGCCTCCTCGGGGTGCAGGTCGACCTCCCACAGCTGCCGCAGCGAGTACGTCTCGACGAAATGTCGTTCGTCGTGGACGTGGAAGCCGTAGTCGATCGCCTGGCTCTTCAGATCGGCGACGAATCCTGCTACGTCGATGACGGCCACGTCAGTCCTCTCACCATGCGCCCCCGACACTACCGTTCCACCGGTGAGCGACCCCACTCCCGAATCGGTACTCGAGCTGTTCCATGATGTGTCGGGAGCGGTTGCCGGCGTCCTCACACGTCAGACCGAGTGGGGTGAGTCCGGGGAACGACCGGGACAGTACGCGGTTGATCTGGTGGCCGACTCGATGTGTATCGCGCCGCTGCTGGCCGCGGGTTTGTCCGTGCTCTCCGAGGAGTCGGGCCACCAGGGGCCACCTGGCGGTCCGGTCGTGGTGGTGGATCCGCTGGACGGCTCGACCAACGCCAGCCGTCGAGTGCCGTGGTTCGCGACGGCGTTGTGTCTCGTCGACCGTGACGGGCCGTCGGTGTCGATGGTCGCGAACCACGCGACCGGGCAGCGGTTCACCGCTGTGCGGGGTCACGGCGCCCACTGCGACGGACATCCCATCGGGGTGTCGGGATGCGCTCACCTCGGGGATGCGGTCATCGGGGTGAGCGGACTGCCGACCCATCACTACGGTTGGGCGCAGTTCAGAGCCCTCGGCGCGGCCGCGCCCGACCTCTGTCTGGTCGCGAGCGGGGCGCTCGACGGGTGGTGCGACATGAGCGACGACGCGCACGGCGTGTGGGACTACCTGGCCGCGGTGCTCATCTGTCGCGAGGCGGGCGGTGTTGCCGTCGACCTGCACGGCCGGGACCTGTCGGTGGTGGAGCACACTGCCCGCCGCACCCCGGTGGTCGCGGCCAACCATTCACTCGTGAGCGCCCTCCTCGTCGAACGGCTCCGGTCGGGGGCCACTGCGGGTGTGGGGCAGAGCTGATCGCCGACCTGAAGCCGTCGGAGCGCCGGATAGGGTCATCCCCCGATCGGGCGCATAGCTCAGTTGGCTAGAGCGCTTCCCTTACAAGGAAGATGTCGGGGGTTCGAGTCCCTCTGCGCCCACCACGAAACTCCAGCTCGAAGGCCACCTCGAGGGACGTCCCCTTCTCGGCAGGGGCCGATCGAGACCTCACGTCGCCACACTGCCCAGTCGCCACACTGCCCGCCGACGGCCGCTGAACCGCGAAGAGCGCCGCCCCTGGAGTTCCAGCCCCACGTCCGGAACGCCCCCCAACGCAAAATGCACAGATGACGCGTCGCCTCGCGAGATGATGATGACGCTGAGCGTTCGGCCGTGCAATCGGCTGGTGCGGCGCAGACCGGCACGCTGCGCTCCGGAAGGCGCGTTTGCGCACCCGAATCCGCACATGGCGTGCGGATTTCGGCACGCAGAGCTGGGTCAACCGGGGGTGCCCTCCAACGCCGGTTCTGCGGGCGAGCGAAGGCCCTTGCCGTCGCCCCCTCTCGTCGAGAATGTGCGATGTGTCCTCGCCGTTAGGATGATCGGCGTGACCGAGGAGCTGCGAGATCTGATCGCGCGAGACCCGCTGGTCTGCCACGGCCAGGCCGTCATCAAGGGCACGCGGATCATGGTCAGCGTCGTGCTCGACTGTCTCGCAGCAGGCATGACCGAGCGCGAGATCATCGACGACTACCCGACGCTCACCGTCGAGGGGATCCGGGCAGCCGCTGCGCACGGCGCAGAACTCGCACGCGACGAGTACCCCGCCGTCGCATCGCGGTGAAGGTCAAGCTCGACGAGAACCTCCCACGGCGCGCTGCGCCACTGCTCGCAGCGTGCCACGACGTCGACTCCGTGCACGAGGAGGGTCTCGCCGGTGCGGACGATCCCACCGTGTCCGAGGTGGCCACCGCTGCGGGAAGACTCGTCATCACGCTGGACCGCGGCTTCGGCGACATCCAACGGCGGGCTGCGGTGGGCTGCCGCCATCCAAGATTTCATCCGAGAAATTCGGTGGTACCGCCTGTCACAGGCTGGCACTCGACGGACTTCCAACACGCGAAGTGCCTGGTAGATAACACAAACCGCGACTGGGCGAACGGTCCGGGACCGACTCGTAATGCGTAGGTCGTGGGTTCAATTCCCACTCCGGGCTCCACGGCGCTGCACTGCCCTTCCATCATCGATCAGGCCCGAGTCGCACGTCCCATGATCCCGGGCGACAAGCCTCGGGCGTCGCTGATGCAACCGCCGGGAGGTTGACGCGGTGCCGATCACGCTGTGAACGGTTTCTTGACTTGAGCCCGGGCCGCATTCGTCCGAGTGATGCTCATGGAGCATGCGACAGATCGGCAGCGGCGGCATCTGCACAACAGCACGGCACGTGTTCGGAGGAACGATCGACCATGACATCAGCCACCACACGAGTTCGCCGCTGCGGGCTGTCCGTTGTTGCCGCGCTCACCCTCGTTGCCATGGCTGTCCCGACAGTCCATGCGTCGAATGTTGCCGGCGGTTCCGACGCCACCGCAGACAAGGAGGGGGGGTACGACCCGGTCAAGCCCCCCAAGGACGACTCCTCCGACAAGGCCCCTCACGTAGGTTTCGGCGACTGGTTCGCGGATGGCGTGTGGTCGGCACCCGTCCGGGACGCAGCGACATTCCGTGCCGATCGAGCCCGTCGCGCCGTTGACACCCGCGCCGACCAGCGTCCGTTTTCTCCGGGCGAGCAGCGCAGGTTCGCGGTGGCCGATAGTCCCGATGTGGTCGCCGTGGCGGTCACCATCACGGCTGTGTCGCCGACCACGGACACGTTCTTGACGGTCTGGAACCCGGACCGCGCGATGCCGGAAACCTCGACCGTCAACGTTTCCGACGGTGGTGTGCGTGCGAACGCGGCGATCGTCGAGGTCTCCGATTCCGGAGAGATCGCGGTGTTCAACTCCACCGGAGACGTCGACGTCTTGATCGATGTCACGGGGACGTTCACGGGGACATTTCGCGCTGTGCCACCGTGGCGAGCGGTCGATACCCGCCAGACCGAGCAGGTCTCACCCGAAACCTCGATCTCCGTCGACGTGGTAGGAGCCGACGTCGGCCCCAGCGCGGCCGCCGTCGTCGTCAACGTGACCGCTGTCAACGCCTTCGAGCCAACCTTCCTGACGGTGTGGGGGACGGGTGAGCGGCCGGACACCTCGAACCTGAACGTGAGTGACGGTGCCGCGGTGGCCAACATGGCGGTCGTGGCGATCGACGACCGTGGAGAGATCGAGGTGTTCAACTCTTCCGGTGACGTCGATGTGCTGATCGACGTGCTCGGCTATCTCGAGCCTGGTACCGGCTATCGGCGCTTCGGTCCTCACCGCAAGCTCGATACCCGGCAGCCCTCTTGCCCGCTCGCTTTCGGACCTGGAGAGACCCGCCGGGTGAACCTTCACGTGGGCGCATCGGAGGCTGTTGCGCTCAACGTCACAGCTGTGGACGCCTCCGAGCCGACGTACTTGACGGTGTGGCCGGCGGGGGCACCGCAACCTGATATGTCGACGGTCAACGTGTCCGACGGTTCGGCGACCCCCAACTTCACGATGGTCGGCACCGGGTGGGCGAATCAGGTCGACATCTACAACTCGTCGGGCAACGTACATGTGCTCGTCGACGTGTTCGGTGTCGTCGACGGCGAGCATCATCCGGGAACCGTCGCCTGGTGTCCGCAACCCCCGAAACATGTCGACACCACCGGCAAGGACGAGGGCCCGAAGAAGGACCACGACGGCAAAGACCACGACGGCAAAGATCACGACGGCAAAGATCACACCGGCAAGGACGAGGGCCCGAAGAAGGACCACGACGGCAAAGATCACGACCAGAAGAAGTGAAGGTGCCCGAACCCGTTCAGCTCAGACGATGCTGACGCTCGCACCAGGCGGCCACGGTCACAACCGCACACTCGGGAACGCAGACTGACAGGTCGAAGGACCACACCGGTGCGACTGGCCCTCGTACCGGGCGTTCCATGATCCCCTGACGCCAGGTCGTCCAGAGCGTCACCGATCGCCGGTTTCGAGCACCAGTGCGGGAACGCGGCTGGCTGGTTTACCACGGTGGGCCATGCTGGTCTTGGTGTCCGACGAACGGTTGGCGGACGTGCTCGACACTGGAGGCTTCCGGGCAGCCGACCCGGCCCTCGACCTGGTCGCCGGATGGCACTTGTTCGACGAGACGCCGCGCGAGCAGATGCGCCTTGCGTTGGGCTGAAGCGATCTGCAGTGGGAGCGAGGTGCCGAGTGGGCGTTCGAGCAGGCGATCGGGGCGTACTGGTACTACCGAGAGTCGAATCCGGCCATGGCCGACATTGGACGGACCACCCTTGAACGTCTCGTCAACTCGTACCTGTGACCCGCCCGAACCGCCGGAACCGTGGGGTCGACGGGGCCACCATTGCGCCGTCGTGATGCAACGTTCGGAAGTTTCGCCGCTCGCCACCCTTTGGCCTGGCTACTGTCCGCGAGGCAATGGGCTTCGCAGAGGCGATCGGTGTGATCGAGCGACGGGCGCTCGACGACCGAGCGGACGCGCAGGCTCGCTGGGTTGCGTCAACAGGTGACCGAGGCAGCTTGGAGGCGTGGGCAGATCGATTGCGGTCGGTCGGGCGTCTCACGTTGAACTTCCACCCGGATCGGATCGGTCGTGATGGCCGTTCGGTGGCTGCGGGACTCGCGGTCGATGGCGCGTACAGGAGCCAGTGGGTGACCGGCACTTCTGCGGGCAGCCGATCAGCGCTCCCAGGTGGCGAACGACACCGGTTCGAGCGCGAGTTCTTCGCTGGGGCCTACGACGACACGGCGCCGTCCTCGGGCGAGCATCCCGTGTACGGCGCGTTCGATCTCGCGGTTGACGAGCACGGCGGCTCGCCTCGGTTCGGGTCGAGCTTCGTCGTGTTGCGGTCTCACGTCCGAGAACGAACCACCATGTGCGTGGGCGACAGCCATACCGGGCCACGAGACGTCGGGACGTTCGATGAGCCGTGGAGCATCCTCGCCGGCCTCGGCGAACAGGCCGCTCAGTGCAATCTCCTCAATCGAGGGCTCGACACCCAGGCGCTCCTCGCGACCCTGGACGGGCACCACCCAAGTCGCTCGGCGAGTCGGGACCTCGACGGGTACGTGGAGATCCAGGTCCACGGAGGCGTCGCCCTGGCCGACGATGTCGAGGCCATCGTGCTCGATCCCTCGTTCCGCAGCAGCGACATCGAACACGACATCGCCTCCGCCGCCGCACGGCACGGCATCGAGGTCGCATGGCACTGCGGCTCCGAACTCGCAGTCGAACACGTCCCGGACGACTTCCGCGGCCCGACCATGCCCACACTGGCACGCGTCGTTGCAAGCGCCGACGGGATCGTCCACGCTCGAGTCATCGGCATCGCTGCCGCTCGACAACCGTACGAAGAACCCACCCCACTCGGCGATCCCCCGGCGTCCACATGGCAGCAGTTCAAGTACCTCTGGCACACCCTGCTCGCCCACGGCCACGACGCCGCTCCATGACATCTGACCGCTGCCCAGAACGTGCGGCTTGATCCGCACGCAAGTGCCCCGAGACGCCGATTCCGCAGCGTTATCGAACGTGGCCAACCGCACTTATCTGGGCATGGCGTTCCCTGGAGTCCTGAAGGTCCTTCAGGCGGGCAGCGGTCTCATGTCGCAGCGCTGGACGTGCGACCAGCGTGAGCGGCTGTCGGCTGGGCTGCCGGCAACGCCGCTCGATCGTAGCCTGCACGAGCCGAGGGCGCGACGAGCGCAGCCCTGGCGGCGCTCGAACGACTCATCGATGGCGACGACGACCGTCAGCGCTCGGACCAGTAGATCCGGCCCTACGGAGCCTCACGAACCCTGCAGACGGCGGAGGTAGTCCTCGGCACGGGCATCGATGAGATCGAAGGCGTGCGTGATGACGCCGTCGTCGATCCGCAACGACATGACGAGGTC
>REDU01000089.1 GCA_007693335.1 Ilumatobacter sp. | reverse complement strand
GTGACCCCGACCAGGTGGCCCGCCACGTGACCGAGAACTTCGTCAACGAGCACACTGCGGCGCTCGGGTCGGGATGTGTGGGGCGCGACGAGTACCGACGTCGCCTCCCGGGGTTCCTGGCGTCGTTCCCCGCACTCGAGTACGAGATCGAGCAGTTGATCGTCGATGGCGACCGGGTGGCCGCCGCGTACCGCATGACTGCCACCCCGGCCCAGGGGCCGGTCGACATCCGGGGGGTCATGGTCATCGAGGTACGCGACGGTCTGGTGACCCGCCGTACCGACTACTGGGACTCGCTCACGTTCCTCCGCCAGACCGGCCAGACGCACCTCGCATAGCGTCGACGACCGGGCCGCGCTCCTGTCTCAGTCGAGATCGGCCACGGCCTCGCGGTACTCCACGATCCGGGCGAGGTGGCCGTCCACATCGGTGTCGCCGGCGTCGTGGGTCGCGATCGCCAGGTGGGTGGCGCCGAGGTCGCGCCAGGCGGTGGCGTGTGCCCGCCACCGGTCGGGGTTGCCGCCGGCGTACTGCGCCTGGGCCTGGATGGCGAAACCGTCCATCGAGAGCCCGGCGGCCTCGCGGTGCGAGCGGATCGACGCCACGCGCTCACTGACCTTCGGCTTCGGGGAACCGAGTGGGATCCAGCCATCGCCGAGACGGGCGCAGCGACGGAGCACGGCGGAGGCGGAGCCGCCGAACCAGATCGGTACCGGTCGCGGCGGCAGGGGCTTCATACCAGCGCGGTCCACCGTGTGGAACTCGCCGTCGTAGCTGAAGCTGTCCTCTGTCCACAACCGCTGCATCAGGTCGACCTGCTCTTCGAGACGCCGACCCCGATCGCCGAGGTCCATCCCGAGTGCTTCGAACTCGAGTGCGTTCCAACCGACTCCGACACCGAGCCGGAGCCGGTCCCCGGAAAGGATCGCGATCTCCGCAGCCTGCTTCGCGACGAGGACGGTCTGGCGCTGACTGAGGACGAGTACGGCAGTGACGAGCTCGATCCGATCGGTGAGTCCGGCGATGAAGGCCAGCGTGGTGAGCGGCTCGTGGAACAAGGTGTCCTTGTCGTACGGGCCCTCGAGGCCCCCTGGACGGGATCGATCGCCGCCGAGCACGTGGTCGTAGATGAGGAGGTTGACCGCTCCCATTTCGTCGACGCCCTGCGCGTAGGCCCGGATCGCCCCGGGGTCGGTCCCGATCTCGTGGTGAGGGAAGACGACTCCGAACTGCATCGCGCTCATGGTCGTCATGGCTAGCACGCGGGCCCGGCCGTCAGGGTGTGGGGATCGTGCCGGGGATGGGTGCCGGTGGTGGTGGGAGGTCGTTGGGGCCGCGGCCCTCCGGGTCGAGACCTTCCATGCGGCGCAGGATGGCGATCCGCTCGCCCATCGGCGGGTGGGTGTCGAACATGCCCGAGAGGATGCGGCGTTGCGGTCGGCCGGCGGGCCGGGGCTCGTCGATCCACATGTGGGCGGTGGCCGTCGACACCCGGGTCGGTGAGGTGCCGTCGACCTCGAGCTTCTCGAGGGCCGACCGGATACCCGACGGATCGCGGGTGTACTGCACCGCCGACACGTCGGCCAGGCTCTCGCGTTGGCGCGAGAGCGCGGCGCGGAGCAGGAGCGCTGCCGGCAGCGCGAACAGGTACAGGGCAGCGGCAAGGGCGATCAGCACGACGGCGATCCCACCGGAGTTCTTGTTGCGGGCGCCCCTCCCGGCGGTCCTGCTCGCCACGAACGCCATGCGCAGGGCGATGTCGGCCAACACCGCGATGGTGCCGGCCGTGAGCACGGCGATGG
The DNA here is from genome assembly GCA_007693335.1 of Ilumatobacter sp. Taxonomy (GTDB): domain Bacteria; phylum Actinomycetota; class Acidimicrobiia; order Acidimicrobiales; family Ilumatobacteraceae; genus SKSP01. The sequence goes on along the minus strand of REDU01000089.1, from coordinate 10,766 downwards.
TGGTCACGGCGATGTCGCGGTTGCGGATGTGGGCGAGTTCGTGCGCGACCACTCCGGTGAGCTCGCGTCGCGAGAGCTGGCGGAGGAGTCCGGTGGTGACGGTCACCGCGGCCTTCTCGGGTTTCCGGCCGGTGGCGAACGCGTTGGGTGACGGGTCGTCCACGACGTAGATCTTCGGCAGCGGCGTGCCGGACGCGATCGACATCTCCTCGACGATGTTGCGCAACTGGGCGTACTCGGGCCCGTCGGCCGGCCGGGCTCCGGCGAGGGCCAGCGCGGCTCGACCCGACAGCAGGTAGGCGACCACCATGTAGAGCGCCACCACCGTCACGCTCGCGAGCGTGGCGAGCGGGTTGAAGCCGAGGGCGGTGTCGCACGTCTGGCCACCCGAGAACGGATCGGGCCGACAGTTGGTGGTCCGGAGATGGGCCGGGATGACGAGCAGGTTGGCGACCACGGCGAGGATCAGGAACGATCCGCCGAGCAGGATCGCCGAACGACGTCTCGCGTCACGTTGCAGTTCGAAGAAACTGGGGACCTCCACTGCGCCCCCACGCTAGGTCCTGCCCGGGCCGTCAGGGCAGGACGACGGCTTTGCCGACCACCTTCCGGTCCATCAGCTCGCGGAGGGCGTCGGCGGCGTGGTCGAGGTCGAAGCTGGCCGAGACCGACGGATCGATGCGGCCGGTGGCCAGCATGTCGAGCAGTTCGGCCACCATCGCCCGGTTCGCCTCGGGGTTCTTCCCGGCGTGGCTGCCGTAGAACACGCCGAGCACGGCGCAGCCCTTGAGCAGTGGGAGATTGAGCGGGATCCGAGGGATGTCGCCGGCGGCGAAGCCCACCACGAGGAAGCGGCCTTCCCATGCCATCGAGCGCAGGGCGGGTTCGCTGAGGTCGCCGCCCACCGGGTCGTACACCACGTCGACGCCGCGTCCGCCGGTGTGCTCCTTGAGCCAGGCCTTCAGGTCGGTGGTGGCGTAGTTGACGGTGTGGGTGGCGCCGTGGGCGACGCACGCTGCCAGTTTGTCGTCGGTGGACGCGGCGGCGATCACCTCGGCGCCCATCGCCGCGCCGAGCTCCACCGCCGCCAGACCCACCCCACCGGCGGCGCCGAGCACGAGCAGGGTCTCGCCCGGCTGGAGTCGGGCCCGGTCGCGCAGGGCGTGGTACGAGGTGCCGTAGGTGGTCAGGAACGCCGCCGCGGCGGTGAGGTCGACCCCGTCGGGGATCGCGAACGTCGAGCGGGCGGGCACGGCCACCTTCTCGGCGAACCCGCCCACGCCGCACGAGGCCACCACCCGGTCGCCCACCGCCACGTCGGTCACCTCGGCGCCCACGGCCGACACGGTGCCCGACACCTCGCCGCCGGGGGCGAACGGCAGCGGCGGCTTGAACTGGTACATGTCCTGCACCATCAGGACGTCGGGGAAGTTCACCCCGCAGGCGTGCACGTCGATCACGACCTGGTCGGCGCCGGGAGCGGGATCGTCCACCTCGGTGACCTCGAGGTTCTCGGGGGGTCCGAACGAGTGGAGCATCGCAACGCGCATCCCCGCAGTGAACCACTTGGCGAACTGTCCGCGGCAACCGGGTGGATCCGCCGGTTCAGCGCGGACGGTTGGTGGGGCAGACTGGCGCGATGGCGGGGAGGGTCGATCCGGTGGAACGGGTGCTCAACCTGCTCACGCTGCTGCACGAGTCGACGCAGCCGCTCACCCGGGCCGAGATCGTGCAGCGCATGGCCACGGGCGATACGCCGTACCCCGACGATCAGGCCGCTCAGCACCAGCTGTTCAGCTCCGACCGGCGCACGATCACCGTCGGTCTCGGGATCGCGATCCACCAGGACGTGCGCGGTGGCGGCGATGCCGGACGCACCGAGTACTGGATCGACTCCAACGACGTGCACCTGCCGCATCTCGATCTCGACGACGACGAGCGCCTCGTGCTGTCACTGGCCCTCGCTGCCGTCGGTCGCACCGTGCCGCACGCGGGCGAGGCGTCGATGAAGTTGTCGAGTTGGATCGGAGCGACGGGCACGCCGGGCCCGACCGACGGTCCGTTCGAGTTCGCCGTCGACCTCCCCGACGCCGTGGTGGCCCTCACCGAGGCGGCGCGCGCCGGCGTCGTGGTCGAGCGCACGTGGGCGCACGACCACGACGACCCCAGCGACGAGTGGATCGCCGTCGGGCTGTTCGAACCGTGGGCGGTGGTGCTCTGGGAGGGCACGTGGTACGCGGTCGGTCACGACGAGACCCTCGGCGTGCCCGTGGCCGTGCGGGTCGACCGGATCGGCTCGCCGGTGCGGGTGGTGGACGGATTCGGCCGCTCGGTCGAGCCGTTGGACCTCGACGAGGAGACCCTCGCTGCGCTCGTGCGCGCCCAGCCCGACGACCCCTCGGGGGCTGAGGTGGCCACCGTGCTGGTCGACGAGGTGACGGCGGTGCGTGCCACGTTGTCGGGCCGGGTGGTGCAGCGCAGCCAGGTCGACCTGTTCGGCGACATCACGCTCAAGGTCGTGGTGGACCACGAGGACAGGTTCCGGAGCTGGCTGCTGGCGCTGGTCGATCGGGCCACCTTGGTGGCGCCCGCCGATCGCGTCGACGAGATCGTCGGGTGGTTGCGGGCCGTGGTCGCGATGGAGCGGTCGGGGAGTCCGGTGCCCACCAAGCCGGGAATGCCCGGTCGCAAGCGTGGCCCGGAGCCGGTTGCCGCCCGGCTGCACCGACTGCTGTCGATCGTGCCCTGGCTCTACCGGCAGCGTTCGGTGTCGGTGGCCGAGGTGGCAGAGCGGGTGGGCGCCACACCCCAGCAGGTGATGCGCGATCTCACGCTGGCGTCGATGTGCGGCACCCCGCCCTACGGCGCGGGTGAGCTGTACGGGTTCTGGGTGGAGCCCGAGACCGGCACGGTGAACGTGCTCCACCCGACACTGTTGGCAGACGACGTGAGGCTCACGCCCCGACAGGCCGCGTCGGTGGCGGTCGCCCTGGCGTCGATCGAGGCGCTGCCGGGTGAGCACCAGGGCACGGCGGTTCGTCTCCGACAGAAGCTCGACGAGGCGCTCGGCGGGATGCCGGTGCGGGTGACGCTCGACGATCCGCCCTTCCTCGACGAGGTGGCGTCGGCGGTCGAACGCTCCGAGCGTCTCTCGATCGAGTACGTCGACCTCGGCGACCAGATCACCGAGCGTTCGATCGACCCGCAGAAGGTGTTCGTCGATCGGGCGACGGCGTACGTGATCGCCGACGATCACCTCCGCGGCGACGAGCGGGTGTTCCGCATCGACCGGATCGTGTCGGTGACCTCCACGGGTGAGCACTTCGAGCCACGGTCGATCGCGGTGCCCGCCGGCCCACGGTGGTCGTGGATGGTGCCGGACCAGGAGGTGGTGGTGCGGTTGCCGCCGGGGAGCGACTGGGTGCTCGATCGGTACGCCACGCTGGCGCACGCCGTGGAACCGGGCGGATGGCTGGTGGTGTGGCTGTCGGTGGTGGACGAATCGTGGCTGGCGGTGTTGCTGCTGCGCTGTGGCGCGGGTGCCGAGGTGCTGTCACCCGACGAGCTCGCCGACCTGCCACGTCGAACGGCGGCCACCGTGCTCGATCGGTACGACGCACTCGCGGGTCCGTGACCGCAGCGGGCGCACGGGTCAACGTCGCGGTCGATGGCTGGCGATGTCACGCTCGCGGTCGCGCACCCCTCCTTTAGCCTGCGATCCATGGTGCGGACGATGGTGAGATCAGGGGTCACGGCCGGTGGACCACGTCCGCGGCCACGCTTCGGCGCGATCGTGATGGTGTGGGTGGTGGTCCTCGCCGGCTGCGGGATGCTGGCCGACGAGGAGGTCGAGCCCGACCGGGCCGAGGGCGCCCGGGTGCTGTTGGGTCTGCTCGAGTTCCTCGAGGTCGAGGAGGAACCGCCGCGTGAGGGCTATCAGCGTGACCTGTTCCCGCACTGGAGCGACATCAGCGGATCGGGGTGCACGGCGCGCCAGGATGCTCTCTTGGCCCAGGCGATCGGGTTGGTGCAGCGTGACCTCGTCCGGCCGTGCGTGATCGTCGAGGGCGACTGGTACTCGCCGTTCGACGGCAGCACGTACTCGGGTCCGCCGGCCGAGATCGACGTCGACCACGTGGTGGCGCTCGCCGAGGCGTGGGATTCGGGGGCCCGCGACTGGACCACGGCCCGCCGTGAGCAGTTCGCCAACGACCCGCTCAACCTGCTGGTGACCGATCGTCAGACGAACCGCGACAAGGCCGATCTCGACGCCGGGGAGTGGAAGCCCGATCGCGGCGATGCGTGGTGCGTGACGGCGTCGATGATGATCCTCACCAAGCTCCGCTACGAGATGACGATCGACCGCGCCGAGTACGACGGGCTCCGCGAGATGGCCCGACGGTGCGAGCGTCCCGATCAGCGCACGGTCCCGGGGGTGCCACTGCCCGGCACCCCCGAATTCCTGGGTACCGCACGCGCGGTGCTCGACGAGCGTGGCCTCGACCTGGGTTGAACGAGTGGGGTCGAACGAGATCAGTCGCGTCGGGTGCCGCGGAGACGGTCGAGCTGGCGCCGGTCTCGCTTGGTGGGTCGCCCCGCACCGCGGTCGCGCTCGAACACGGGAGCGGTCTCGTCGCGCGGTGGGGGCGGTGGGCTGTGGTCCACGAGGTGCTCGAGCGCCAGGGCCGCACCCACCCGCTTGGTGAGCAGCTTGGCGACCTCGACGTTGCGGACCCGTTGGTCGACGCGCACGTCGATGTGGTCACCCACCTTCACCGGGGTGGCCGGCTTGGCGGTCTTGCCGTTCACGCTCACGTGCCCGCCCCGACACGCCGTGGCCGCGTTCGAGCGTGTCTTGAACAGGCGTACCGCCCACAGCCACTGGTCCACGCGCACCGTCTCGATGCGCACCATCATCCCAGCTGCGGCATCGCCCGGCAGTACTCCGATCGTCGCAGCCTGCCGCCGGCGTGACAGCGTGGCCCGATGAGCTACGACACGATCCTGTCGGAGACGGACGGCCCGGTCGTCACGATCACGTTGAACCGACCCGAGAAGCTGAACGCGTGGACCCCGCACATGGCCGAGGAGCTGGCCCACGCGATCGGCACGGCGAACGACACGGCGTCGGTCGGGGCGATCGTGCTCACCGGTGCCGGTCGTGGGTTCTGCGCTGGCGCTGACATGGACGAGGTGTTCCAGACCCGGATCGACGGCACCGATCCGGGCAACGACACGGCGGGCGGGTCGGGTGGCATGCCGGCCGGTGTCGACTGGGTCGGGTTGATGCGCGGCTCGAAACCGATCGTGGCGGCCATCCACGGCGCAGCGGTGGGGATCGGCATCACGATGGTGTTGCCCGCCGACGTCCTGGTGGCCACGGCCGACGCGAAGATCGGCATGGCGTTCATCAAGGTGGGGCTGGTGCCCGAGCTCGCGAGCACGCACTTCCTGGTGCAGCGGGTCGGCTGGGGCGCGGCCTCGCAGCTGTGCCTCACGGGCGAGATCGTGCGGGGCGCCGAGGCCGGCCGGATCGGTCTGGTCGACCACGTGGTGGACGATGTCGAGTCACTCCTGCCGCGCGCCCATGAGGTGGCGTCGGCGCTGGCGGCCAGCCCCACGCCTCAGGCGCTCATGGTGAAGCAGCTCCTCACCGAGAACGCAGCCGAGACCGATCTCGCCCTGGTGCAGCGACGCGAGAGCGAGTTGCTCGCGACGTGTTGGGCCACGCCCGAGCACGCCGAGGCGGTGGCCGCCTTCATCGAGAAGCGTCCGCCGGTGTTCCGCTGATCACCGGGCCGGCCACGTGCAGGCGCGGCACGGGTGGTCGGCCCCGAACTGCGCGACGGTGATGGGCCAGCGAGGATCGAACCCGCCCAGTTCCTCGAGCAGGTGCGTCACGATCGCGGCCGTCCGGGCGGGGTCCACCGGGCCGGTGAGGTGCCAGTTGCGCGGGAACCTGGTGTGATCCCACGTACGGTCGACGATCTCACCCTCCGCCGTCTCGTCCTCCGCCGTCTCGTCCCCGCTGGTGTCGAGCGGTTCGTCGTCATCGAGGGTGAAGCCGAGGTCGGCCAGGTAGCGCTCCTCGGATCCCGACAGGCGGAAGTCGCCCTGCAGGTAGTGGTTCGAGCTCACCTCGAGCCGGATCCGGCCGTGACCGATCAGGAACTGCACGTAGCGCTGGTTGGGGTCCTGGGTGATCACGACGCAGTGCGTGGCATCGGGTGCCAGCCGTTCGACGAGCCGGCGCGACGCCACGTTCCACGCACCCCATCCGCCGCCCGCGGCCGGAGCGACGTCGAAGGTGCCGTGCTGCGTGCGCTCGGTGTCCACATGGCACGTGCACACGTCTCCGGGGTGCTCGATCAGGTCGCTCATGGCCCCATCGTGCACGAGGGGTGTGACGGGGTTTCCGTCAGCCGACCTTCGTGCCGTACATCTCGCCGAGCGGATCGGCGATCAGCTCGAGCCGCTCGCCGTCGGGCCCCCTGAAGTACAGCGAGGTCCCGCTGAGATTCAGGGTGTCGACGCCGGCGTGGTCGAGCTTGTCGCGCAGCCTCGCCCAGGTGTCCGGTTCGACCGAGATCGCCAGATGGTGGTGCCCGCCGAGCACCTCCTGGTAGGGGCCGAGGCCGAGACCCGGGAAATCGAAGAAGGCGAGGAAGTTGCCGTTGCCGATGTCGAAGAAGAAGTGGGTCGATCCCGGGTAGTCGCGGTTCTCGAACAGCTCGGTCAACGGGAACTCGAGCAGACCTTGGTAGAAGCGGATCGTGCGTTCCACGTCGGAGCTGAGCAGCGCCTGGTGGTGCACGCCCCGTGCGGTCGAGGCCGGACGCTCGCCCTCTGGCTTCAGGTACTGCGTGCGTAACCGGTCCCATTCGGCGCGGCGGTCGGAGCGGGTGTCGTCGGGTTCGGCGCTCATGGGTGAACGATGCCGAACGGATGGGCAACGGTCAAGGTGACGGCGCCGGGCGGTGTGCACCGTGCCAGGCGGGTCACCCACGAGCATCCCAGCTCGGTCAGAGAATCGACCGAGCGTCGAGCCAATTCTCTGACCGAGACGAGACAGCGGAAGTGGTACCCGACAGACGTCAGTGGTCCGCTGCAAGGGGGCCGACGCGAGTGGTGGCGCCGAGCACGCGGGCCAGTGCCCGCCACCGGCGCTGGCGGAGACGGTAGAAGACCCGTGCGAACACGGCCACGGCCGGTGTCGCCCAGCGGGCGTCGATCTCGATGCGGTCGGTGTAGCAGCAGTGGTCGGGCCGGCCCGATGGATCGTCGTCCACCTCGATGTCGTGGACCCACGACCGCAGCAGCCCGCCGCCCTCGCGGGTGCGCAGCCGCCGTCGAGTGGTGTCGATCTCGTCGATCGTGATCCGGTGCCGCGAGATCGGGAGCACACCGAACAGACGGAGCGGCCCGCTGACCGTGGCACCCTCGCGGAACTCGTCCAACTCTCGGATGGCAGGGAGCGAGACGAGTCCTCGGGTGACGTGCTCGAAGGCCTCGGTGGTCTGAACGACGGTCCAGATCGTGTCGGCGGGCGCCTCGAGCTCGGTGGTGACGGTCACGGTGGTCATGCCCCAAAGATATGAGTAATACTCACATCATGAAACTCGCTTTTCGGACGCACTCCCGTGGCCGTTGAGCACTCGGCCGCGCCCAGGAAACGTCCACGCCAACGGCGTGCACACGAGACCGTCGATCGCATCCTCGACGCCGCTGCTCACGTTTTCGACGAGCGTGGCTACCGCGCGACCACCACGAACCACGTGGCCGAGCGCGCCGGTGTCTCGATCGGGTCGCTGTACCAGTACTTCCCGAACAAGGACGCGCTGCTCGTCGCGCTGGCGGAGCGCCACATCCGGGCGGCGGCCGAGGCGTTCGCCGAACGGTTGATCGAGCTGCGACGAACCGAGCCGCCCATCGCCGACGTCGCCCGGTCGCTCGTCGAGCTGACGCTCGCCCAGAACGACACGTCCCGCCTCCACGCCGTCATCTACGCCGACGCCCCCCGCACCCCCGAGTTGCTGGCCGAGCTCGACCGGTTCGGCGATCACCTGGTCGACGAGGTCGCGTTCCATCTCGAGCGCACCGGCAGCGGTGGCACCGACCCCCGTCGCCGGGCGTCGTTGGTGGTGAGCGCTGTCGACGCCGCCGTGCACGAGGTGGTGTTGGGGCTCGACCCGGGGCCCGACCGCTCCGCGGCCGTCGACGACCTCGTCGCCTGGGTGGTCCACGGACTGGCCTGATCTCCGTACAGTTGGCCCATGTCGCGTCCGCTGTCGGTCGGTGTGCAGCTCCCGGAGGTCGAGCGGGAGGTGCCGTTCGCCGAGTTGATCCCGATGGCCCGGGCGGCCGAGGCCGTCGGCTTCGACTCGATCTGGTTGGGCGATCACCTCCTGTACGACCTCGAGGTCGGCCCCCGGGGCCCGCACGAGGTGTGGACCACGCTGGCGGCGCTGGCGGCGTGCACCGAGCGGGTGCAATTGGGCCCACTCGTGGCGTCCACCAGCTTCCACGCCCCGGCGATGCTCGCGAAGCTCGCCGCCACGGTCGACTCGATCTCGGAGGGTCGGCTGGTGCTCGGTCTCGGCGCCGGGTGGAACCTCCGCGAGTACACGGCGTTCGGGTTCCCGTACGACCGGCGCGTCAGCCGGTTCGAGGAGGCGTTCACGATCGTGCGCACGCTGCTGGCCGAGGGTCGTGCCACCTTCGACGGCGAGTTCCACGCGGTCGACGACTGCGTGTTGCACCCTCCACCGTTCACCCCGGGCGGTCCGCCGCTGATGGTGGGCTCGACCGGCCCGCGGATGCTGTCGATCACCCTTCCGCACGTACAGATGTGGAACGTGTGGTGGAGCGATTACGGCAACACTCCCGAGGGATTCGCGGCGGTGCGCGCCGACGTGGACGACGCGATCGCTGCGGCGGGTCGGACCGGTGAGGTGGAGGGCACGTGTGCGGTGTACGTGCAGCTCCCCGATGGTGGCGGACGTCCGATGGGTGACTACCCGGCCGGGCCCACCGAACCGCTGCGCGGCGATGCGTCCGAGATCGCCGAACACCTGCGCCGCTTCGCTGATGCCGGCGCCGGGCACGTGCAGCTCGTGATCGATCCGATCACCCAGCCGTCGATCGAGTGGTTCGCCGAGGTGTTCGCCCACCTCGACCGCTGAGCCCCGACGGGCGGCGACGCTCCGCCTCCGGCTGGAGCCGGGCCGATGAGTACGGTCGCCGCGGTGGAACGTGAAGCCTGGATCATCGACGCCGTCCGATCACCGCGAGGGATCGGCAAACAGGGCAAGGGGAGCCTCGCCCATCTGCACCCGCAGGTGGTGCTCGGTCAGGTGCTCGACGGTCTGCGGGAGCGCACGGGTATCGACCCCACCGATCTCGACGACGTCGTGTGCGGCAACGGCGCCCACTCCGGCGACCACGCGCACGACATCGGTCGCATGGCCGTGCTGGAGGCCGGGTGGCCGGTGAGCGTGCCGGGTGTGACGCTCAACCGCTTCTGCGGCTCGGGTCAGCAGGCCGTCACGTTCGCGGCGATGGGTGTGCTCGCCGGGCACCAGGACCTCGTGATCGGCTGTGGCATCGAGGCGATGAGCCGGCCGGCCCGCAACGGCACCGACGGGTTCCACGCCAACAACGAGCACCTGCTCGAGACGCATCCGCAGGTGCCCCAGGGGCTGTCCGCCGACCTCATCGCCTCGGTCGACGGCCGCAGCCGTGAGGAGTGTGACCGCGTCGGGTTCGAGAGCCAGCAGCGGGCGGCCGCGGCGATCGCCGAGGGACGTTTCGAGCGCAGTCTGGTGGCGATCACCAATCCCGACGGCTCGGTGGCGCTCGACCGTGAGGAGTTCCCGCGGCCCGGCACCACCATGGACACGCTCGCGTCGCTGAACCCGAGCTTCCCGAAGATGAACGACCTCAGTTTCGAGCAGACGTCGGCCACGATGCGCGAGCTGATCGAGCAGAAGTACCCGGGTGTCGAGCTGCAGCACGTGCACCACGCCGGGAACAGCTCCGGCGTGGTCGACGGTGCCGGCGCCGTGCTCGTCGCGTCACCCGACTACGCCCGGGCGCACGGTCTCACCCCCAGGGCCCGCATCGTGATGTCGGCCGTGGCCGCCGACGAGCCGCTGATCATGCTCACCGCCCCCGGTCCGGCCGCCAACAAGTGCCTCGCCCGTGCCGGCATGAGCATCGACGACATCGACCTGTTCGAGGTGAACGAGGCGTTCGCCTCGGTCGTGCTCCGGTTCTTCGCCGACACCGGCGCCGACCCGGAGAAGGTGAACGTGAACGGCGGCGCCATCGCACTGGGCCACCCGATCGGCGCCACCGGCGCGATGCTCATCGGCACCCTGGTCGACGAGCTCGAACGCCGCGATCTGTCGACCGGACTGGTCGCGATGTGCACCGGTGGTGGCATGGGCACCGCCACCATCATCGAACGCCTCTGACCGCCACCCCAGCGCGGAAACTGACGACGAGTCAAGTGGTCCCTCGTTGACATTCGCGCAGTGGAAAACTCACAGATCACTGACAGACCGCCTCGTAGGGTGGCGATCGTTCCGAAACGACCCCTCGAGGAGATCCCCCCATGACCCGTCCCGTTGGTACTGCCCGTCGCCTCGCGATCCCGGCGGTCGCAGCGTTCCTGCTCGTTGCCGCATGTGGTGGTGACGACGGTGGCATCGACGACGATGCGTCGGTCGATCCCCTGGCCGAGGTCGACCCGCCCACGACCGAGG
>REDU01000001.1 GCA_007693335.1 Ilumatobacter sp. | reverse complement strand
CGTCGAGCGCGTTCACCCGGCCGAGCACGAAGTAGTGGTCGCCCATCTCGTAGACGGCTTCGACCGAACAGTCGATCCAGGCCACGGCCTTGTCGAGGATCGGTGCGCCGCTGGGGGCCGGTCGCCAGCCGACGCCGTGGAAGCGTTCGTCCTCGTTGCCGCTCTTGGCGAACTTCCAGCAGATGTCACCCTGCATGCAGTTGAGGTCGTTCACCACGAAGCTCCCGCTCGCCTCGATCGCCTTCCACGTGTCGCTGTCCATCCCCGGGAGGAACCCCACGAGGGGAGGGTCGAGTGAGACCGAGGTGAACGATCCGATCGTCAGGCCGACGGGCTGGTCGGTGTCGCCGGTGGTGTCGATGGCGGTCACGACCGTCACGCTCGTGGGGAAGTGCCCGAGCACGTTGCGGAACTGTTTCGGGTCGATGGATGGCAGGGCGGAGGCGTCGGGTGCGGGGCTCTCGGACATGGTCCCGACACTAATGGGGGTCGATCATCCTGGTTCGGTTGATGAGTCAGGATGGTTCCGAGCCGCCGACCGGTCAGCACTGTGCGACACAGAGCGTGGAGCTCTATGCCGAGACCGTGCGCCGGTCGGTCGGTGAGGTTGATCTTGTATGGCTGGTGGGATGACGTGCTGCGAGCACTGAACCATTAGGACGCTGCTGGGTCACCTTTGGCTCGAACGACAACGATCAGCGAGGAGGAAGAGATGAAGCAGGTGTTCGTTGGCCTGGACTGGGCCGAGGATCATCACGACGTGTTCGTCGAGGATGACACCGGTCAGAGGCTCGCCGGCGGTCGGCTACCCGAGGGTGTCGAGGGGGTGGCCCGGTTCCACGAGCTCGTCGCCGGCCATGTCGATGAACCGGCCGATGTTGTGGTCGCGACCGAAACCGACCGTGGCCTGTTCATCGGGGCGCTCGTCGCCGCGGGCTACACGGTGCTGGCGGTGAACCCGCTGTCGACGTCGCGCTATCGCGAACGCCACTCGACGTCGGGTGCCAAGTCCGATCCGGGTGATGCCAAGGTGCTCGCCGATCTGGCCCGCACCGACGCTCACAACCACCGTCCGGTCGCCGGCGACAGCGAACTCGCCGAAGCAGTCAAGGTGCTCGCGCGGGCTCACCAGTCGATGATCTGGACCCGGCAACGCCAGACCAACCAGATGCGTTCCACGCTGCGAGAGTTCTACCCGGCGGCGCTCGAGGCGTTCGATGAGCTGGCCGGACGCGACGCCCTGGCGGTGCTGGCGATCGCGCCGACACCAACCGCCGGCAAGCTGTTGTCGCGCTCGAAGATCGCCGCCGCGCTGCGCCGAGGCGGCCGGCAACGCCGCATCGACGAACGCACCGTCGAGATCCAGACCGCGCTGCGCAGCGAGCAACTCCAAGCATCAACGTTGGTCGCTGACGCAATGGGCGCCAGCGTCGCTGCGCTCGTCGCGGTGATCGCCGAGCTCCAAAGCCAGATCGGACGGCTCGAGACCGAACTGGCCGACCGTTTTGAGCAACACCCGGACGCCAAGATCATCCGCTCCCTGCCAGGACTGGGGATGACGCTCGGCGCCCGGGTGCTCGCCGAGTTCGGGGACGACCCGAACCGCTCTGCAGACGCCAAGTCTCGCAAGAACTACTCCGGCATGTCACCCATCACCCGCGCGTCAGGCAAACACCACGTCGTGTTGGCCCGCTACGCCCGCAACCGGCGCCTCGCCGACGCCTGCTACTTGTGGGCATTCGCGGCGATCACCGCCAGCCCAGGAGCACGCATCTTCTACGACGCCCGGCGAGCCGCCGGCGACACACACCACCGAGCCCTACGAGCCCTCGCCAACCGACTCGTCGGCATCCTCCACGGCTGCCTCCGCCACCACACCCCCTACGACGAACACACCGCCTGGGCGCACCGCCAACAACTCGCCGCTTGACAGCTACCACCCGTGGGATGTCTAGGCTCCCGCCACGTGACGACACCCACCTCGCCAGGTGCTGCGGCGACGAAACAGGCGCTGCGTGCCGAGATGCGAGTGCTCCGCCGATCGGTGGCCGATCCCGTCGAGCGGTCCCGAGCGATCGTCCGACAGTTGCGGTCGATGCCGGACGTGCAGCGGGCGGACACGGTGATGGCGTTCACCCCCGTGGCAGGTGAGCCCGACGTGACGGAGCTGATGGTCCACGGTGGGGTGCTCCCGGAGCACGAGCCCGACCCTGCGTCGGTCGACGTGGTCATCGTGCCAGGTCTGGCGTTCACGCCGCGGGGCGACCGGCTCGGCCAGGGCGGCGGCTGGTACGACCGCTTCCTCGCCGGGCTCCGCCCCGATGCCGTGACCATCGGTGTCGGCTTCCATGAGCAGGTGGTCGATCACCTGCCCGTCGAATCGCACGACATCCGCCTCCACCACATCGTGACCGCCTGACGCTCGGGTGAGCGTGGTCGCCGAGGCCTCGCTGGGTGCTTTGGGCTGCAGTTACGTGAACCTGCTCACGGAACTGCAGCCCAGACGTGGGTCGGACCTCAGTTTCCGAGCAGAT
>REDU01000126.1 GCA_007693335.1 Ilumatobacter sp. | reverse complement strand
GGCACGATGCAGATCTCGAGGCGGTGGAGGTGCAGCTGCTCGAACGCGAAGCGGGTCACCACCGCCACCGCCTCGGCCACGTAGGCGTTGCCGGCCAGTTCGCGGTCGATCCAGTAGCCGATGGTGCCGGACTGCATCGCGCCGCGGACGATGTTGTTGAGGTTGACCTCGCCGCCGAATCGATCACCCACGAACAGCCCGAGCGCGTACGACGAGTCGGCCGCACGGTCGCGGTCGCGGGCGGTGCACCGCGCCGAGAACGCACTGCGGTCGCGTGACGGATCGGCGTGACCGGGGTGTCGCTGCGGCTCCCACGGCACCAGCCAGTCCTCGTTGCGACGACGGACCTCGCTCCAGGTGCGGAAGTCGCTGGGCGTGAGCGGTCGGAGCACCACCCGCCGGCCGTAGAGGCGCAGCGGCGCGCTGGGTCGTCCGACGTTCGACGGGTGGCGCATGCGTCGCATCTACCCGTCTGTGGACTCGGCGTCGATGATGACGCGCTCGAGGTGGAATCGTCGCATGACGGCGACGAGGATGCAGGCCGCGGCCGGCGCATCGCCCACGTGTTCGGCGGGGAGCCCGGGGTTGTGGGCGCGGTCGGCGGTCGACTCGGTCACGAGGGTGCGGAACACGTCTTCGGCGGCATCGCGGTCGAGCTCGAGGTGGTCGGCGAGATCGTCGCGGCCGAGTTCGACCCTGGCGAGCGTTCGTGCGAGAGGTCCTCGCACGCGTATCGCCTCGTGGGCGATCAACTCGGGGTGCGAGCGCCGGACGTGGTCGAAGAGGTCTTCGAGCACGCCGATCGCGTTCGTGAGATCCTCGGGGGTCGGCGGGTCGTGCGAGCCGAGCGCCTCGCTGGTGCGGCCGATCCCGATCGGCACCTCGACGCTCCAGGGTGCGCCCGACACCGGTGTCGGTGAGGCCACGGTCGTGTGGTGGTGGTCGAGCTCGACGTGCACGGTGGCCGAGCGGTGCAGCTGATCGTGCACCCATCGACCGACGGGGTCGTCGCCGCCCGCCAGGAACCAGGCGTAGTGGGCGTGCAGGCACTTGACGCCCTCGCGGGTGCCACCGACGCCGCCGGTGGGTCGGGGCCCGTCGTGGTGGTCGGGGAGTGCCTCGTCGCGCTCTCGGGCGTGGCGGTCGTGCGCCTCGGCCAGCACGGCAGGGTCGATGGCGTGCTCGGCCGCACGTACCCCACCCGCCGCTTCGAGCTGGCTGACGCGACGTACCGGATCCTCACCGATCAGCCAGTACCGGGTGGGCATGGGTGTGCCGTCGTCGAGCAGGGGGGCGTTGCGGATCACGACCGGCCAGCCGGCGTCGTCACGCACCACGATCTCGAACTCCCCGCGCGGCTCCCGCCCGAGCAGGGTGCGCACCATCTCTCGGTCGTCCATGGTGGACCCGGGGGTGGGACGGGCCGCGTCAGCGGTTGCGCCGACGACGCAGCAGGAGGAGCAGGATCAGCAGCGCCAGGATCGCAGGGGCGGCTCGCTTGGCCACGGCCGGCCCCGCCATACCCGCCATGTCGATCGGCTCGGTGGCGGGCCCGTTGATCTTGCGGACGGTGGGACCGACGGTGCCGGTGCCGTTCGTCGCGGATGGAGCCGGAGCCGGAGCCGGTGTCGGAGCCGGAGCCGGTGTCGTCTCGGCGGTGGACTCCGGTGCCGACTCGGCGGCGGGCTCGTGCTCGCTCGCCGCAGCGACGCCGTCGAGGCCGGTGTCGTCCAACATCGTGTTCAGGTTGGCGGCGAACTGCGACATCAGCTTCTTGCTGACGTCGCCGAGGATGCCGCGGCTGAACTGGGCGACCTTGCCGGTGATGTGGAGGTCGGCCACCACGATGCACTTGGTGCTCGTGGGTGACAGCGCCTCGGCGGTGGCCGAGATGTCGGCCGAGGCGTTGCCCCGACCACCGGTGTCGCGACCGTGTGCCTTCAGCGTGGCCCGGTGGTTCTCGTCGTCGCGCTCGACGAAACTGGCCTCACCTTTGAACTTGGTGGCGATGGCGCCGAGCTTGACCTTCACGTTGCCGCGGTAGACGTCGCCCTCGATCTCCTCGAGCTGGGCGCCGGGCAGGCACGGTGCGATCTTCTCGAGATCGCAGATCGCGGGCCACGCCTCGTCGATCGGTCGGTTCACGGTGAATTCGTTCACGAGTTGCTCTGCCATCGTTCCAGGTCCTCCAAGGTGTCGATGTCGACCGCCGACCCACGGCAGGGTATCGGTTCGACGAGGTCGGGCCGAACCCGCATGAGGACACGGGCACCCTCGTCGCCCTCATCGGGCAGGAGCGGCCACGTCGAGTCGTCGAGCCGCACGGGATTGCCTCGTCGGCCGTCGTACGAGGCGACGGCGATGGGTGAGGTCGAGGCAGCGACCGCTCGCCAGGCCTCGGCGGTCACGAACGGCTGGTCGGCCAGACCGATCACCACTGCCGTGGCGCCGAGGTCACGGGCCGCCTCGATGCCGACGTGCACCGAGGTGATCTGGCCGTCGGCCCAGCGGGGGTTGTGGACCACGTGGGCTGCAGCGGGCAGTCCGGGGAGGTCGTGATCGCCCACCACGACCACGACCGGACCGATGGCGGCGGCAACGGCGGTGTCGACCGTGATCACGGCGAGCGGGCGACCGTCGATCGTGGCGTCGAGCTTGTGCCCCGGCCCCGTGAAGCGGGTCCCGGCACCGGCGGCGAGCACGATCGCCACGGTGGTGTCGGTCTGGTCATCGCGGCCGTCCATCCTGTGCAGTCTTGCCCGTCGGACATGACGGACCGGTGACGATCGAGAACATTGGGGGTTGATTGTGTCGGTTCGATGACGCTATGTTTCGTTCCCGTTGCAGCCGGAGGGTCGAGTGTCCTCCCTTCCCGACCTCGCCCATGACCTCGCCTCCCCGCCTCTCCGTGTTCCGTCGTGTGGTGGTCGCGATGGCCGTCATGCTCGTGGCGGCCCCCGCGCTCACGATCGCCACCGGCGACGTGGCCGACGCCGGCCCACGGCCCCGGTCGAGCGCCGATCACGTGGCGGTCGCCGCCACCCAGGCACTCGCCGCCCTCGAGGACTGGCGACTCCACGGTGACCCGTCCCGGTACGTGGCCTACGTGAGCAAACGTGACGCCACCGCCCAGCTGGCGGCCGACGAGCTGGGGCTCGATGCGGATCGACTGACCGTCGCCTGGGGCTCGACCCATCCGACGAAGCAGACCGCACTCCTCGGCGCGATCACGCAGCTGGGGGTGCCGTACCGATCGATGATGTCGAGTGAGGGTGTCGGGTTCGACTGCTCCGGTCTCACCACCTATGCCTGGGGGCGTGCGGGCGTGGGCCTGACGCGGTCGAGCGGCGACCAGATCCGCGAGGCGGCCAGGGTCGATCGTGACGAGGCCGACGCGGGCGACTTCGTGTACTACCCGGGGCACGTGATGATGTACCTCGGCATCGACCACGCGGTGGTGCACTCGCCCAACAGCGGCAACCTGGTCGAGATCACGTTCGTGAGCGATCGTCGCCAGGACACCGTGGTCTACGCCGATCCGATCGGCTGAACCGCTCGGCCGATCCGGTCAGCCGTGGATGGCACCCTCGCCGTCGCGGAGCGACGGTGCGGCCCGGCCGGTGCGGCGGGCGATGATCTCGGCGCAGATCGAGATGGCCGTCTCCTCGGGGGTGCGGGCGCCGATGTCGAGCCCGATCGGCGACATCAACCGCTCGAGTTGCTCGGGGGTGTCGATACCCACCTCGGCCAGCCGTTCCAGACGGGTGTCGTGGGTGCGCCGGCTGCCCATCACCCCGATGTAGCCGACCCGTGTCGCCAGGGCGCCCTCGACGGCCGGCACGTCGAACTTGGGGTCGTGGGTGAGGATGCAGACGGCATCGCGCGGACCGAGCGTGTCGCCGCGCTGCTCGAACATCGGGGTGGGCCACGTGACGCGCACCTCGTCGGCCATCGGGAACCGCCGGCGGGTGGCGAAGATCTCGCGGGCGTCGCACACCGTCACCCGGTACCCCAGCACCTTGGCCACCTTGGCGAGCGCCGCGGTGAAATCGACCGCACCGAAGATCCACATCTCGGGCGGCGGTGACCAGCTCTCGACGAACACCCGCACCACGGGCGTGTCGACCAGGTCCTCGGGGGTGGTCTGTCCCTCCGGTCCGTAGTGTCGGATGCCCGACCGGCCGGCCTCGAGCTCGGCGAGCGCGTCGCGACGCACCACGCGGTCGAGCTCGGGGTGTCCGAGTGAGCCGAGCGATCCGGGTGACTCGTCATCGGGTACCACGACGAGACGGCCGCCCAGGGCGGGGCCGTCGATCACGGTCGCGAGCGCCACCGGTGCTTCGGCGCGGATGCGGTCGCGCAACACGTCGTAGAGCGAGCTCACCAGTCGAGCTCCTCGATGAACAGCCGGATCGTGCCCCCGCAGGTGAGACCCACGGCGAAGGCGTCGTCGTCGCTGTAGCCGAACGTGACGATGCCGGGATCGCGCTCGCCGTGCAGCACCGCGAGCGCCTCGGTCACCACGGCTCCCTCGACGCAGCCGCCGCTCACGCTGCCGACCACCTCACCCTCGATGCTCACGGCCATCGCCGCGCCGGGATCTCGGGGGCCGGATCCCTCGATGTCGACCACGCGGGCGACGGCGATGCGTTTACCGTCGGCACGCCAGCGGTCGAGGTCGTCCAGCAGCTCTTTCATCGGTACCTCCCCAGTGGAGTCAACACGTGCTGATCACCGTCGCCAACTCGTCCATCGCCGCCAGCGAGTGGCCTTCCACGAAGCGGTCGACGTGGGGGAGGGCGGCTGCCATCCCCCGGGCGAGCGGCGCGTATCCCGGCGTGACCTTGAGCGGGTTCACCCACACGACCGCGTGGGCGACCCGGCCCAGGCGCTCCATCTGCTCGCCGAGGAGGTCGGGATCGCCCCGGTCCCAGCCGTCGGACAGGATCACCACGATGGCGCCGCGGGCCATCCCCCGCTGGCCCCACTCGTCGTTGAACTGACGGAGGCCCTCGCCGAGCCGGGTGCCGCCGCTCCAGTCGACCACCCGATCGGCAGCCTGTCGGAGCGCGGTGTCGGGATCGCGGCTCGACAGCTCGCGCGTCACGCGGGTGAGGCGGGTGCCGAGCGCGAACGCCTCGACCTTCTGGCGACCGGCCACCGCGGCGTGCACGAACCGGATCAGCGCCCGGGCGTAGGGCTCCATCGAGCCGCTGACGTCGAGCAGCAGCACCAGCCGCCGGTTGCGGGTGCTGGGCTCGCGCCAGTGTCGAGCGCCGAGCTCGCCCCCGGAGCGGATGGTGGCCCGCACCGTGCGGCGCAGATCGGGCCGGGCGGTACGGGAGCGCGACGGGACCATGCGCAGCGAACGGCGCGGCGACCCCACCAGACGGAACCGTGACATCAATGCCTGGGCCTCGGCCAGCTCGTCGGGCGTGTAGTCGGAGAAGTCCTTGTCGCGGAGCACCTCGGTGGCGCTGAATCGCAGCTCGAGGGTGGGATCGTCGCTCCCGTCGTCGCCGTCGTCCGCGTCGTCGTCGGAGTCGTCGTCCATGGCGAGCGTGATCCGCAGCGGCTCGGGTTCGAGCTCGACCGGGGCGCCCTCGCGCCACTCCCAGAAGACGGAGAAGGCCCGGTCGTAGAGATCGTGGTCCTCGGGGCGACGCACCAGCGTGGCCCGACCCGCCCAGTAGACCGTGTCACGATCTTCGAGCCCCACCACCTCGAGTGCCTCGGCGAACGCGAGGGTCGAGCTCATCGGCACGTGCACGTCGGCACCGCGCAGGATCCGGGTGAAGGCCACTGCGATGGGCCCGACGTCGTTGACCGCCCCGGTGTCGGGCGCTCGTGCCGGAGCTCCCTCGGGGGCGGGGAACTGGTTCACCCGTGCAGCAGACCGCGGTCGAACGCCTGCTTGACGATGTCGGCGATGCCGTGCTGCTCGACACGTTGGTGGTCTTCGCGGTACTTGAGCACGGCGCCGAGCGTGGTGGCGACGCTGCGCTCGTCGAGCTGGGCCACGCCCAGTCGGCCGAGCGCTGCGGCCCAGTCGATCGTCTCGGCCACCCCGGGCGGCTTGTAGAGCTTCATGTCGCGCATGGCCTCGACCGCTGCGGACACCTGTCGGGCGAGCGACTCGCTCACCTCGGGCACCCGGAGGCGCACGATCGCCACCTCGCGGTCGAAGCCGGGGTGCTCGACCCAGTGGTAGAGGCAGCGACGCTTGAGGGCGTCGTGCACGTCGCGCGTGCGGTTGGAGGTGAGGATCACCAGCGGCGGCCGGTCGGTTCGGTAGACGCCCAGCTCGGGCACGGTGATCTGGAAGTCGGACAGCACCTCGAGCAGGTAGGCCTCGAATTCGTCGTCGGCCCGGTCGACCTCGTCGATCAGCAGCACGGGCGGCGGGCCCTCACGGTGCTCGATGGCGAGCAGGAGGGCCCGCTTGATGAGGAACCGCTCGTGGTACAGCTCGGCCTCGAGGGCGTCGGCGGATCGTCCGGCGGTGGCCCCGATGGCCTCGGCGGCGCGCAGGTGCAGCAGCTGGCGGGCGTAGTCCCAGTCGTACACGGCCTGGGCGGCGTCGATGCCCTCGTAGCACTGCAGGCGGATGAGCTCGCCGCCGGTCCAGGTGGCGAGCACCTTGGCGAGTTCGGTCTTGCCCACGCCCGCCTCGCCCTCGAGCAGGAGCGGTCGCCGGAGCGACATCGCGAGGAACACGGCGGTGGCCAGTCCGTCGTCGGGGAGGTAGCCGTGTTCGGTCAGTGCCGTTGCGACCGTGTCGGGATTCACCGGGTCAGGACTCACCGGGTGCACGCTACCCCGCCCCATTCAGGAGTCGAAGCCGAGCCCGAGCCGATCGAGGCCGCGCAGCCAGAGGTTGCGCTTGCCGGTGCGGTCCTCACGGTCGAGCGACCAGCGCGTGGCCTGGATACCGACGAATTTGAACGGCTCGGGTGGGAACGGCAGCGGTTTGCTGCGGACGAACTCGGTCTGGGTGGCCACGGTGCGCCGACCGCCCAGGAGGTCGAGCATGACCTCACCCCCGAACCGCGACGCTGCCACGCCGAGACCGGTGTACCCGAGCGCGTAGGCCACGCGCCCGCCCATCGCCTGGCCCCAGAACACGCAGAAGCGGCTGGACGTGTCGATGGCGCCGCCCCAGGTGTGCGTGAAGCGCACGTCCTCCAGTTGCGGGAACGTCTCGAAGAAGTGCCGGCTCAGGGTGGCCCACGACTCGGGGCGGCTCTCGAGTTCGGTCGACATCCTGCCCCGCCAGAAGTACACGGCGTCGTAGCCGCCCCACAGGATCCGGTCGTCGGCCGTGAGCCGGTAGTAGTGGAACTGGTTGGGGATGTCGGACAGCCCCTGCCGGTTCGCCCAGCCGATCTCGGAACGCTGCTGATCGGTGAGCGGCTCGGTCACCATGCAGTAGTCGTACACCGGCGCGATGTAGTGGCGGAGTCGGCGCAGCAGCGGCGTGAAGGCGTTGGTGGCCAGGGCCACCTGACCGGCACGCACTCCACCCAGCGGCGTCGTCACGAGCACTCCCAGTCCGTCGCGCTCCAGCGCGGTGGCCTTGGTGTCCTCGAAGATCCGCACCCCGAGCGACTCGGCGACGGTCTTGAGACCCCATGCCAGCCGGGCCGGGTCGACCAGTGCGGCGCGGTCCTTGCGCCAGAGGCCACCGGTGTAGGTGGGGGAGTGGACCTGGGCCCGCATCTGGTCGGCGTCGAGCCACTCGACCTGCTGGCCGAGCTCACGGAGCTGGGTGTAGTCGTCGCGCAACTCGTCGAGATAGCTCGGCGCGTGGGTGTTCGTGGCCACGTCGATCACGCCGGTGCGCTCGTAATCGCAGTCGATGCCGTGGCGCTCGATGGCGGCCTCGATCTCGTCGAGGTTGCGCAGCCCGAGTTCCTCGAGCAGCTCGACCTCGTCGGCGAAACGGCTCTGGGCGTTGGCCACCCCGTGGGTGAGGCTCGACTCCATGAACCCGCCGTTGCGACCGCTGGCGGCCGACCCGATCTCGTGAGCGTCGATCAGCACCACGTCGAGCGAGGGGTCGCGCTCTTTGGCGATGATGGCGGTCCACAGTCCGGTGTAGCCGCCGCCGACCACGCAGAGGTCGCACGACACGGTGCGCACCAGGGTGGGGTTCGACTCGGGAGCATCGACGTCCTCGTACCAGTACGGGTGGGTGTCGGCGTCGGCGATGGCGTCGAGGTGCCGCATGTCGGGCACGTGTTCGGCGTCGGAGGACACGGCGAGAGTGTACGGCGGCCATGAGCACCGACGGGGCTGCAGCGTCTACCGTCACACGGCATGGACTTGGGGATCTCGGGGAAGCGAGCGGCCGTCGCGGCCGCCTCGGCAGGACTCGGCTACGCGAGCGCCGCCACGCTGGCAGCGGAGGGGGTGCAGGTGGCGATCTGTGGTCGGGATCGCGCCCGCATCGACGATGCAGCCGAGCGCATCGGGCACGGGTGCGTCCCGTTGGTGGCCGACGTGGGCGACGCGCCGGGTGGTGAGGCGTTCGTGGCCGCGGCCGTCGAGGCGCTCGGTGGGCTCGACATCCTGGTCACGAACGCGGGTGGGCCACCACCGGGGAACTTCGCCTCCACGCCGGTGAGCGCGTACCCCGACGCGATCGACCTCAACCTGATGTCGGTGGTCGCCATGTGCAAAGCGGCGGTGCCCGCGATGCAGGAGCAGGGGTGGGGACGGGTGGTCGCGATCACGTCGGTGGCGGTGCGTCAGCCGATGGCCGAGCTCATCTTGTCGAACACGGCGCGCGCCGGGGTGACCGGGTTCCTCAAGACCCTGGCCCGCGAGGTGGCCGCCGACGGCGTGACCGTCAACAGCGCCCAGCCGGGTCTGCACCGCACCGATCGGATGCGCCAGCTCTACGGTGACGCGCCCGAGCTCACGATGGGTGATCCGGCCGATTTCGGTGCCGTGGTGGCGTTCCTGTGCAGCGAGCAGGCGCGGTTCACCACCGGCGTGCAGCTCCACGTGGACGGCGGCAGCTACGCCGGTCTGCTGTAGCGGTTGCTCAGCCGGAGGCGGCGTCGAGGGCGCGGCGGGTGAGCACCTTGGCGAGGTGCACGCGGTACTCGGCGCTGGCGTTGAGGTCGGGCTGCGGATCGGCCTCGGCCGCGGCCTGCTCGGCGGCGTCGGCCACCGAGGCGCCACCCGACAGTGCGGATGACACGCTCGAGGCGAGGATCGGCACCGAGCCCATGTTGACCAGCGCCACGCCCGAGTCGCCGTTGCTGCGCCAGGCGGCCACCCCGACGATGGCCCAGTCCTGGGCGCGGCGGTTGAACTTCTGGAAGCTCCAGCCGGCGCCGTTCATCTTCGGGACGCGGATCTCGGTGAGGATCTCGTCGGCCGCGAGGGCGGTGGTGAGGAACCCCTCGTAGAAGTCGGCCGCCGCGATCTCGCGGGTGCCGTTGGGGCCCTGGGCCACGTAGGTGGCACCCATCGCGAGCGTGGTGGCGGGCAGGTCGGAGGCCGGGTCGGCGTGGGCGATCGAACCACCGATGGTGCCGCGGTGGCGCACCTGCGGGTCGCCCACGTGGCTGGCGGCGTGCGCCAGCAGCGGGGCGTGCTCGTGCAGCACCGGGGAGTTCTCGACGTCCATGTGGCGGGTGAGCGCCCCGATGGCGATGTGGTCGCCGGCATCGCGCACGTACGACAGGTCGGTGAGCCGGCCGATGTCGATGAGCACGGTGGGCTGGGCGAGGCGGAGCTTCATCAGCGGGAGCAGGCTGTGACCCCCGGCGAGGAACTTGGCCTCGTCGCCGTGCTCGCCGATCAGGCTGATGGCCTGCTCGGCGTTCTCGGCGCGGACGTAGTCGAATGCTGCGGGGATCACGGGGTGCCTCCAGGCTGGTCAGTGGCGGTGCGGGCGGAGTTGATGGCGTTCCAGACCTTGAGGGGGCTGGCGGGCATCGAGATGTCGCGCACCCCCAGTCCGGACAGGGCGTCGACCACGGCGTTGATCACCGCGGGGGCGGCGGCGATGGTGCCGGCCTCGCCGACCCCTTTCACGCCGAGTTGGTTGGTGGGTGACGGGGTCACGGTGTGCCCCGTGGTGATGGACGGGACGTCGCTGGCGGCGGGCACGAGGTACTCGGCCAGCGAGGCGGTGGTGAGGTTGCCGTCGGTGTCGTACACGGCCTCTTCGTAGAGTGCCTGGGCGAGGCCCTGCACCACGCCGCCGTGCACCTGCCCGTCGACGATGAGCGGATTGATCTGCTTCCCGCAGTCGTCGATGGCCACGTACTTCAGCACCTCGATCTCGCCGGTCTCGACGTCGACCTCCACCACGCACATGTGCGTGCCGAACGGCCACGAGAAGTTGGGCGGGTCGTAGGTGACCTGGGCCTCGAGGTTGGGTTCGAGATCGTCGGGCAGGTTGTGGGCGGTGAACGCCTCGAACGCGATCGCAGCGAGTGGGAGCGACCGGTCGGGTGAGCCCTTCACGGTGAACGCCCCGCCCACGTACTCGAGATCGTCCACGTTCGCTTCGAGCTGGTGGGCTGCGATCTGGGCGGCCTTGTCGATCACCTTGTCGCACGCCATCGCGATGGCGACACCCCCGACGGGGAGCGAGCGCGATCCGTAGGTGTCGAGACCGAGCGGCGAGATCGCGGTGTCGGAGTGCAGCACGTCGATGTCGTCGGGGCTGATGCCGAGCTTCTCGGCGGCGATCATCGCCCACGAGGTCTCGTGGCCCTGGCCGTGCGGGGACGTGCCGGTGACCACCTGCACCTTGGCGGTCGGGAGCACGCGCACGGTGGCGGCCTCCCAGCCGCCGGCGCCGTAGTTGAGCGAGGCGAGCACCCGTGACGGCGCCAGGCCGCACATCTCGAAGTAGGTCGACACGCCCACACCGAGCCGCTTGGCGGCACCGTCGACGTTCTGGGTGGCCTGGCGGGCGCGCAGCTCGTCGTAGCCGATCATCTCGGCCGCCATCGTGGCGGCGGCGTCGTGATCGCCCGAGTCGTAGGTGAGACCGCTGAACGCCTCGTACGGGTACGACGCGGTGGGGATGAAGTTGCGGCGGCGCAGCTCGAGCGGGTCGACCCCCACCTCGGCGGCCAGGGCGTCCATGGCCCGCTCGATGGCGTAGGTGGCCTCGGGACGGCCGGCGCCCCGGTAGGCGTCGGTCGGTGTCATCGTGGTGAACACCGAGGTGCACGAGAAGTCGTAGGCCTTCGGCAGCTCGTAGACACCGGCGTACAGGAACGCCCCGAGCAACGGCACCCCTGGGGTGACGAGCTGCAGGTAGGCGCCCATGTCGGCCAGCAGGCGCACGCGGATGGCGGTGAGCTTGCCCTGCTCGT
The DNA here is from genome assembly GCA_007693335.1 of Ilumatobacter sp. Lineage (GTDB taxonomy): Bacteria > Actinomycetota > Acidimicrobiia > Acidimicrobiales > Ilumatobacteraceae > SKSP01. Next base: position 1,508 of record REDU01000126.1, on the reverse strand, counting down.
CGGCGGCCAGCTCGATGTGCTGGATCTGGCCGCGGCCGTGGGTGGTGGCCATGGTGTTCTCGCCGCGCTCTTCGTTCCAGCGCACCGGTACACCGCGCTTGCGCGACAGTGCCATGCACAGCAGCTCCTCGGCGTACACGTTCAGCTTCGAGCCGAAGCCACCGCCCACCGACGGGCACACGACGCGCACCTGGTGCTCGGGGATGCCGAGGGTGATGGCGGTCATCACCTTCAGGATGTGCGGCACCTGGGTGGACGAGTACAGCGTGATGTCGCCACCGAAGGGCTGGGGCATCGCCAGGACGGCCCGTGGTTCCATGGCCATGGGGATGAGGCGCTGCTGCACGTACCGTTCGCTGACCGTGTGGGTCGCGGCGGCGAATGCCTCGTCGACGGCACCGTCGTGCTCCTCGACCAGCAGGTTCCACGTGTACGACGAGTTCGTGCCGAGCTCGTCGTGGATCACCGTGGTGTCGGCCAGGGCGTCCTCGAGGTCGGTCACGGCGGCCAACGGCTCGTACTCGACGTCGATGAGCTCGAGCGCGTCGCGGGCGACGGCGTCGCTGTCGGCCAGCACGCAGGCCACCCCGTCGCCCACGTAGCAGGCCTTGGTGGTGGCCAGCGGGAGGTGCGCCGGGTTCTTCATGTCGTCGGTCACGGGCCATGCGCACGGCATCGGTGCGGCCCACAGATCGGCCAGGTCAGCGCCCGTGTACGCGGCGCGCACGCCGGGCAGGTCGAGCGCGGCCGAGACGTCGACGCTGACGATGCGGGCGTGCGCGTACGGGCTGCGCAGCACGGCCAGGTGCAGCGCCCCCGGCACGTGCATGTCGTTGGTGAACTTCGCTTCCCCCGTGAGCAGGGCGGGATCTTCACGGCGCAGCAGTCGCTGGCCGATCACCCCGGGTGCGGCTTCGGTCGTGGTCATGTCTCAGAACCCCCCAGTCCTGGTGTGCCGTCAGCCGACGGGTGCGGCCGCACAGGCCAGCACCGACTGCACGATGTTGTGATAGCCGGTGCACCGGCACAGGTTGCCCTCGAGCCCGATCCTGACCTCTTCCTCGGTCGGGTTCGGGTTCTCCTGCAGCAGGCTCGTGGCGGCCATCACCATGCCCGGCGTGCAGTAGCCGCACTGGAGACCGTGGTTCTCCATGAACGCCTGCTGCATCGGGTGCAGCGTGCCGTCGGCGGCCGCCATGCCCTCGATGGTCGTGATCTCGCAGCCGTCGGCCTGGGCGGCGAGGATCGTGCAGCTCTTGACGGCTTCACCGTCGAGGTGCAGCGAGCAGGCACCGCACGACGAGGTGTCGCAGCCGACGTTGGTGCCGGTGAGCCCCAGGTGCTCGCGGACGTAGTGCACGAGCAACGTGCGCGGTTCGACATCGCTGGTGTGACTGGCACCGTTGACGGTGACGCTGATCTCCACGGGAGGACCCCCTCGGTCGTATGTGTCGGACTTTCCCCGACCGACATCATGCCTCATGGAGAAGGGCGCCGCGAACGGGAGG
>REDU01000002.1 GCA_007693335.1 Ilumatobacter sp. | reverse complement strand
GACACCCACCTGGCACGCTGCGTTGATGGCCGAACGTCGTCATCGCACCGAGCAGGTCAACGGGATCCGCCTCCACTGCGTCGAGACCGGCTGGGAGCACGGCCCCGGCAAACTCGCGCTGCTGGTGCACGGCTTCCCCGAGTCGTGGTACTCGTGGCGGCATCAGCTCGACGCTCTGGCCGGTGCCGGGTACCGCGCCGTGGCGATCGACGTCCGCGGCTACGGCCGATCGTCGGCGCCCACCGGGATCGACGCCTATCGGATGACCCAGCACGTGCGCGACAACGTGGCGCTGGTGGCGGCCCTCGGTGAGGAATCAGCGACCATCGTCGGTCACGACTGGGGCGCGCCGATCGCCTGGACGTCGGCGTGGCTGCGACCCGACGTGTTCACGGCGGTGGCCGGCCTGTCGGTGCCGTTCTCGCCCGCGGGACCCACCAAGCCGTCGGACGCCTTCCGGGCGATGGGCGGCGACGAGGAGTTCTACATCGAGTACTTCCAGGAGCCGGGACGGGCCGAGCGCGAACTCGAGGCCGACGTGCGGGCGTGGTTGCTCGGCTTCTACTACTCGATCTCGGGCGACGCCCCGTCGATGTTCGTCGGCACCGGCACCGTCGGTTCCATCCCGCACGGGGCGCTCATGAAGGACCGCTTCAGCTACCCCGACGACGGCGAGTGGCCCGCGTGGTTGACCGAGGACGACCTCGCGTTCTACGTGGGCGAGTTCGAGCGCACCGGCTTCACCGGTGGTCTCAACCGCTACCGCAACGTCGACCGTGACTGGGAGGACCTGTCGGTGTTCTCCGGTCGCCCGATCGACGTGCCGGCGTTGTTCATCGGCGGCACCCTCGACGGCCCGACCCTCTGGGGTGCTCCCGCCATCGAGCGGTTCCCGACCACCCTGCCGCACCTGCACCGCTCGATCATCCTCGAGGGCTGCGGCCACTGGACCCAGCAGGAACGCCCCGCCGAGGTCAACGACGCATTGCTCGAGTTCCTCGCCGCCGTGGACTGACGAGTCGACGACGGACCACGGGAAGCCTGACCGCCGATTATCAATCCGTCCCGGCGTCGTCGAACATCACCCAGAACGCTTCCACGGAGTTGCCGTCCAGAGCGACGAAAATCGCAACGGCTCTGAAGAGAACACCAGCACCGACGTAGACCCTCACGTCTGGGTCGTCAGTCGGCAAGGTGCAGTCCTCGAAGTTGCTGGCCAGTTCATCCCGGATCGCAGGGAGATCGAGGAGCAAGAAGTCGGTGACCGACGGAACTCCGTCCGTTCCGCGTTCGACCGGAAGCAAGGTGTCGAGCCGGTCGAAGAACTGATCGGTGAAGCGAACGATCCGATCAGGCACGAGTTCGACGCTGATCGCCCAGGTGTCGAGCCATGGCTTGGATCTCGGAACGGAACGGCTCGGGGACGTCGTCCCAACTCAGTACCACCGATGCGTCGACGAGTTCGTTGCGTTCCTGCGCCGTCAACGCCTCCAAGTCCGCCGCAGTGACGATTCGCTCCGGATCGGCCATGAAGAAATGCTACCTCCAGCGCCAATGGGGCCGCGGCTCCCTGTCGGAGGTGCATTCTCTGACTCGCTGTCAGTAGCTGCGCGGGAGGCCGAGCACCTGCTGGGCCATGTAGTTGAGGGTCATCTCCTGGCTGACGGGGGCGAGACGCATGATGCGGGCCTCACGCCAGTAGCGCTCGACGTGGTACTCGGTGGCGTAGCCCATGCCGCCGTGGGTCTGCACCGCGGCGTCGGCGGCGGCGAACGACGCTTCGGCGGCGAGGTACTTGGCCGAGTTGGCCTCGGCGCCGCAGTCGAGCCCGTGGTCGTAGCGCCAGGCGGCCTCCATCGTCTGCAGCCACGCGGCGCGCAGCTCGATGCGCGACCGGGCGAGTGGGTGGCTGATCGCCTGGTTGGCGCCGATCGGCCGGCCGAACACCTCACGATCCTTGGCGTACGCCACGGCCCGACGGAGCGCGGCCTCGCCGATCCCGACGCCCTCTCCTGCGAGCAGGATGCGTTCGGGGTTCAACCCGTGGAGGAGGTGCTTGAAGCCCTTGCCCTCCTCGCCCACGAGCCGCCAGCCCTCCACGGGCAGGTCGTCGTAGAACACCTCGCACGAGGCGACCGCGTTGCGTCCGGCCTTGGGGATCGGACGGATGTCGACGTGGGCAGGGTCGAGATCGGCGAGGAACAGGCTGAGCCCGTCGAACCCTGAGTCGGCCTCACCGGTGCGGGCCAACAGCAGCACCACCTCCGACTCGAGCGCCTTGGTGGTCCAGATCTTGCGACCGCTGATGCGCCATCCATCGCCATCACGGGTCGCCCGGGTCGTGATGCGTGACGTGTCGGTTCCCGCATCGGGCTCGGTCACCCCGAACGCCACGTGCAGATCACCGGCGGCCGCACGGGGCAGGAACGTGTCCTTGAGCCGGTCGTTGCCGAACACCACCACCGGGTTGAGCCCGAAGATCGTGAGGTGGATGGCCGAGCACCCGTTCATGGCCGCACCGCTGGCCGCCACCGTGCGGAGGATCGTGGCCGCCTCGGTGATCCCACGCCCCCCACCGCCGTACTCCTCGGGGATCGCGATCCCGATCCAACCACCCTC
>REDU01000154.1 GCA_007693335.1 Ilumatobacter sp. | reverse complement strand
CAGCACCCGCCATGCCGGCCCCGTTGCCGCCCCCCACCGTCGGCTGACGTCGGCGGTCACCGTGTCCTCCACCAGCTCGGGCCCGACGAACATCCTCAGCTCGTGACCTTCATCGCCGCTCCGGTCGAAGACGTCGCGAACCGGAGCGCGCTCAGTGGCGACGGCGGCGGAGCTCGACGTAGACCTCGCGGCCCACGATGGCAGTGAGCTCGTCGGCCAGCGATTCCACCACCGGGTGTTCGCCCACGAACGCCTCGGGCTCCTCGGTGCACACCCACGCCATGGTCCGGCCGTGCTCACCCCAGTCGGCACGCGACCACCCGCGAACGGTCGCCACCTCGACACCGTCGTCGCGCATCTCCCAGTCGACCTTGACGGGCAGCTGCCAGCACACCGACGGCTTCCACTCGATGGGCGACTCGTCACGCGCCACGGCGGCGAGGTGCAACGCACACCCTGCTCCACCGGCGAACCCGGGACGGTTCAGGAAGATGCAGGCACCGTCGACCACGCGCGTCGCGGATCTGGTGTCGTCGCGGAAGATCCCCCCGGCCGCCGCCTCGGCGTGGTGTTCGAATTCGTCGGGCGCGAGCATCGCCGACAGCGCTGACAGGTTGCGCGCCTCGTCCGGGCCGTCGAGTTCGGCACCGAGCGAACAGCAGCCGTGGCCGAGGTGCGGTGCCCGCTCGCTCCCGATACCAGCACACCCCCGACCCCAGATGCAGGTCCAGTTCGACGCCATGAAGCTCCGGTCGACGCGCCACAGCGTGTCGCCGTCGTCGATCTCGTCGAACACTCGATCGCGCCACCCCACCGCACCGCGCGCCGCGGCCGTCGCCGTGCTGAACGCCGCTTGGAGGAGATAGCCCCCGGTGGGCGCTTCCCAGTCGAGCATCTCACCGGCCACGAAAGCGCCCGGGAGTCGACGGAGCATGAACGAATCGTCGAGTTCGCCGAGGTCGATACCACCGGCCGTGGAGATCGCCCGGTCGATCGACATCGTCCGCTCGACACGGAGCGGGGCGGCCTTGACGAGCCGTGCCAGCTCGGCCGGATCGACAGGGAGCTGGTTCCCGGTCACCTCTCGCAGCAGCGAGACCGACGCCGACGAGAGACCGACCGCCCGTCGGATCCACGACGTGGTCGTGTCCTTGGGTCTTCGCCGAGCGAGCCGTTCGGCCACCTGCGCCTCCGACAGATCGGGCTGCAGGTCGATCACCACGGTGCACGAGCCGTCACGAACGATGGTGTCGCGGATCGCTGCTGACCGGTCGTACACCGGGCCGCCTTCCAGCCCGGTGGCCGTGATCATCGCGTCACCGCGGACCCAGGCACCACCGGCACCGACGGCGACGTTCTTCAGCGGCACGCCGGCGAACCGGTCGACGAACTCATACGACCAGCCGACCTCCACCCCACAGTTGGCCGGCCGGAGCTCGGTCACGGTGATCCCGGCGGCACGGAGCACCGACACCCAGCCGCCGTCGGATCCGACACGTGGCCAACTCGCACCGCCGAGCGCCAGCACCGTCACGTCGGCCACGACCTCCACCGTGGTGCCGTCGGAGCGTTCGAACAGCGAACGAGTCGGATCGGGGCGACCGCTGCCGTCGTCACACCATCCGAGCCACCGGTGCCGGGGCTCGAAGCCGACACCAGCGTCGGTCAACCGCCGCAACCAGGCTCGTAACAGCGGCGTGGCGCGGAACGACCCGGGGAAGACCCGGCCACTCGATCCCACGAACGTGGCCTCACCGAGGTCGGCACACCATGCCTGGAGCCGATCGGGGTCGAAGGCACGGATCGCCGGCTCGAGTGCATCCCGCTGCGACCCGTAGCGGTCGAGCAACTCGTCGATCGGACGGGAGTGCGTGATGTTCAGACCACCGCGTCCGGCCAGCAGGAACTTGCGCCCGAACGACGCCATGTGATCGAACACGCGCACGTGGAACCCGGCCGACGCCAAGACCTCGGCCGCCATCAACCCGGCGGGACCTCCGCCGACCACCGTGGCGGTTCGGCTCATGCTGGCAGCCTCGCACCCGGTGGGAGAGTGAGCAACGTCCGAGCTAGCGTCACCGGCCGTATGGGCTACCGAGGCGACGTCTACAACATCTTCTTGATCGCGCACGTGATCACGGCCATCACGGCATTCGGTCCCCTGTTCGTCTACCCCGCGTTGCGGCGAGCCGGCGAGACCGCCACCCTCGCCAAGCTCCACATGCGCATCGTGTTCCCGTCGCTGGCGGTGCTGTGGGTACTCGGGATGGGGTTGGCCGGGTTGTCCGATGGTCTGATCAAGGTGGCCGATCTGTGGATCTCGCTCTCGATCGTGGTGTGGGCGATCCTGATGGTGGTCAGTTGGTTCCTGATCCGCCCCTCGATCCACGGTGGCGGCCCGCGTGAGACGTCGATGCTCAGTGCCGGCATCGGCATCACCCACCTCGGTCTCGTGGTGGGCCTCTACCTGATGGTGTTCACTCCCGGTTTCTGAACGGAGCCCATGATGGACCGACCCGCCATCCACGACGACCATGTGGGGCGCCGGTTCCTGTCGCTCCTCATCGCCGGTCTGCTCCTGGCGACCGCCGGCCTGGCGCTCGACCCTGCCATCAGTCGGTCGCCAGCGGCCCGGGCCGACACGGCGACGCCGAGCGTGTTCCGACCGGTCGAGCCGACCCGCCTGGTCGACACCCGGCGCACCGACTGCGGCTGTCAGCGGATCGACCCGGCGACGATCCGGATCATGGTGGCCGGGGTGGGCGACATCCCCGACGATGCGACGTCGGTCGCGCTCACCATCACGGTCACGGGCGCCGCCGGGCCCGGGTTCGCCACCGTGTGGCCGTCGGGTTCACCCCGGCGTGAGACGTCGAACCTGAACTGGTCGACCGGCGAATCGCGCGCCAACGGCACGATCGTCGAGCTCGGCGCCGACGGTGCCGTGGACGTCTACCTCTCGGCCGAAGCGTTCGTGCTCGTTGACGTGGCCGGAGCGTTCGTGCCGAGTCCCGGTGCCACCTCAGCCGGTCGTTTCACCCCGGTCCCCCAGTCACGCCTCCTCGACAGCCGTTCCGACGGAGCACGGATCACCGACGCCACGGTGCGGGTGTCCCGACCATCGGGGGTGCCGGCAGACGCCACGGCCATGGCGGTCACGGTCACCGCCGCCGACTCCGCCAGCTGGGGATTCGTGACCGCGTACCCGGCCGGCACCGAGCGACCCGAGGTCTCGCTCGTCAACACCGATGCCGCCGGCCAGACGCGAGCCGCCACGGGCATCGTGCCCCTCGGACCGGGCGGGATCGACCTCTACGTGGAGGGCTCGATGCACGTGCTCGTGGACGTGATCGGGTGGTTCACCGGCGAGTCGGCCGTCGCGAGCGGCGATGGCCGTTTCGTCTCCACCGCGCCCACCCGGATGTTCGACACCCGGTCGCTGGCTGACCCCGTCTACGCCGATGGCATCCGCGAACTCGAACTGTTCACCAACGTCGACGTCGACGACGCCGGTGACGTGTACCTGCAGTTGACCAGCGTGGCGGGGGCCGTGGTGACCAACCTGACGGTGACCGACACGATGGCCGACGGGTTCTTGTCGGCCTTCCCGGCGCGGACCCCGCGGCCCGGCACGTCCACCATCAACTGGACCACCGACCAGACCGTCGCCAACCTCACCATCACTCCGTGGTCGACCGCCGGGGCGGCGTACTACGCCTTCAGCGAGACCGACGTGATCGTGGACGTGACCGGCTACTTCACCGGTCCGGCCGTGACCGCCACCGGGACCCGCGCGCCGAACACCGTGCCGGGGTACACCGGGGAATCGCCGTACGACCTCGTACGCGAGTCGGTGGCGCCCGGAGTGTGGGCGGTGCTGGGCGACGTCGAGATGAGGACCGTACCGGCGCTCCCCGGTGGCGCCGCCGGCGTGGCGGCCACATCACCCGACCGGATCGCCTTCGCACGCTTCATCTACCAGTTCCGTCGCAGCGTGGCGCGCAGCGTGGCCGCGCACGAGGTGGGCCACATCCTGACCTGGCGCTGGCTGCAAACGGTGCCGGGCGCGTCGGAAGCACGGGTGCAGTCGATCGGCGGGCACGAATGCATGGCCGAGGCGATCGGACGGTTGCTGTTCGCCCAACTCGGACGGTTCAACTACCAACCGGGCTACGGCACCACCCTGATCGAGTGTTCCACGTCGGTGGCGGCCGGCAACCTCGCGTTGGAGGTCGTCTCGACCACCACCTGACGGGGGCCTTCTGACGGGCGGGGGGTGCCCGTCAGCGGACGTCGATGGGCTGGTCGTCGAGTTCGGAGAACCCGGCGGCACCGTCGGCGGCGTCGGCCTCGTCGACCGGGTCGCTCTCGTCGCCGGGCTTCAGGCCGGCGGCCACCATCACGCGATCACTGATCTCCATCGTGATCTCGGGATTGTCCTTCAAGAAGTTCTTGGCGTTCTCTCGGCCCTGGCCGAGCTGCTCACCTTCGTAGGTGAACCAGGCGCCCGACTTCTTCACGATGTCGAGGTCGACCGACATGTCGAGCAGCGACCCCTCACGGCTGATGCCCTTGCCGTACATGATGTCGAACTCGGCCTGCCGGAACGGTGGCGACACCTTGTTCTTCACGACCTTGACCCGGGTGCGGTTGCCCACGACCTCGGCGCCGTCCTTCAACGACTCGATGCGGCGGATGTCGAGCCGCACCGACGAGTAGAACTTCAGCGCACGACCGCCCGGCGTGGTCTCTGGAGAACCGAACATCACCCCGATCTTCTCGCGGAGCTGGTTGATGAAGATGGCGATGGTGTTGGTCTTGTTGAGGTTGGCGGTGAGCTTGCGCAGTGCCTGGCTCATCAGCCGGGCCTGCAACCCGACATGGCTGTCGCCCATCTCACCCTCGATCTCGGCGCGAGGCGTGAGTGCAGCCACCGAGTCGACCACGAGCACGTCGACCGCGCCCGAGCGCACGAGCATGTCAGCGATCTCGAGCGCCTGTTCGCCGGTGTCGGGCTGCGAGATCAGCAGCTGGTCGATGTCGACGCCGATCGCCTTGGCGTAGATCGGGTCCATGGCGTGCTCGGCGTCGATGTAGGCGCAGGTACCACCATTGCGCTGGGCCTCGGCCACCACGTGCATGGCGAGGGTGGACTTGCCCGACGACTCGGGGCCGTAGATCTCGGTGACGCGCCCACGGGGCAGGCCACCGATGCCGAGGGCGAGATCGAGCGAGAGCGCCCCGGTCGAGATCACGTCGATCCCCATCGTGGTCTTCTCGCCCATCCGCATGATGGACCCCTTGCCGTACTGCTTGTCGATCTGGGCCAGCGCCATGTCGAGGGCCTTGTCGCGGTCAGTGCTCATCTGGTGTCTCTACTTCCTGGGCGGTGTGCGGTGGACGGGCCGGAGCCCTGCGGGCCGCTGGAGCGGCGATGTCGACGACCGTACGGAGGGGGTGTGACACCCGGGGAGGACCGGGTGGGTTCGGCGGGCGGAGCGACGTCGAATGACACCAGTGTAGTCTTCGAACGCCCGTTCGTTCAAGCCTTTTCGGCGCCGCCCTGCTGCTGGTCACCCGGCACATCGTCCGACACGCCATTGACGCCTGTGAGGTCATCGGGGTTCGGCCGTCGCATTGCCAGGTCGAGCGCCTGCCACAGCGTGTAGCTGATCGGATAGAACACGAGAGGCAACACGGCAGCGCCCAACAACAGCCCGATGATGATCTCGCGCACGGCGAAGTCGGGCGCCGTCGCGATCATGCTGGCGGTCACCCCCACGAGGATGATCCCGAGCGTGAGGATGATGTTGAACGTCATCGCCCCGAGCTCGAAGCCGACGTCGCGCCGCCAGGGCAACTGGCACCGTCGGCACCGGTCCTGCTTGGCGAACCAACCCGTGAAGTACGCCCGACGGTCGCCACACCACGGGCAACGACGCAACGCGCCGCGCCGGAACATGGTCGACAACGAAGGCCCGGTCCGGACCGGGCGGACGGGTGGGTGTGGACGAGGCACCAGGTCAGGCTAGGGCCACGGACCCGGCGTCGGCAGCGGACGGATGTCGTGCGGACCACTCCCGATCCGCGAGACTCAGCGCGTGCAGCGCAACCTCGCGGGGATCTTCTTCCTGGTGGCCGGCGTGATGGTCAGCATCGCGTTCGGCTCGTGGTGGCTGCAGCGCACCACGCTCACCCCCTCGAGCGGGCAGGCCACCACTGCGGCAGTGCTGCAGGACGAGCAGATCCGCTCCGAGATCACCTCGGTGGTCACCGGGGCCACCGCCGGCACCCTCGACCAACCCGCTGCCGAGGTGGCCGCCCTCGTCGACCAGGTGATCCGGAGCCGGCCGGGTGCCGCGGTCATGGGCGACATCGTGGCCGACGCCCACGCCCGCGCCATCGGCAATCACGACGACCCGGTCCGCATCTCCGGGGAACAGATGGTCGAGATCGTGCGCTCACAGGCGGTGGGCGATCTCCCCCCGGTCACCTTGCCGGTCTCGGAGGTGTCGACCCTGCGGTTCCTCGCGAACGTGCTCGGCTGGGTGGCGGGGGTGACCGCCATCATCGGCGCCATCGCCTTCCTGCTCGGCGTGATCGTCCGTCCGGAGAAGGGTGAGGTGGCACGTGGCTTCGGCGAGCTCTGCCTCGCTCTCGCCACGAGCCTGGTCGTCTTCGGATTGCTCCTGCCGATCTTCGTGCTGCCCGCGATCAACGACACCACCTGGATGGCAGCCGTCCCGCGCCTCGCGATCCGCACCATGCCCCTCGTGCTCGGCGCTGCGATCGTGCTGGTGGCACTCGGCCTGTTCGTCGTGCTGAAGTCGATGAGCAGCGGCCGACGCAAACAGTGGTCGACGCCTCTGGCCGTGGGCCGCTACCGCGAGGACCGCAGCTGGAGCTGACCGGGCGAGCCCGACCGGATCAGGCGGTGATCTCGTCGACGAACTCGGCGAACACGTCGGCGTAGCGCATCGCGTCGTGTTCGTCGTGCATCACCGAGATGAGCCACTGCTCGTCGAGGCCGGGCGGCAGGAGCACCCCGCGGTTGATGCCGTGGATCCACTGGGCGAAGGCGAGGTCGAAGTCGGTGGCCTTGTAGTCGCGGTAGTTGCGGACCGGATCGGCCGACCAGGTGATGCAGCCCTTGGCGCCGAACCGCACCGTGTGGGCAGGGATGCCCGCACGGTCGATCACGGTCTGACAGGCGTCGACCAGACGGTGGTTGCGGGCCACGGTCTCCTCGACCACCGGACGGGTGCACGCCTCGGTGAGGGTGGCCTTCACGGCCGCCATCACCAACGGGTTGCCGTTGTAGGTGCCGAGATGGAGCACCTGGCCGGTCGTGATCAGGTCCATGTACTCGGCCTTGCCGCCGAACGCACCGACGGGGAAGCCGCCACCGATCGACTTGGCGAGGCAGATCAGGTCGGGTTGCACACCGAGCTGGGTGGTGGCGCCGCCGTAACCGGCGGTGATACCGGTCTTCACCTCGTCGAAGATCAGCAGCGTGCCGTGGCGCTCGGTGATCTCACGGACCGCCTCGAGGTAGCCGGGATCGGGCAGGCAGATGCCGATGTTCTCCATCACGGGCTCGACGATGAAGCAGGCGACATCGTGGTTCGACAGCGCGCGATCGAGTGCATCGGGATCGTTGAACGGGATCACGATCACATCGGCGATGGTGCCGGCGGTGATGCCATCGGACTGTGGCACCGAGTGAGGAGCATCGGCCGGACCGGCATCGGCCAGCGACGGCTTGTTCGAGATCATCACCTCGTCGTGGTGGCCGTGGTAGCCGCCCTCGACCTTGACGATCTTCTCCCGGCCGGTCACGCCACGGGCGAGGCGGATGGCGTCCATCGTGGCCTCGGTACCCGAGTTGGTGGGCCGCCACATCGGCAGGCCGTAGCGGTCGGCCAGCAGCTCGCCCACCTCGGCGTTCAGCTCACACGGTGTGACGTAGAGCGTGCCGTGATCGAGCTGCTCCTCGACGGCGGCACGGACGGCCGGATGCATGTGGCCGGCGAACAACGCGCCGAAGCCCATGTCGTAGTCGATGTAGGTGTTGTCGTCGACGTCGACCATGTGCGCGCCGGCGGCGTGCTTCACCACGACCGGCCAGGGGTCGTACGCCTGGAAGCTGGAGGGCACGCCGGCGGGCATCACCTTGCGGGCCCGGTCGGTGGCGGCCTGTGAACCCTTCGTGCGCTCGGCGTAGACCGACATCTCGCGCTCGGTGATCCGCTTGGCGGCACCGATCAGCTCGTGCGGGGCTGCGGTTCGCATCGTACTCATGTCACGCTCCTGAGGTGATTCGTCACCGGAGACTACCACGACCACGAATATCGTCGTGAACGACCGGCGTCACCCCCGGTTTCGTGGCGTGCTGACATCGCGGCGTCGACCGATCAGCTGCGGTTCGGCGTCAGCTCCGCGGCACCTCGATCCACGGGACGTCCTTGTCGAGCCGCGGCTCCCCGGGCAGGCCGAGCACCTGCTCGCCGAGGATGTTGCGCATGATCTCCGAGGTTCCGCCCTCGATCGAGTTCGCCCGGGTGCGCAAGAACGCGTAGCGGGGACCGCGCCCACCACCCGACACGTCGAGCTCGTCGGAGCGACGGAACGTGTAGTCGTAACCGATCATGCCCGCCGCGCCGAGCAGGTCGATGCAGAACTCGTAGAGATGCTTGTTGAGCTCGGCGTACGAGAGCTTGGCCACCGATCCCTCGGGGCCCGGGTTGCCCACCCGCATCGCCTCGGCGGCCCGCATGTTGGTGAGCCGCTGCACCTCGCCGCGCACCCAGAGCTGCATCAGCCGATCGCGCCGGGCCGGCGTGCGCTCGGATCCGTCGAGATCGCTCCAGATGCGGACGGCCTCGATGGCGGCACCGCCGGGTTTCGGCGCGCCGCCACCTCCGCCTCCGATCGAAACCCGCTCGTTCATCAGGGTCGTGAGCGACGCACGCCAGCCCTCCCCCTCGGCACCGATCCGCTCGCTGTCGGGGATACGCACGTCGGTGAGATACACCTCGTTGAACTCGGCCTCGCCGGTGATCTGGCGCAGCGGCCGCACCTCGACACCCGCTGCCCTCATGTCGAGCGCGAAGTAGGTCATGCCCTTGTGTTTGGGCAGGTCGGGGTGGGTGCGGGTCACGAGCATCCCGCGGTCGGCCACGTGAGCGAGGGTGTTCCAGACCTTCTGACCGTTCACCACCCACTCGTCGCCGTCGCGGACGGCCCGGGCGGCCAGTCCGGCGAAGTCGGAACCGGCGCCGGGCTCGGAGAACAGCTGACACCACTTCTCCTCACCGGTGAACATCGGACGCAGGAAGCGGTGCTTCTGCTCGTCAGAACCGTGGGTGAGGATGGTGGGACCGGCCAGGGCCATGAAGAAGGTGGTCGGGTCGGTGGGCGCCGCCCCGGCGTCCTTGAGCCGCCGCTCGACGATCCGGTTGAGATCGGGGCGAACACCCAGGCCGCCGAAGCCCTCGGGGAAGTGCACCCACGCCAAGCCGGCGTCGTAGCGGGCCCCACGGAACTCGATCGGGTCGGTGGTGGCGGGATCGTGGGCCGCGAGGAAGTCGTCGAGTGCCGTGTGCACCCGAGCAGTCTCGGCATCGGTCGTGGCGGAGCGTTCGGCGAGGTCGGTCACCCCACCATCCTCGCGGACCGGTCACGCCGAGTCACCCCCGGGCCGCCCCGCCCAAAAACCCGGCCCAGATCGACACAGAGTCGCCAGCGGCCGCACCACCCGGCCCAGATCGACACAGAGTCGGTTCAAGCCGCAGGGGCGCGAGCAGATCGGGGGTGGCGAACGCCCGCGGCCGTGGCAGACTGTCGCACCACATGGTGGGCGTAGCTCAGCCAGGTTAGAGCGCCAGGTTGTGGCCCTGGAGGCCGGGGGTTCAAGTCCCCTCGCTCACCCCAATGGCCCGGCAGTGTCGGCGACGAGGTCGGAAACGACCCCGAACCCGTACACTGCCGGGCCGATACGCGCCTCTAGCTCAATGGCAGAGCAGTGGACTCTTAATCCATTGGTTCTGGGTTCGAATCCCAGGGGGCGCACCACGAAATGCCTGCTAGAAGGCAACAGATGGCCCGGCGGCCGAGCTTCGAAAGAGCCCTAGGTTGCTACCGGGTTGCTACGCCGAGATGTGCTGTCCCGGTTCATGGTGGACATGTTGGCTCCGGTAGGTGGGTGACACTTTTGGGACGGGTTCCGGTAGCTGGGCGCACTGGCTCCGGTAGCTGTGTTCCACCCGATTGGTTCTGGCTGCTGGTGCTGAGCCTCTTCGATGATGACGTTCAACGTCGTCGGGTCCGGGGAGGTCGTCATCGTGTTGGTGGAGTTGGGGCTGGTGGAGCAGCGTTATCAGGCTGTGCTCGAGGTGTTGAACGACGCGTCGACGGTGACCGATGTGGCGGTCCGGTTCGGGGTGACGCGTCAGACGGTGCATTGCTGGCTGCGGAAGTACGCGGCCGTGGGGATCGCCGGGTTGGCGGATGGGTCGGCGCGGCCGTTGCGATCGAGGCCAAGACCGATCAAGCACGTCGATCGACCGTCCACCGCTGACGTCGATCAACTCCTCCTGACCATCACTCAAGCCAGCACCATCCTCAACATCGGACGATCAACCATCTACGAACTCATCTGGGCCGGACAACTCACCCCCGTCCAACTCGGCCGATCCGTCCGCTTCCGCCGAACCGACCTCGAGCACTTCGTCGACTCCATGACGGGGGTCGCTGATACGGCGAGATAGAGCACCTGCGCTCACTGTTACGGTTCGCGGGCCGGGTCTGGAGCGCCGTACTGTGTGTTCGATGATCGACAACTCAAGCCAGCCATATCGGGGTCGACCATTGCCCTTCGCTCAGGGCGACCACATCGTCCCAGGCGTCATCGACGTCGGCGCAATCGACGACGAGCTCTGGGTTCCACAGGCTGAGGGCGTCAGCTTTCTCCCGCTCCTGCTCTCTCCTTCGCAGGGATATTTTGTCAACGTGTTGCGGGTGCGGCGCTCGGGTGTGCTCTCGCGTCACCGGCACGCGGGACCAGTACATGCGTTGACCCTGAAGGGTCGATGGCACTATCTGGAGCACGATTGGTGGGCGGAAGAGGGAAGCTACTCCTATGAGCCGCCCGGGGACATCCACACGCTTGAGGTACCGGATGACGTCGACGAGATGGTGACTTGGTTCCACGTGTCCGGCGCGTACGTGTATGTGGACCCCGACGGAAACGTTCTCGGAATCGAGGACGTCTTCAGCAAGATCGAGAAGACGCTGGAACACGATTCCGACCGAGGCATCGGAACGGCTCGGCTTGAGGCGTGCCTGCGCTGACGTGTAGCTCAACTCGACCTTCTCAATTCTGTCGTGCCTTCGGACGCCGACTTACGACTTCGGCGAACGTAGTCATTGCTGAATTGCAGGGGTGTTATGCGCGTCCCGTCGCCCGTCGCAGTTCGTTCCGTCGCAACTTCCCACTCACCGTCTTCGGTAGTTCGTCGACGAACTCGATACGGCGGGGGTACTTGTACGGCGCAGTGGCCTCCTTGCCGTGTCGCTGCAGATCACTGACTGTCTCGTCAACGGCCGCCACTCCCGGGAGGAGCACCACGTAGGCGACGACGATCTCGCCACGCTCGGGATCAGGCTGGCCAACCACGGCGCACTCCTGGACCACAGGATGTGACACGAGCGCGTTCTCGACCTCCTCGGGGCCGATCCGGTAGCCGGATGAGTTGATGATGTCATCGCTTCGGCCGAGGTAGAAGACGTCGCCGTCGGCATCGACTTCCACGTTGTCGCCGGTCATGAACCAATGCTGACCGTCGATCTCGAGATAGCAGGAACTAGTGCGCTCCTCGTCGCCCAAGTACCCGAGCATCAGCTGCGGACTGGGCGCGGCGACCAGGAGCTGACCGGACGCTGAAGCGGTCGCGATTTCATCGTCACCGACAAGTACAGCGATGCGGTTGCCAGGGAGCGCTCGACCCATGGACCCGGGCTTCGGCGGGCGGCCGGGCACGTTGGTCACCGTCATCAGCGTCTCCGTCTGACCGTAACCATCGAGCACGTCGATACCAGTCAACTCCTTCCACCTTGTGACGACCTCGGGGTTCACCGACTCGCCAGCGGACACCGTGTGTCGTAGGCGGGAAAAACTGAAGGGACCGGGTTCGACGATGAGTCGACGCAGCTCTGTCGCCGCAGCACAGAAGATGTCGACGCCAAGCTCGTCGATGAGCTCCAGTCGCCGACGGGCGTCGAATGGGCCGTCGTACATCACTGCCGTCGCTCCGCGGCTGAACGGTCCGTACAAGATGCTCGTTCCTGCCTTCGACCAGCCGGTATCGGCTGTACACCAGATGACGTCCCCGCGATCCAGTGCGAGCCAGTGCTCGGCGGAAACGCGCCACGCGTACAGGGCCGCTGCGGCGTGCAACACGCCTTTGGGCCCACCCGTGGAACCAGACGTGTAGTACAGCACGGCTGGGTCGCTCGACCGAACCGAGGCGCCGATGTCGCCCGCCGCAAGACTCGATGACGTCGCTTCGTCGATCCAGTCCTCCAATTCGCCGCCAACGCAGATGCGCACGTCGAGGGCGAGACCTTCGAACTTGGTGGCATCTGCGATCGTCGTCACGACCGCCCGGGCTCCCGAATGCTCGACTCGGTACGCGACATCATCTGCCGTGAGCATCGTGATGCAGGGAATCGGAACGCTTCCGATTCGCGCGCAGGCGACCATCGTCACGATCCACTCCACCGATCTCGGCAGCATGACGACGACGCGATCGCCCTTGGAGACCGACTGAGACGTCAGGAGAGCAGCCTGCCGACGAGATCGGTCCGCGATCTCCGCGTATGTCCATCTCGTCACACCACCGGTCTCATCGGCCACCACCACTGCTTCCAACGCCGGATCCTCGGCCCATCGATCGACCACATCCGTCGCGAAGTTGAAGTACTCCGGAATGTTCCACTCATTCATGTCATTCATGCGCCTCTGCTCCGTTCAGTCCGAGTCGTCGTGACCGATCAATTCGACAGGAGTGACGGGTATCCCTGCAGAGAATCCACTGGCGAGCCACGACCAGAAGTAGTCAGCGACCTCGATGTCGCTGAACTCACCGTCGACGCGGAACCACGTGTACGCCCAGTTGCACATACCGAACAAAGCGAGTGCCGCGAGTTCGGCACTGACCAACTTGAAGGTTCC